>JBJXFS010000267.1:0-21327 GCA_046155625.1 Verrucomicrobiales bacterium | reverse complement strand
TGCGGGTGCGGTATTTCACCGATGGTGCCGTCCTGGGGAGCCAAGCCTTTGTCGAGTCGGTCTTCCAAGCCCACCGGAAGAGGTTTTCTGAAAAACGACAGACCGGCTCGCGACGTCTCAGCCGACTAGAATTGGAGAGTCCGTTGCGCGTCGCCCGCGCACTGAGAGTGCGCGCAGTCGAATAAGAGACCAGGCCACATCATTGCCATACGCTGAGGGCCGCATCTCCAGATGTTGGCCCAGACTCGCATGTCCGGAGGCTACGGCCGCCGCCCTGGAGCTCCATCGCCCTGGGACAAACCGCGGACAATTCCGGCCTTCGTTTGCCAGCAAGAAGCCCTGCGACCACTGATCGCCGGCACAGTGCGGCTCGTTGGCAGGCTGGCCAGACGATAATGGGACGGGCAAATTAGCGCACAAAGAACCCGCTGATCGCGGAGGCGGAAGCGAAGTCGTCATTTGGAGGAACCCTTTTCCAAGGCAGCCACAGCGCACCGGATTCTCCGTTGAATCCGTCAACCACGATTCGGTAGGTCGTTCCGGCCTGTGTCGCGAAAGTGACCAGACTGGATACCCAGATGTAGTCGTTGTCGTTCGCTGCCACCGGCGTAAGAGAGCGCCACGACGGCCAAGCCAAGCCAAACCATCGTCGCGCGGCCCGCGGTCGGTTGGAATGGAGATGATGCGGCTTCCGTTTTCGAGCGCTGCGGGCTGCGCTACATCCAGCCACGAACCGGGGGCGAGAGTTCGTGACTCCTGGAGTTGGTAGTCGCCGCAGTTGGCAGGCCAGGTGAGCAAGGCATTTGGGCCGGCGAGGGAGATCTGCAGATCGGGGAAGGCTCCAAACAGGCGCGCTACGCGTGCCCGCGGCAGGCCGCCGATTACACTGAAGCCGCCTCCCGCCAGCACATTGCCATCCGGGGAAAGCGCGAGCGCCGTCACAAAGCGGTCCGTCGGGACCAGCCCGGATCCAAAGCTGCTGTCAAGGCTCCCGTCGGAACGCAGCCTCGCGACAGCGCCGGACGGGGAACCGTCGCCGACAGCGAACCATCCGGCGATCACGATGGCTCCGTCGGGTGGCACGGCAATCGCATACACCGCTCCCGAACGATCGGAATCTTCAACAAGAACACTGCTGTCGAGAACGAAGCCGGGCGTGCCGTCCGCGGTGAACTCAGGAAGAAAAGCATCGACGGAACCCTGCCAGCTCGCGGAAACCGGGTCGTAATAAAGGTTCGAAACCCGGCCGCCGGCGAGAATCTTTCCATCCGGCTGAATGGCGACGGGACCAATGCCGTTCAGGGTAATCGCACCAAGGGAGAAGCCGGCGTCATTTCTGCCATCGGAGTGCAGCCTTCGAAGAAACCATCCTTTGTCGCAGACGTAGCCGCCACCTCCCAGTTCCGCGTCGCCGCCGTCGTACCAACAGAGGGTGTGCTTTCCGGCCACAAGGATCCTGCCGTCGGACTGCAGGGCGATCGAACTGATCTCGACGGCGTAGTCACTCGATGCCAGCCATGGCAGGTCGGGGTTGAAGCTGCTGTCCACGCTCCCGTCGGCATTCAGCCGAGCGATCCCCCGGCGGGTGAAACCTCTGACCGTGGTGAACTGCCCGCCAATCAGAATTTTGCCATCCGGCTGCACCGCCAGCGCGGCCACCTCGCCATTCACCCCGGATCCGGGGTCGAACGATCGATCGATACCACCCGGTGCAGCCGGACTCGACGGGCAGATAGCGGCTGCCAGGAAAAGGAGACAAGCGGCCGGGGAAACGGATGACGATGAGAGCCGTATCATGGGTCATTAGGTTTTGAGGTTTCCGTCTCCGCCTGCCCGATCCGCTCTCCAAAGCCCGCGCGAGAGCGGATGTTCCTGAGATCCGGGTCGGTTTTTAGGCTTCGTAATGTGATGGTCCATTACGCTTTCATGCGCTAAAGGCTGGCGAAAACCCCTCATTTTTTTTCGGAGACTCAGCATCGAACTCCCTGATCAGTCCCTTGAAATCGTCCCGGGATCGGAGAGCGTCAATGTCTTCGTCGGTCTGGAGTTGTGCTGCGTCCCTGTAGCCCTTCTCCACCGCTCGGCGGAGTAAATCGACGGCACGCGCTGCGTACTTCGCTGCGTCGGCCTCAGCGGTTGTGGATGCGACGGCGTAAATACAGGCCGCAGAATAGAGAGCTTGCTCATTCGCGCCGGGTTCGGCCACCAGGGAGTCCCCCAGGGAGTCCACCTCGGCGAGTGCCTCAGTGTGCCTTTTCAAGCGCGACAGGGTCATGGCTCGCTCCATGCGGAGCCCGGTCCGGCGCTGGCCATCATCGAAGTCGAGGCTTCTGCTCCGTCGTGAGCCTTCAGCAGAATCAGCACCTGCTCCCGCAATTCCGACGCTTCCCGGCAGGCCTCGTTAAGGAACCGATCGCGTTCCACGCCAGGCGGGCGGGCCTTCGCTTCGCTGAAGAGTTCGATAAGTTTGTCTGCGTTGGCCATGACTGAATTTTCCGCGGCGATACCGCCTGCAATTGATCATGCGAAACTGAACGCTCGATCCCCTCAGAATACTCTCCGAATCATATCGGTTCGTCCCTGGCCTTTTGCAATTTGGCGAACAGCCATGCCCGCGCGAACGACCAGAGCCGCTCGACGGTCGCAAGTGAAATGCCCAATTCTTTGGCCGCCTCCTCCTGCGTCAATCCGACGAAAAAGCAGAGCTTCACCACCTCGGCAGCGCACGCATCGACCACGGCCAGTCGGTCCAGCGCTTCATCCAGCGCGAGCAGCTCGTCCGCCGGCATGGGGAGCGGCAAGTCCACATCGTCGATATCCACGCGCTCCCACTGTCCGCCGCGTTTGTGACAATTTTTTCGCCGTGCCGACTCCACCAGAATGCGCCGCATCGCCTCCGCAGCCGCCGCGAAGAAGTGTCCGCGCCCGTCCCAGTGCCGCGCCGTACCATCGCCGACGAGTCGCACGTAAGCCTCGTGCACAAGGACCGTCGGCTGAAGGGTGTGGCCCGGCGCCTCGCCGGCCATTCGTTGCACCGCCGGATTCCGGAGCGAATCGTAAACAAGCGGAAGCAGATCGTGAGCGGCTCCAGCGTCACCGTGTTTGATGTGCTGCAGGTTTTGGGTGATGTCTCTCATTTGGAGAGGAATCGCTATGATCTTGGCGCTGGGCGCCGAACAATCCATGGATGAAGTTCGCGTTTAGGAACCTGTACTTGGTACCCGTCTTGCGGGCAGAATCGCCTCATCACGGGAGAATGCCCCCCGGGGCAGACGATAATGGGACAGGCAAATGAGTGCGTCTCCATTCCGCGAGCTTCCACTCAGGGCAGCTCGACCTGGGCGGAGGAAGTGAGGTAAGCGAAGAGGTCGTGCACTTGTTTTTCCGTGAGAGGTTGGAGCATCCCTTCGGGCATGAGGGACAGGGGAAGTTGTTGGATGCTGGCGATTTGGGTGCGTTCGACCGTCTGCTCGGCGCCGACCATTTTTAGCGTGAGAGTGCGATCGGTTTGACTGGCGATATTGCCTGAGAGGACGCGACCGTCGGTAGTCGTGACGAGGGTCATGCGGTAGTCGGCAGCGAGGAGCGCGCTGGGGTCGACGATATTCTCGATGAGGTAATTGATGTCATGGCGGCCGCTGCCGGTGAGGTCGGGGCCGATGAGGTGGCCTTCGCCGTAGAGTTTGTGGCACGAGGCGCAGGCTTGATTGAAGACGACGCGGCCGGCGCGTGGATCCGCGTGGGCGAGTGCTTCGGGGGTCAATCGGGACTTGAGGTCTGCGATCTGCGCTAGTTTCTCGGCGCTGCTGTCGCGGATCTCGCCCCACACTTCGGCCAGCTTGCGGTTCAGCGATTCGCTGTTCAGGGCGCGGATTTGGCGCGCCTGCGCGGCGGTCACGGCTGACTTGGGGATTCGGCCGGCGGCGAGCGCTTCGAGCAGGGCTTCGGCAAAGACCGGTCGAGTGGTCAGGGTGTCGATGACCGATTGCTGCTCGTGCGGATAAAACGCGCCGTACCGGCGGGCGAGGAGGCGGCCGACCTCTGGGTCGTCGAAAAGCGCCAGCCCCTGCATGGCGGGGATGCTCAACCCGTGCGTGGTCAGAACGCGCTGGCAGATGTACTTTAATCCCTCCGGGTGCGCTGTGACCAATGAGCGCAGGGCGCTTTCCCGTCGTGGCAGATCCGCTCCGCCATCCAGCACAATTTTTTTGATGTCATCCAAGGCGCGACCGTCCCCGAAGACGATGTCGAGCGACTGGGAGGCACGCTGGAGAGACGCCTCTTTCAGGCTGGCAGAGAAGGCGGGCCACTCGGTCGGGCGTGGGGCCTTGGCCCATCCATCCAAGGCCTCACCCAAACCGGCGAGCAGGTCGGCGGGATGGTGGCCTGAGGCGAGCAGGTGGTTGAGCGGAGCCGGGTTTTTTTCGATGTCCTCGGCGCACCGGCGCGCCACGAATTTCCTCACCAGCGGGATTTCGCACTTGGCGAAGAGCGGGGCCAGGCGCTCGGTCGGCAAGTCCATCATCGCGTACCAGTACATGAGTGGAAGAGACGGATCCGCGGCATCTTGGGCGTGCCCGAGCAGCCGTTCCAGGAGGGGGATGGCGAGATCGGGATGCTTGATGGCGAAACTGGCGAGTTTCAGCCGCAGCGGAGCGGTGCCTCGAGGGCCGGCCCACATGAGAAGTTGATCACGCACCGACGCGGAGAGCGCCGCAGGGCCGGCCCCTGTCTTGGTGGCGAGCAGCAAAGAGTCGCCGAGCAAGGAAATCGCGGTTGAGCGCAGATCGAGTGACGTGAGGGCGGCCAGCAGATCCGCCTCGGTGTGAGTGGCGCCGGTGAACGTTCGGGTCCAGAGGGCCTGCCGCCGCAGCCGGGGGTCATCAGATTCGGCAATCAGCCGCGCCAGCGCAGCCTCCGCCGATTTCATATCCCGGCCGCGATGCCGATGTTCGCGCCATTGCCAGCGTGCCATGCGCACCAGCCATTCGTTGTCGCTCCGGTGAAGCCCGGCGAGGGATTCCTCGGTGAGGGACGGCAGGTCGGACTCGGGCGGATTGACTGGATCGCCGTAGGTGACCTTATAGATGCGGCCGGAGTTTCGGTGGACGCCGTCGTTTTCGTGGCACTCGCCAATGTCGCTCCAGTCGAGCAGATACACCCCGCCATCCGGACCATAGGTGATCTCGATGCCACGGAACCAGACGTCGTCCGATTTCAGCATGTCAGGCTCGTGACGGCCCACATAGCCGCTGCCTTGGGGCACCAGTCGCTCCACGTTGACCCGACGGCCGTGCAGGTTGATGGTAAATAGCTTGCCTCGGTATGACGCGGGCCAATTGGCGCCCTGGTAAATCATCATGCCGACATGGGCATGACCACCGCCCAATGAATCGGCGGTGGCAGCGCCCGCGGCATCGGGCCGCGAATCCTGCCATTGTCCCCCGGTGTCCCAATGATAATGATCGGCGATCTGGTCCAGTTGTTGGTAGACGCGCGGGTTGAGATCGAGGCCGTGCATGCGCTTGAAGTGCGCGCCGTGGATGCCGTGCCAGAGGTGCCCAATCACCGTGTTGATGAAGAACAACTCACCTTGGGCGTCCCAATCGTGGCCCCAGGGATTGGTGGTGCCGGCGCAGACGATGTCTACGACCTTATGCACCGGGTGATACCGCCATAATCCGCCCGCGGTCCCCTGCCGCTGGTCCGGCGCTCTGCCCGGTAGGCCGATATAGCTGGTGCTGCTGATGCCGATGCGGCCGTAGAGCCAGCCATCCGGTCCCCATTTCAGGCCATTGGCGAAGGTATGGCGGCTGGCGGCCTCGGTGCTGAACCCGTCGAGCACCACCTGCGGCGGACCATCGGGCACATCATCCTGGTTGGCATCGGGGAAAAAGAGCAGGTGCGGCGGCGCCATGGCCCAGATGCCGCCTAACCCCCGCTCAATGCTGGTGAGCATCTGCACCTGATCCGTGAAGACCGTGCGGCGGTCGTGGACCCCGTCGTGGTCGGTGTCCTCGAAAATGAGAATACGGTCACGCAGATTCATATTGAAGCGCTCCGAGCCATCTCCGTACGTGAAATTCTCCGCGACCCACAGGCGGCCGCGCTCATCCCAGCAGCAGGCGATCGGGTTGTTCACGTCCGGTTCGGCGGCAAAGACGGTGGCGCGAAATCCTTCGGGCAGCGCCAGCTTGGTCAAGCATTCCCTTGCCGAAAGAAGCGGGACAACCAACTCCTGCGTGTCGTTCGGAGCGGGAAACGGTTCCGCGGAGAAGACGGTGGCCGCCCACCATGGAGTGGCCGCAATCAGACTGGAAACAGAGCGGATCTTGAGCATGACCAACGCTGGTCGGAGTCAAAGATTTTGCCAGCTCGGATCACGTCCGTTGAGCACGAAAATCGGGGCGGGAACCACGAATCATGCGAATAAGCCAACAAGGGACATTCAACGACGAAAGAGACGAAACTTGATGAAGTTACGATCAACCGCTTCCCCTTCGTGGTTCCACCGTGCAGATAAGCTTTAGAAACACGTACCGCCCATCAATCGTCCGGGAAATCGCCCGGGGTGAGCCGCTTGATGTCCTTGCGCAGCGGATGCTGGTCCGGGCGGCCATGGACTAGACAGGCGCACCACTCGGCCAGGCGTCGGCCGAGGATCCGGCACGACTCCTGCACTTCCGGCTCGCGGGGTGCCTTCGCGGCCACCGCACCATAGTGGAGAGTCATCTTGCGGCCGCCGTAGTCGGTGACGCCGAAAACAAGGAAACCGAAATTCATCAGCACCGTGAGCAGCGACTGGCAGGTCATTTCCATGCCGCCCCCCCAGCCGCCCGCACTGCTGAAGGCACAGGCGATCTTGCCGTCGACCTCGAGCCACTTCTCGAACATCACCTCGTCCCAGAAACGTTTCATTTTCCACGACAAAATCCCCATGTTGGTCGGACTGCCAACCGCCAGCCCGTCGCACCACTCGACATCCTCCGCCCGGGCTTCGTCGACGTGCCGCACGCGCACCTCGGTGTCCGGCACCTGATCCGCGCCCTCCGCCACCAGCGCGGCCATTTGGGCGACGTTGCCGGACTTGGAATCGAAGAGGATGAGAATTTTGTTCATGGCAAAGAATCGGTCTGATATGGTCATTTCAAAAGATTTTGTCCCCTATTTCCCCATCCTCCAGACGGCGTGCGCTCGATCCGATCGACCGCGTGTCCGAAGTCCTGTTCGGTCTGATCATGGTCCTGACTTTCACCGGCTCGCTCAGCGTGGCCGACTCGGGTCGCGACGATGTGCGGGCCGTGCTGATCGGTGCACTCGGCTGCAATCTGGCCTGGGGCATCATCGATGCGATTCTGTATTTGATGGGCTGCCTGGCTGAGAAGGGCAAGGAGATCGCCACGGTGATGGGCCTACGGGCCGCGGCCACGGCTCAGGAGGCCCAGGCCATCCTGCGGGACGCTCTACCGGAAAGCGTCGTCTCCGTCCTTACGTCCGACGAGCTCGATGCCCTGCGCGAACGCATGACCGGACTGCCCGAGCCACCGAAGCGCGCCACGCTATCCAGCGACGACTGGCGCGGCGCCCTCGGCGTCTTCCTGCTCGTCGTGCTGACCACCTTCCCCGTCGCGATCCCCTTCCTTGTTATGCATGAGCTCCAGCCAGCCATGCGTTGGTCCAACGGCGTTGCCGTGCTCATGCTCTTCCTGGCCGGGGAAATATTCGCTCGAATGACCGGCCGCCGCCGCTGGTTCACCGGAATGGTCATGGTCCTGCTCGGATCGTCCCTCGTCGCCATGACCATCGCGCTCGGTGGATGACGGTCAGAGCTCGGTGGGTGAAAAAATTCTTTGCGCGGCCTGATCCTTTTCCAGCTGGGATTTCGCATGCACAATAGAAACCGCTGTCGGCGCCATCGATCTGGCTCAACCGGAACCCAGCGGAGGTCAAGAAAACCACTATGAACACACCATTGAATCCTAGACATGGAACTGGCGTGGCCCTTCTCGCCTCGGTGCTTTTCGGGGTGTCGAGTCATCGGGCCGTGGCGAGCGGCGAGGCGGACTGGGAGTGGCGGAATCCGCTGCCGCATGGCGCCGGTTTGTGGCAGCTGGTCGAGGGCAACGGCCGGCTGATTGCCACGGGCCGTGCCGGCACCATCCAGACGACGGAAGATGGCGCGACGTGGAGGCTCAGGGAGTCAGGGACTCGTCAGCATCTGCTGTCCGCCGCCGCCGCCAATCAGACCGTGGTGGCCGTGGGAGCGGATGGAACCATGGTGACCTCAACCGACAGCGGAGAAACGTGGTCGGTCAACCACTTGAAAGCCGGGACTTGGACCACCGTCGTGCATGCGGGCGGTCAGTGGCTGGCAGTTGGATCGACCATTGCCATTTCCTCGGACGGCCTGACCTGGACCGAGGTCGGCTCTCCCGCCCCGGGGATACTGCTGCACCACCCGGTGTGGACCGGAACCCGCTGGGTGGTGGCCGGGGTCAACTCCGTCTTCCTTTCTCCTGACGGCGTGACCTGGCAGCGCGGCGGTCTTGATCTCCCACCGTTCACTCAGGTCGTTTCAATGGTGTGGACCGGATCACAGCTACTCGCCTCAACCGGGTCCCAATTGCTGGCTTCTCCGGATGGACTCGCTTGGAACACCGACGCGCCCGAAGGCCCGCAGTGGATCCATGAGCTGGTCTGCACGGGAACACAGACCTACGCCTTGTCCTCTGGATCGGTGGCCTACCTAAGATCATTTAACGGCGACCCATGGAGACTAGTGGACTTTAGCTCGATCAATCCATCCCTTGGCCTGACCACGGCGGCCGCACACGGTAAGGATGTTCTGATCGCCGGGTCGCATGGTGACCTGATTAACTCAGCAGACTATGGCGGCACCTGGATGCCCGTCTCCTCCGGGCTGGAGGGGAGCATTCATGCGCTCCGCCGTTTTGCCGGACGCTGGGTGGCGGTCGGATCGGACGGCGGGGTGTCATCCTCCGCGGACGGGATTCAGTGGGAGCCGTATTCCTCGGGCACCCTGGCGCATCTCGAGTGCGTGGCGTGGCATGATGGAATGTGGGTCGCGGGTGGACGCGTCGAGTCCGGGCCGAGCCGACACGTCAAGCAATTTGGCTTGTTCACCTCTCCTGATGGAAAACAGTGGACCGACCGGTCGTTTTCGAACGATCCGTATCCGGGCTGGAATGCGCTGGTTCATACGGTCTTACACACGGGTGAGCGATGGATGGCGGTGGCCTCCAGTGCCGTGCTCACCTCGGTGGACACCGTCACGTGGGAAGTCCATCCAGTCGGGCATATCACCCTTTCAGCGGCCTGGAACGGGAGTCGTTTGATCACGGTCGATGTACCGCCGGAAGACGATCCCGGACTGGTCAGATACACCGACGATGCGGGCAAGACATGGCGCATCATCTCGGGAATCGGCGGTCAGCCGCGAGCCATAACGTGGTCCGGAAGCCAATTTTTGATCCTCAGTTTCAACGATTTGCATACATCGGAGACAGGTGATGCGGGGACCTGGAAACGCCAGGCCCTGCCGCCTGACGTCATCTGTCGCGCGGTCTATGCCGATCAAGGCAGCATCGTGCTCGTCGGCTCTCAATGGGGTCCGGCGCTTGGAGAATCGGCGGCGGTGTTGATCTCTCGGGATGGCGTGTCATGGACTCGGTGCGAGCTGCCGACGGCGCCCGGGCTGAACAGCATCGACAAGGCCGGCTCGCTTTATGTCGCGGCAGGTGATGACGGCGTCGTGCTGACATCCGGGGACGCCCTCACGTGGACCCGGTGGCAGACGCCGACCACGCACGAGCTGTATGCCAGCGGCTGGAATGGGCAGGAGCTTCTGGTGTTGGGTGAGGGAGGAACCATTCTGGCCCATCGCGAGCCGACGGCCATCGTTCCATGGTCCGGCATCGGACGGCGCGGAGAAGACGACGCGACTCTCCGCCTCACGTGGCAGGCAATCCCGGGACGGACGTACCTGATTGTAACGTCAACCGACTTGCGGCCACCTTGGACCCGCTGGTCCGACTCCGTGCGCCCGGCGGTCGAAGAAATGATGTCGATCGAAATTCGCGACGCCGACCTGCCGGCATCCCGGGAGCGGTTTTTCCGCCTGCACCAGCGTCCGTGATGATCAACCTGATTGAAGGCCGAGTTGCCACCCTGCCCGCCGTTGCCCCATTCGACGGGCGGTTGGGCGGATGGTGGGCCGTGGTCGCGGGCATGGTGGCGACAACGGGAGCCGCGGCCATCCCTGCGCCGCCGGTACTCACGCCGCCTGGGGGTGCGGTACGATCGCCTGCTCGGGTGGCCGTTTCCCAGCCGGATCCGTTGGGCGCGGTTTTCTACACGATGGATGGTTCGGATCCGCGCACGGTCTTTGGCGAGGTGGCCCCCGGCGCGCACGCGGCCGCCCGTGCGATCTCGATCAACCGGCCCACCGTGCTGCGGACGAGAGTCCGGGCGGGCGCCGATTGGAGCCCGCTCGTGACGGCGGCGTACACCGTGGATCAGGACTTCTCCAACCTTTTGATCAGCGAACTCATGTACCACCCAAAGGGGTCCAACGACGATGCGGAATTCATGGAGTTCGTGAATGTCGGTCGCGATGCGCTTGATGTCGGAGGCCTCTTTCTGCGAATGGGAGGCGATGAGGCGTGGATGGGCGAATATTTTCATTTTCCGCTGAATACTCGGGTCGGACCTGGGGCTTTCCTTGTTTTGGTGCGGAGACCGGATGTCTATCGGGCTCTGCATCCCGACGGTCCCGTCCACGGCATCACCGCCTTGCGGTTTGACAACAGCTCCGCCCCCCTGCGGTTGGAATCGGCCGAGCGCGCTTGGGCGGCGGAGGCCTTCTATGACTCGGCCGCTCCTTGGCAGGTGGCTCCGGACAATCACGGATACTTTCCCGATGACGACGTGGGGTTTTCGTTGGTACGGGACGATCTCGACCCCGCCCGCGACCCCCGGCATCATTCGGGGTGGCGCGCCAGCGCCCAGCGCTACGGCTCCCCGGGGCGCCATGATCCGCCATCCACAGTTCCTCCAGTCTTCATCAATGAATTGATGACGCGGGGGAGCAGCGGCGTGGCCGATTTCGTGGAATTTTACAACCCCAATGACCACGCGGTTGACCTCGGCGGGTGGTGGCTCAGCGACGAGCGCAACTTCCCTTTTCGATATAACCTGCCTGCCGGAACCACGGTACCGGCTCGCGGCTATCTCGTCCTTGATGAGGCCCAGTTCGGCGCCGGAGTCGGGTTCAGCGGCGAAGGAGAACGCTGCTATATCTTTTCCGCCGATTCCGCCGGCACACTGACCGGCTTCAGCCACGGGTTCCACTTTTCTGGCGCGGACCGCGGTGCCAGCTTCGGTCGTCACGTGGCCACCGACGGAAGCGAATCGTTTCCGGTACAGGCCGTCCCCACCCCCGGAGCGCTGAACGCCGGGCCGGCGCTCCCACCCGTGGTGATCACCAAGATCGGCTATCGCGATGGGCAGGCCCACAGCCCGTTCATCGAGTTGTTCAATCGCACGGTTACCGACATGCCGCTCAACACTCCCGACGATCCCGAGGCGACCTGGGCTCTCGGCGCCCATCCTCACGCTCCCAGCCCCCTTCCGCCCGGCCTCGTCATCCGCGCGCGTCAATCCCTGGTCCTGGTCCGGGATGACGCTGAACGATTCCGACAGACGTTCCTAGTGCCGGCGGAAGTGCCCGTTATCGCCGTAGCGGGAATCCACCTGAGCCTGCGACCCGACAACCCTATTCTCCTCTTCGCCCCCGCCGGACGAGCTGGCGACTCCATCCGACGCATGACCGTCGAACAAGTCGACTGGAAAACGAACCATCCCTGGCCGCCCGGAGCGAACGCCGTGGGCTATTCGCTGCAGCGCATCAATCCAAATCGATTTGCCAACGACCCAGCCAACTGGCGCGCTGTCTCGGGCCGCGGCGCGCTGGGGACGCCAGATATCGGCAACCAACCGCCCCGCGTGTGGGCCGGTGGGCCACGCCTGTGCTTCACCGGCCGAGAGGCGACGCTGAACGGTGAAGTGGCTGACGATGCCTGGGACGGAATGGCGGCCACCGTGGTTTGGTCCCAATCGGAAGGACCTGCCATCGCGGTCCTGAGCCACCCGACCACCCCCACTACCCGGGTCCAGTTCCCCGAGCCTGGCACCTACCAACTGAAGCTCCGCGCGACTGATAGCCAGTCCAGCGTCGAGGACACTGCGGTGATCGAGGTCCGGGACGGCGGGTTCGAAACCTGGGCTCGAAGTCATTTCCCCGATCCCGAGGCCGACCGCCACCCGCTTTCCGACCCCGACCGCGATGGTGCGACCAACCTCGAGGAATACATCTTTGATACGCCGCCAGGACACGCACTCGGCACGAACCCAATCGAACTTCGGGTCGTGGCCGGCCAGTGGGAAATCGCCTGGGCTCAGCGCTCATCAGCGGAAGACTTTGAGGTCACCGTGGAAAGTGCCTCCGACCTCGACGGCCCATGGCTCACTGATCCCGCCTATTATGAGTTCTCCGAGTCGCTTGAAGAACAACTCACTCGCGTGGTGGTCCGGGAAAGATATCCGGTCTCAGGACGCGATCGCGCTTATGTCCGGCTGCGGGTTGGGCTCCGATAGTCCCAGTCCGCGACCGGAATACTGGCGATCAAGCCGGCCCAATCCCATCGCGAACGCCTCGGTGGCCCAGGCGCATGGCGCCGCCGAATGACAGCAGCGTACCGAGCATGAGCAGCCATCCAGAGGCTCCGGCTTCGGGCACCGCGGAGGATTCGAAACGTACGTCGTCGACACCCATGTTGAAGATAAAGACATTGTCGACCTCAGCGAACCGCAGGCGCACCGTCTGGCCTGCGTTCGTCTGCAGCAGCGTCGTGAGGTCAAAGGCATGGGATGTGTACCCGGAAACCGCCGGATCACCGGGCATCGACTGGTACAGATTCTGCAGCACATCGCCCGGCGCCGTGCTAAAGGGGTCCGCGGAGGCGTTCATGATGTCGACTCGGGCCTGCTGATTCAGCGACGGCGTGGCGAAATCCAGGCTGGGATCGGTCACGAACAAGTCGGCTAAATTGTTGATAAACAGTGAGAAGACAAGCGTGGTGGAGGGCACGTTCGAAGGTATGAAGATATCCTGATAGAGCACGTGGCTGCCAGGCCCCATGGCATCGGTCATCGCCGCCTGGAGACCTTCGGGCGGAGTGGGTACGGCGTTGGCATTCACCGGACTGGTAGCGCCTGACTGCACCATGAAAGCCCCCTCGCTGCCCAGTTGGTCAGCAGGCGTCCAGCCGGCGAGGCCTGCCTCGAACCCGCCGTTGGTTATGGTGAGAGCGGCGTCGGCCGGGACGACCAGGATCATGGCGGCATAGGCGGGGATCAGGAGGCGTGGGCTTTGAGCGGTGTGTTTCATCGGGGTGGTGCGGGGTGAAATTAGCCAAGCCGGATATCCCCTGACAGCATGGAGTTGGACCCGTCAATTCGGCCTGCTGATGCGATAGATGGCGCCGTCGGTCACCGAGACCACATAAAGTGCCCCGTCTGGTCCCTGCTTGATGTCCGGCGTGGTGCCAAAGCCCCGGCCAATGACCAGTGTCTCGCTTTCGGTTCCTTCAAATTTTTGTGTCCGGAAAAGGTTGTCGGCCACGCGATCCGCCAGTCGCGGATCAGCGCTCAGATCAGCATGCAGGCGGTCGGCGGTCAGCCTAATCCGATACAAGCTCCCGCCATTGGCACCGACTTGCTGGAAGCTTCGGGCGGAGCCAATCCAGAGCGTGCCGTTGTAGCCCGATCCCAACGAATCACCGGACACAAACGCCATGCCAGCAGGTCCGATTTCGTATCGCCAGCTGAGTGAAGGGTCGCCGCACACCGCACCGGGCAGCATGAACAGCCGGGCCTGAACGGCGGCGGCGGTATACACGATCCGAGTCGGTGGATATCGAACCTGCTGAAGAGCTTTTGAGAATTGCGTGGTTTCAATCACTTTGAAATTCGCGATCCGGCTGAGTGGTCCGGCAATTTGGATCCAGCCGCCGTTCATACCGGGAACCACACGGTTGAGTTCACTGAAAGCGTCATCGCCATTCTCGGCTTCCCAGAGGTGGCCGGTCAACGGATCGAAAGCCATGCCGAAACCGTTCCGATGACCGTAAGAAAAGAGCGTTTGGATGTTCGCTCCCACTTCACCTCCGATGGAGGCGCCAGCCGCAAAGAACGGATTGTCAACCGGCGTGGTGCCATCGTCGTTCAATCGCAGAATCACCCCGGCCAGATGAGCCGAGTCGGCCATGGGCCCGCCAAAATTGTCGTCCACGAAGGGTGGCGTCAGGAATGGACCGTTGGCCAGATTTTGCATCCATCCGCGGAGACCCTGATCGCCGTGGAAAACGTAAAGTTTTCCATCAGGGCCAAAAGTAATCACCCCGCCGTTATGGTTTCCGTTCTCGTTCGCATTGGCGGTGCCCGGGTGGCCGGGCACTTCGACATTGTGCGTTTGTCGGGCCCGAAGGCGTACCAAGTTGCGATCGAAGGCCAGAGTGCTGCCGTTCCACACAAATCGATCGACCCGGTTGCCCAGAAGGGATACTTCAGAAACGACGTTGCTGTCGGCGCCGGTGCTGCTCTCCGTCCAGCGGACGTAGACATAAGGCACGTTCGGGAAGCCTGGATGCAGGGCAAGGCTCAGCAATCCCCGCTCGGAATTCGAGTTCACCGCCAGATCCAAGACCGGGGTCGGTTGGACCACCCCGCCGACCAGCAATTTCACTTGCCCACTGGCTTTCTCCGGGATGAATGCGGCGCTCGCGTTGAGAAAAACTATGCCCATCGGTTGGCTCAATCCGTTCACCATCGGGCTAACCTGAAGATCGGGATCCAGCAGGCTGGCTGGAATACTGTCAGCGGAAGTCAGGTGGCCCGTGATAATCAAGCCGACAGCGCTCAAGGAGGCGATGAGGGTTCCGGAAGTGGCCTGGACTTGATAAGGCATCATGGGTAGCGATGGTTGCGGAAGTCGCGCAGATTACGCAACATCTCATACCTTCATGGTACGCAGGCTCCGTGCCTTCTTTTTAGGTAAGCATGGCAAGACTTTGAATATCAATTATATATCATTGATGAATATAAATACCATGTGCCGCAGGCGCAGGGTTTCTCGTCCCTAAAGGGCCAGAAAGCGTAAAGTATTCCGACACCTGAGTGGCAAGGCCGGCGGCCTTTGTCTGGTGAACCCTTTAGACGGAACGCTTTACACCCAAAGCGCGGAGTGTAAACTTTCCCATCAGTGACGACGGCTTCCGGGATCACTATCGCGTCGAGTGGGCGCGTAGGCCGTCAGAGCGGCCTGTTTTTTCGGCAAGGATGAGACCACGAGGTCATACGAATCGTGTATCGGAAGAAAATCTCGGGAACGAATGACCTGAGCTCCTCCGCTCCCGGTTTGGAGAGAGGCCGTTTGCAACGGCGTCTGGCAGGTCCATGCAGGTATCAAGCACGTGACACCATTCGTAAAGGGTCTGGCTTCGTGCCTCTACTGATCCGGAACTTCCTCGTTCGGGGTGTCGGCCGGGCGCTCGGAGAGCCGACGGATGACTTCTTTGGGCTCTTCCGGGCGATTGGGGTCGAAGAGTTCGCCACCGGAGACGCGCACGGTGCCGGCATGGGCGACTTTAAGTTCCGGGGTGGAGTTGTCTTTGGCCTCGTAGATTTCCTCGCTGATTTTGCGCCCGTCGGGATCGATGACGACGTGGCGGTAGAGTTTGGGGCCAGTGAGGAAGAACGCATGGAGGTTGCTGTCCGCATCCAGGGTGGCTTGGGGTTCCTGCTGGAGGACCAGTCGTCCAATGGTATAGGTGGCGAGGACGCGGCCAGTGCGGTCTTCGCGGATGCGGACGTAGAGGGTCATTTTCTCGTCCTCCTGAAAACTCAGCAGGCTCATTTCGCGATAGCTGGTCGGCTGACCGGGTTTATTGACACCGATTTTATCGCGCCAAAGCCGGGTGCCGTCGGTGACGGCGAACGATCGGACGTTCGAGACGATGTGTTGTCCGAACTCGGCGAAGTAGACGTTCGCACGCACGGAATAGTTCCCCACGCCTCCAAGCGGGTAATGGCGTCCCAGGCTGATGGTTTCTCGAATGGTCTCACCGCGCCCCAGGACGTGCGGACGCAGACGAGGGGCGCCCTGATGGGGAAGCACGGCGTCTCCACCGATGCGTTGGACGTTAAACGTGAGCCAACTCGGGCCGTTGATGGTCCCGAGCAGGACGTCCTTGCCGGCGCGGTTGGCGATAGTGATGGTGGCGTGGATGGGTTCGAAGGCGACGTACCGGTTGCGGTTCAGCTCGAGGGTAACCTGAAGCTGGCCGAAGGCGGTGGAGGCCCCGCCGAGCAGCCATGCGCCAGCAAGGATGAGCAGCGAAAGCCAGGAAATGCGTGCGAGAGACATAAGGTCAACAAGGTGTCCTGAGAGGAGGGCGATGATTCCGAAACCGTATGATGATGCCCAGAAATTAGGTGGATGAAACGGGAAACTTTGGGCGAAGGGCGGAGGGCGGAGGGTGGATCATCGGGCTTGATCGGAAGCGAGGCGTATACCGGTGGTGGAGTCGGAAGCTTCGGTGCTGGCGGCGGGGCGGCGCTGGGTGAGGTCCATTGGGCGCGAAGCGTACGAACCCCCGCGCAAGACCGGCACTTGCTGGTCCAGGATTTCCGGATGGAGCATGGTCGACCCGGTCCATTCGCTCACGTTGCCCGCCAGGCCGCTGACGCCGTAAGGGCTGATATCGGTTTCGGCGAAAGCATCGACTGGTGCCCATCCAGCGTGACCGTCCTGCGTGCCGCGGTGGGGTCCGTCCGTATAGTCGGCCCCGGTGTTGGCGCGGGGGGCATCTGGGTCGCGCCCCCACGGGTAGAGGCGGCCGTCGGTGGCTCGCCCGGCTTTTTCCCACTCCTCTTCCGTCGGGAGCCGGCAGCCGCGCCAATGCGCGTACGCCCACGCGTCCCAGTAGTCGACGCCGGTGATCGGACAATTGACATCGATGGGTTGTCCGCGCCACACTCCGCCCTTGAGGGCGGCACCGAGCAGGTTTTCCCAATCGATGGGGTGGTGATCAAGTTTGCTACTCGGTTGGTCGGGATGGTCGTGGCGGTTACCGGGAGCATGGGCGAGTTCGTTGAGAAATTCGGCGTACTGGGCGATGGTGACTTCGTATTTGCCGATCCAGAATTCCGGGAGTTCACGCATTTCACCGGCTTGATAAATGAACGATCCCGCGGGAATGCGCACCATGTCGTTGAGGAGACGCGGAGGCGGGGCTCCCCAGTATGGGAGCCAAGTGATGAGCGCGATGCCGCACACGGCGGCGGCGGCGGCGGCGGCAATCAGCATGGTGCGTTGCCGTCTGCGTCCGGCCGCCACGACTTCTTGAGTACTGGCCGACAGGCGGCGCGTGTGGGGCGGACGCGATTCGGCCGCACGGCGCCGGGCCTCCGCCAGTGCCGGTGACAAAAGAGCCCAGGATTTCAGGCCGCGGGGCGACGCGTCGCGCACTCGTGCGGCCATGGACTGAAATTCTTCGGTCGGGCGGCTGGTATCGAGGATGGCTTCCGCGGCGGCGGCGAGTGCCTGGATCTCAGCGGTTTCGTCGTGGAACGGGGGGGCGGCGCCAGCGGCGATATTCGCGATTCGAGGAAGCCCGTCGCGGCCCAATACGACGTCGGCCGCTGCCAAGGTGCGGCGTGGAATGGCATGGGTATCGAGCCAGGTGACGGCTTCGGCGGCAGCCGCGAGCAGGTCGAGCACCGATTCCTGGGTAAGTCGTTGCCGTTGTCGGCGAAGGGAAGTGAGGTTTTTCCCCTCGATCCATTCCCGGGTGTAAAAGACGCGGCCGTCCTGTTCCTGGGCCTCATAGACGGCGGCTATCTGGGGATGGACAACGGCCGCCTGGGCGCGGACCAGGGCTCGGAAGGCTCGAACCGCGTCCGGCTGGCTGGCTTGGGCCGTGCGCAGGCGCTCCAAGACCACGATCCGCTGCACCGACCCTTGCAAAGCGCGGTAGGTCACCGTGTGCTCGTCTTCCCGGAGGATTTCCTGCAGTTCGTAATCGCCAAGCACAGGCGGGCCCGCTTCCACTTCGGGGGGCCCGGGCGGTGGTGCTTCTCCTCCCAGGGGCGGAACCGCTGAAGACGGAGCGGAGTCGGACATGACCGACAAAGCGACCTCTGGGTCGTGAGCTCCCTCGACGGCCTTCTCGGCAGCCACGGCGGTGATCCAGCCGACCACCGCCTCGATGGGAAGCGGGTCGTCCGGCAGCAGGAGCTCACCCGGCAGACGTGTCGCCCAGGCGGCCAAATCGCCCGGCGCCAGGAAAACGGCGCGGACCGGGCCAACGGCGGCACGCCATTCGGCCACCACGGCCGCCAGATCAGCCACTGAGATAATTACTTCGACGGCAGGTCCAGCCGTAGTGTGAAACGCCCTCGCTTCCTCGGCCCCAGACGCGGTCAAGGTGGGACCAAACCCCCGCTGGGTCAGCGCCGCGTGGAACGCTTGCCGCACCGCCGGATTGTCGTGGATAACAAGGAGAACCATGAGGCCGCGGCTTCGCAGCAAACTCGAGACTTATTGCGGCAAGGGGGGGAAGAGCGAATCGTCGAGCTGGCGAGCCGGGCTCGGACGGGAGTCGTAAAGCTCGACGGGATGCTGGAGCCCGCGCTCACCGGGTTCGGCGCGTCGATTGGCGAGTTGGGCCGGGTGAGCGACCATGTCCTGCAGGTGGTCATTGTAATAGAGTTTCACCACATACCCGTGATACCGGCGTCCGCCCCCGAGGGAGGCTGATGGGTTCCCGGACCGGCGATACGGCTGGTCCAGGAACTCGACCGAATTCGTTTTCCAGGTTGGAAACTCGCCCGAGAGCCAGCGCCAATTATCCGTGGCCGCGTCGGTTTCGACAATCTCGCCGTCAATTTCGTCATAGAATTGCGTGACGACCGAAACCAACCCGGGATCGATGACGGCGCCCTCGAGGGCCTGAACCGGGATACGCAGGGTGATGGAATGACCGGCGGCAGGATCCTGCTGGGGCCGTTCGAGGATTTTTCCAAGTCGAAGCGGAGTCTCAACCTCGCGCGCTGGCGGAACATCCCCCTGCTCGAACCGGGCCTGGGCCAGCTTAAAATAAATGCCCCCATTCTCCCCCAGTGCGGCGAGTTGATCCCAGACCGGGGTGGCTTTGGCCGGCAAGGACATTTTTTCGTAGGTGGTGGCCAGCTCGTACAAGAGACGTGGGTGGCCGGGTTGCAGATCGCACGCGGCCCGCAGCTGGGTCAAGGCCGCCTTCATGTCCCCTTGCTCACGGCTGGCCAAGGCGCTCCCGAGGAAAAAGCGGACGCGTTCGTCGAGAATTGGAAAATCTCCGGCGGCATTCGCCTGCCTCGCATTGGTGGTGCCGGCAGTCGTCGCGGCCGAAGACTCGGCCCGCGGACTCACGGAAGAGGCGGCCGTGGAGTCGGCGACTTCCGAAAGCTCCGAGGCGGGCTGACTGGCGGTGGTGAGGGTGACGGGGCCACGGGCGTGCTTCCGGTGCAGAGCCCACGCCATGGCGACCAACTGGCCCACCAGAAGTAGCCCGAGCAGGCAGACGGCGAGCTGCAGGGTGACGCGTCCCCGGCGTGGGGCGAATGGCGGGGGCTGCTTCATGAGGGGAATCGAGGGCGCCGGAGCGGCCGCCACAGTAAGGAATGCGTTTCCTCGTGTCAATCTTCCCTGGAGACGATTTTGGACGCCCGGTCGAGGCGCTGCTGGACAGGGCGTGAGCCCGTGGTTGGTTGACCCAATTTCCTGCCATGCCAGCCAGACTTGGGTCCAGTCTTCGTCCGTCCGATCTGCAGCTCAGCCCGCTGGAGGTGGCGCGCGGCCTCAGTCAGCGCCCGGGGTTTTTCTGGATTGATTCCGCTACTGAAGACGACGGACACGTCTCGGTGCTGACCTGCGACCCCGTGGCCACCCTGAGCGGAGACCGCGACGATTGGGATCGATTGAGAGCGAAGCTGGATGATCTACGCCGGTATTTGGACAACGACCCACAGGAACACGACTTGGGCCTGCCCGGACCGGGACTCTTTGGGTCAATCGACTTCGACGGCCGATGGCATTTTGGGGTCTACCCGGAAATACTGGTGTATCACCATGGCTCCGACCAATGGTGGACGCACGGCAACCTCGGAACGCGAATCGACCGCCTCCGCGTGGAGGCCGCGGCAGCGAGCCTGCCGCGGCTTGATTTTCAGCCACTGTGGACGCGAGACGGGTTTTTGGCGGCGGTCGATCAAGCGCTGGCCTACATCCGCAACGGGGACATCTATCAGGTGAATCTGGCCCAGCCGTGGCGCAGCCACTGGCCGAGTGAGCTGGATTTATTCCCCTTTTACCAGCGCTTGCGGTCGTTTTCGCCAGCGCCTCAAGCGGCATTTTACCGCTTGGGCGAACGACAGGTCGCTTCGGCTTCCCCTGAATTGTTCCTCCGCTTGAGCGGTCGCACCATCCGTACCCGCCCAATCAAGGGAACGCGGCCACGGCACCGGTCAGTCCAAGAAGATGAGCGGGCCGCCTACGACTTGATCACGTCGCCCAAGGAAGTCTCCGAGCTGATCATGATCACCGATCTGGAGCGCAACGACTTGGGGCAGGTTTGCGAATTCGGCTCCGTCACCGTGCCCGACATGCTCCGGCTGGAACGATATGAGCAAGTCTTCCATCTGGTCTCCACCGTGGAGGGCACACTCCGGCCGGATGTCGATCACTTGGCCGCAGTGTGGGCCTGCCTTCCCGGTGGCTCGATTAGCGGCGCGCCCAAGAGCCGGGCTCTTGAAATTATCAATGAGTTGGAACCCTTCCCCCGCGGTCTCTACACCGGCGTCATCGGGTGGATCGGCGTCAACTCGGAAAGCCAGTTCAGCATCGCCATCCGCACCGCCATCAACGAAGCCGATAACCTGCACTTTCACGCCGGCGCCGGAATCGTCGCGGACTCCGACCCAGTCCGCGAATACGAAGAAACATGGCAGAAAGCGTCCACCCTCCTCGGAGTGGCCACTTGGCACGGATGAGAAAACGCCCTGCGGACACCCACTGATAAGCGGCAGCAATTCCGAAATGAAGGTGTTGGAGGATCTCCAAGCCTCTGATCTGAGGCATCTCCTGCGGTTTTCAGACTTTTTTTAAGGCGGAGGCATTTTCGCATTCGTCATGCGCGAGTTTTTTTCTTG
>JBJXFS010000072.1:0-13299 GCA_046155625.1 Verrucomicrobiales bacterium | reverse complement strand
GGCGGATGTCGTCGGGTGCCGGCGGAATGAACACGCGTTCCAGCGTCAGGGCCTGCCAGATCGGATTGCGGTCGCCGCCGTCATTGCCGCCAAAAAAATTCCCCATCTCCACGGTGATCGGGGTCGCCGCCGGGACGAATTCATGCGCCCAGACGATGGATCGGTTGGAGGCGTATGATTCTCCCGGACTGACTCCGAGTGAGGTGATTTCGTCCACCGCGTTCTCGCCATTAAACTGGATGTCCCAGCGGCGGCTCTCGGAATGATTTCCCGAAATGAGGATCTGCAGTTTGTAGGGAATTCCCGGTTCGACGGCCAACCGCGCCTGCAAGCGTTCGTTGGACCCGGCACTCGCCCACCGGATGTCGTGCATGATCTCCTCCAGCGCATTGGCGTCCGCGCTCGCCCCATACTCGGGTTTCCCCTGCCACCCGACCACATTCTGCGGCCCTAGAAGCGCCACCCCGGGGATCGGCCGCGTGTCGGGCACGAAACTCAAGCCGTTGACGACCCGCACCGGGTCGTCCGGACTGAAGTTGATCGCATAGGCAAAATCACCCGCCAAATCCAATGCCGGATCATCCGGCCCGCTAAACGATTGAATCGTCCCCAAGTTGACCACCGTGCCAGCCCGCCCAACCCCCATCCCAAAAATCCACAATAATACCATCCACCTCACGGGCGTGGCTAACAAGAATCGCATCATCATCATCGAGAGAATTAGTGACTGGACTTGGGCATCGGCGGTACTCAGAGGCCCCCGACTCGGCAGCGCCCCCAATGACCACACCGAATGTTACGTTTTCGCCACCCGAGCGCAATGGGCAGTATCGATACTCCTCACGCCCACGTCATGCCTCAGGCATCGAGTCACCCAGCCCCCAGTCGTCGTTCGATGTCCCGCGCCTGATCGGGCGTGTCGACACCGGGCGATTCCTCGGCGGTAAGGACGACGCGGATGCGAGCGCTGTTCTCCAAGGCGCGCAGTTGCTCCAAACTTTCGGTGAGTTCGAGCGGGGATGGCGGCCACGCCACGAATTGCAGGAGAAACTCCCGTGCATACCCGTAGACGCCCAGATGGCGGTGGCAGGGTAGGACGGGTGGGTGGCGGGGAAAGGGAATCCGGCTGCGCGAAAAATAAAGCGCGTCCCCGCGGGACGTCATGACCACTTTGACCACGTTCGGGTTGTCGAGCTCGGGTCCATCGGCAAGCGGGCTGGCCGCGGTGATCATGGGAAGACCCGGATCATCGCGCAACGCGGCCATCAGCGTGTCGAGAAGCGCCGGATCAATCAGCGGTTCGTCACCCTGCACGTTCAATAAATGCGTCGCCTCCGGCCGACCCGCCGCCACCTCCGCCAACCGGTCGGTCCCACTCGGATGGTCGGCCCGCGTCATCGCCACCTCCGCCCCAAACGCCCTCGCCGCCTCGGCAATCCGTTCATCATCCGTGGCCACTACCACTCCGGACGCCAACCGCGCCCGCCGACACCTCTCCCACACATGCTGCACCAACGGTTTGCCCGCGATGCGGTGCAGCGGCTTCCCAGGAAACCGCGTCGACCCATACCGAGCCGGAATGACGATCGGACAGTGAAAGCTGCGTAGGGACATGGTCGGTGGTCGGAGATCGGTGGTCGGAGATCGGTGGTCGGAGATCGGCGGTCGGATTTCGAGTATCGAGCCTCGCGCGTTGAGTCGACCCATGAACAAGGGACAGTAGTTCGGATCCGTGCCTTTTTTCAACTGATTGACCAAATCACGGACCGCCGGACCGTGTTCCTGGCTGGCGGAAGAATACCAGCGACTTCTCCGTCTGATTTCTCTGGCCGAGGAAAATTTTCCCCTGCTTCCGTCCGCGCTCTCGCATCTCGATGAGGCGATCGAATCGGCTTCCGCGTTCCGAGATTCAATCACATAATCCGCCCCCTTGCGGAGGGCATCGTCGACGCGCTTGAAGGCTTCTTCGAACATCGATCGAAGTTTGTCTTACCCGGCCAACGGATTCCCCATGAGAAGTCAATCCGCTTTCTCTCGCGCCAATTGTTCTTTTTGCCAGCCCCAGTCAATGCCATCGGTGCCGTAGAACTTCTCCGGGTGTTCCAGAGCCCATAGTTGTTTGCGGATGCGCCAGTTCCCGGGGTCCAGTTTGTGCGCGGCCGAGAACCGTGCCAACGCCTCGTTCGTGCGGCCCTGGCGCAACAGCACCAGTCCGTGCGTGAACGGGATCATGGCGTCCTTCGTTTCCAGGCGCCCGGCGGCGACGCACTCCTCCAGCGCGCCCGTCAGATCGCCCGCTCGCTCCAGCGCCTGCGCCAGCGCGATCCGCGACGCGGCGTGGTCCGGTTGGCCTGCGGCGCGGGCACGCAGTTCCGCGAGCGAAAGAGCGGTCAAGGACTCTTGCGATCGGCCGCGCACCGCGCTGACCGGTTCGCGCAGCACCTCCTCGGCCTGCTCGAGGAATTCCTTCGTCGGCCCACCGCCTTGCAGGCGAATGATGCCGACTTCATCAAGGAGGATGGAAAAAGGAATGACCTTGAGGCCAAACGTCGCGCCGAAGACATCCGCCTCGTCCACTGCCACCGGAAACGTCACGCCATATTTCTCGACCCAGGGCCCGACGACTTTTGCCCCCTGCACATCCACGGCGACCGAAAGCATCGTGAAGTGGTTGGCGCGATGGCGTGTAAAGAATTCCTGCCAGACCGGCAGGTCGTGGCGGCACCCTCACCAACTACCCCAACTGTTGATGAGCACACGCTGGCCGCGAAATTCGTCCAGCGTGACCGTCGTGCCGTCGATTTTCGTCAGCCGTAGCTTGGGAGCCAGGCTGCCGACGCGCGCTAATCCGGTTGCTCTGGAAGCTTCCCGGCGGGATGGAGTCAGGGCGACCTGCCGCCGGTTGTCGTCGAATTTCGCTTCGAGATTCAACGCCTCGGCCAAGCCGGCCACCGGCACAAGCAACGCGTCGCCCTCGGCGAGGACGCCTTCGAGCGGCGCGCAGGCCTCGCTTCCGCAGGCGACAAATCCACCGCGCTCGGGCAGGCGCTTGATGGCAATGCCGGCCTGCCTCTCCAAATCCGCGGCGGTGACATGCGCCACGCGGTCTTTGAGATGGACGGGCAGCGTCGCGCTGGCGGCGGAGTGGGCCATCGTCACGCAAACAATGGGCGCCAAGAAATCACGAACCCGCATGATTTAAACCTAACCAACGCGCCGGCACGGCGCAATCGGAATGCTGCACCCGGATTCGGCGGTTCGCGGACGGACAGGCGGCGGGTTCCCGTGCTAAGGTTGAACAGGAGCTCGCAGCCGCCCACCGACCGCCGACCTCCGAGGTTGCGTGGCATCCAAATTGCGTCACAGAGGTGTTCTGATGGACTCGGATTCACACAATTCCAGACGTCGTGCGGGCGTGCTGTGCCCGGTGTTTGCCCTGCGCACGGAGGGGGATTTAGGCATTGGCGACACGGAAGCGGTGCGCGCGTTGGTGGACTGGGCGGCGGAGACCGGACTGGGATTCGTGCAATTTCTGCCGATCAACGCGACCGGACCAGACAACAGCCCGTACAATGCCATCAGTTCCGTGGCGCTCGAGCCCCTCACGCTGGATCTTTCGCCAAGCGCGGTGCCCGAGCTGCCGGCGGCGGCGTTCATTGACATTTGCGCGCGCCATCGAGTGGCGAGCTTGCCCGCAAGCCCGATCGATTATCCCGCGGTGCGGACGCTGTATGCGGAACTCCTCAGACTGGCGCACGCGAGTTTGTGCCTGCCGCCGACGGGGGCGGCGGTGGCGGGGGATGGGCTTGACGAGAGAAGGTCGGCCTTTGCGGCGTTCCGGATGACGGAAGCGGAGTGGTTGGACGATTATTGTTTGTTTCGCGTGCTGATGGACCGCGCCGGGCACCAAGACTGGACCGTTTGGCCGGAGGAATGGAACACGGGCGACAAAGCACGGGCGTGGCTGCAGCGGCAGCAAGCCGAACACCCAAATGAAATCGAGACGGCTCTCTCTCGCCACGCATACGCTCAATGGCTGTGTACCGAGCAATGGTCAGACGTGCGCCGCCATGCCAGCCAGAGGGGAGTGGCACTAATGGGTGATGTCCCCTTTGGCATCAGCTGGTGCAGCGCGGATGTCTTTTTCCATCCCGAAGAATTTGACCTCGATTGGTGCGGCGGCGCGCCACCCGAACGGTATTTCAAAGACAACCTCTTTGTCCAAAAATGGGGCCAAAATTGGGGAATCCCGTTGTACAATTGGCCGTGCATGGAGGGCAGCGGGTTTCGCTGGTGGCGCCGCCGCATCGGGAAGTTGACGGAAATCTTCTCGATCTTTCGCATCGACCATGTGCTCGGGTTTTATCGCATCTACGCGTTTCCCTGGCAACCGGTTCGCAATGACGAATTCCTCCCGCTCACGGACCAGGAGGCCGCGGCCCGCTGCGGTGGTCGGTTGCCGCGTTTCATCGAACAGGGTGACGACACTCCGGAAAACAAGGCGGCCAATTTGGCCCAGGGTGACCGACTCCTGCAACGCATCGTCGAGGCGGCCGGCTCCGCCGAGGTGGTGGCCGAAGATCTCGGCGTCGTGCCGGATTATGTTCGCCCCCATCTGCTCGAACTGAACATTCCGGGATTCAAGATCTGCCAGTGGGAAGACGACGGGCATGGCCACACCATTCAGGGCGCCGACTATCCCAATTGCTCCTTCGCCACCCTCGGAACCCACGACCACGAACCCCTGCGCACTCTGTGGGAACGATTGCGCCGAGAATGCGCGGATGGTGATCCCGATACGCAGGCCGCCGCCCTGCAGCTCAAATTCCTCTGCCAGTTCGCCTGGCTGCATCCGGAAAATGGCCCCTATCCCCCATTCGATGACGGCATCCGACGAGCGCTGCTCACCGCGTTGCTCAACAGCCGGTCCCGATTCGTCGCCATCACCCTGCCGGACATATTCGGAGCCGAACTCCGATTCAACGTGCCCGGCACCGCCGCCGATCACAATTGGTCAGCCCGCCTCCCCATGACCCTCGCGGAAATGCAAAGCGAGGCGCCCTGGCGCCAGGAATGCGCCTGGCTCGCGAAAACTTTGCGCGAGACTGGACGGGCAACCAATACCGGGGTGGGATAAGCTCGATCTTTACGCTTCGTGGGCGGTCGCGGATCGCTGAAATACACTCGTCAACGCAAAGCAATAAGTTGATACCGCCGGAAGAGGCGGAATCGCCCGCCCGGGCGAAGCTGTGTGCGCCAAAAACTCTTTCCCCCATGACATCGCGGTTCGGCCATCGATTCCGGCCCACGCGGCCGGCCACCCCAGAATCAGAGCTCCCCCAAGAAGAGTGATGTGCCTTGATCAGGCATCTGAATAAACACAAACCGCGCGTGACAGCGCTTTGAAGGTGTCGTATTGTTTTCTTTATGGCTGGCCGCGGATGGGTGCTGTTGGTTGTCTGTCTGCTGATGCAGGCGGCCCCTCTGCATGCGTCTTCCTGCCAAATCGGGGTGGTGACGCCATCCCCCAATCCATCCCCCCATGCCGGAGAGTGCGCGGCGGCGGCTTGTTGTTGTGGCGCTCTGGATGAGGTGGGCGGTCGCTCGGGCTGTGAATGCACGGAGTCCCCGGCTCCCGACTCGCCGCCGGCTCCATTCGTTCCACGCCCGACGACTGGCGATCGCGATGCGCTGACCGCCCCGGAGTGGGTGGACGTCAAACAACTTGGCGCACGACCGCTCGGACGCCTCCGCGCGGCACCGCCGATGCCGACTCGGCGCCTGCTTGAGCTCGCAACGGCGGTCAAAGTGCCGCTGACCGTGCGTTTCCAAGTGTTCTTGATCTGAGCTGGGGCCATGCACGGAAGTCGTGTGCCCAGCGCTGGCGGTCTCGCGTAAGACCGGGCCGCGCCGGGTATCGCTCAGCCCCCCTCTCCATGCCCCGCTCGGATCCTCATGAACAAATCATTCGTTTTTCTTCTTTTTCTCGGACTCGCTCCATTCCTTCCATTTTCCAAGGCACGGGCCTGCGCCGATTGCGGCAAAGAGTCGTTCCGATCTGGTCGTGTTGTCGAATATGACCTGGCCATCGAGGAGAAGACTCTCGAACTCGCCGGCAAGCCCGTGCCCGCCTTGACGGTCAACGGTTCTGTGCCGGGACCGACCTTGCGGTTTCAGGAAGGTGATCTGGCGCGCATCCGCGTCCGCAACGGCCTCCGCGGCGAGGAGACGTCGACCCATTGGCACGGACTTCTCCTGCCCAATGCGCAGGACGGCGTCCCCCATGTGACGACCCCGCCCATCCGGCCGGGCGCCACGCACACTTTCGAATTCGTCCTCCGCCATGCCGGCACCTATTGGTATCATTCGCACACCCACTTGCAGGAGCAGCGGGGAGTGTACGGCGCCATCGTGGTTCAGCCGCGCGCGGGAACCGCCGTCGCCGCCTCGGACCGCGTCGATCGTGAAGAAGTCCTCGTGCTTTCCGACTGGACCAACGAATCCCCGAATGAAGTCATGCGCACCCTGGCCCGCGGCAGCGAGTATTACCTTCTGCGCCGCAGCACTCTGCCATCGATTCTCGGAGCCGCGCAGGCGGGCGCGCTTGGCGATTATTTCAGCCGCGAATGGGGAAGGATGCCGCCCATGGACGTGGCCGATGTCGCTTATGACGCCTTCCTCATCAACGGCCAGAGGCACTGGCACGTGCCGGGCCGCCCCGGTGAACGCATCCGCCTCCGGATCGTCAACGCCGCGGCCTCGACCTACTTCTACCTCCATTGGTCCGGCGGCCCTCTGCGCATCATCGAGGCCGACGGCATGCCAGTCGTTCCGGTCTCCGTGCCGCGCCTGCTCATTGGGATTGCAGAAACCTATGACGTGGTTCTGACCGTCCCGCCGACCGGGGCTTGGGAACTGCGAGCCACCGCGATGGATGGATCGGGCCATGCCTCGGCCCAACTCGGCGACGGATCTTGGCACACCGCCACCGACCCGCCCAAACCCCAGCTCTATTCCATGGATGAAATGCTCGACCTCGCGCTCGCGGATCGAAGCGACAACCCGCGCGCCGCCATCAACCTGCCCCGCCCTGGCCCCCCCTACGCCCAGCTCCGCGCCCGGCGTGACACCAGCCTGCCATCGGCCGCCCCGCGGCGACGCATCACCATGCGCCTCACCGGCGACATGGCTCGTTACACATGGTCGTTCGACGGAAAGACGATGGCCGAGGACGGCGTCGTCACGCTTCGTCACGGCGAGGCGATCGAACTCGAACTGATCAACGACACGATGATGCATCACCCGATTCACCTGCACGGCCATTTTTTCCGCGTCGTCAGCGGCCAGGGGAAGCGCGCCCCGCTCAAACACACGGTCGACGTGCCGCCCATGGGCCGCCGTCTCATCGAATTCGAAGCCAATGAACGCCACAGCTGGCTGTTTCACTGCCACATCCTCTACCACATGATGACCGGCATGGGCCGCGTCTTCCGGTACGAAGACCCGCCTGTCACTACGACCCCCGCCACCACCACACCCGCCGCGTCCGCCCATGGTGACTTTGAAATAAAGCCCCACCCGCCCAGTCTCGGCGAGCACGCCCATGAGCCATGGTTCGCGTGGGGCGAGGCCGGTCTGCTGTCGAATTTCACCGAAGGATTGCTCACCGTGCGCCACGGACACCACGACTTCTTCGCCGACTGGGAAATCGGCTGGGAAAACGTCCCCGACACCGAATACGAAATCGATGTTCTCTATCAACGGTACTTTTCCCCCAATTTCCAGGCGTTCGCCGGCGCGCGACTGACGAACGAAGACCAAGCTCACGATCGCGCCGTGGCCGGATTCAATTACCGCCTGCCCATGCGCATCCAAAGCACCGTCAGCCTCGACAGCGAGGGCGACGTCCGCCTCGCGCTTTCTCACCAACTCCCCCTCACTGATCGTCTGTCCGCCATTGGCCGCGTCGAATACGACACCGGCAGCGAATGGGAGTGGTCGGCCGGCGCCGCGGTCATTCTGAATAAGGCGTTCTCGCTCACCGCCCAGTACCACTCCGAATTTGGCTTCGGTGCCGGTGTGATCATCCGGTTTTAGCGCCTGCGATCGCACGCCCCATCCCCCTCCCCAATTCAGCTCAACCTCATCACCACCCACCATCCAATACCATGAAATCCACCGCCAAAAAATCCACCACGCTCTCTCTGCTCGCCCTCTCGCTCATCGCCGCGTGGCTGCCGTCGTGCGCCAGTACCGACGCGTCAACCCCCGGCGGCGCCAGCGTGAAACCTTATCCCCTGAATACGTGCATCGTCTCCGACAATGAACTGGGCAGCATGGGGCCGGTCATCACCAAGGTTTACCAGAACCAGGAGGTGAAATTCTGCTGCAAACCGTGCATCAAGGAGTTCGACGCCGAGCCCGCCAAATTCCTCGCCAAACTGCCGAAGTAAGGCCGGCCCTTATTTTTTCAGCCGAAACGGCGTGCCACAGTACATGCAGTTGTAACGGCCCGTGAAAAACAGGCTCAGCACGGCGCTTGTCCGGTAGCCTACACCAGGCCACTTCGTGGCGTCGCGGTTCTTCGTGCTGTGCTGCACGTGAAACACCGAACCGCGACACAGGCTGCACAAGGTGCGCTTCCCGTGGTAATACCGCCAGCCGGCCAGAAAAATATAGCTTGCCAACGCGATCAGAAATACCAGCCCCCACGTGCGATCGGCCCCGCTCCAATCGGTCAGACTCTGCGCCCGGGTCAGGGCCATGGCCAGTGCGCCCAATCCAATCACCGTACAGAGCTTGCACGCCAAATCGAGCACGACGCCGACGACAAGTCGGCCGGGCTGCGGATGGGGACGAGCGCGCTGGCGGGAAGTCATGTGAAGCGGCAGCCTGTGCATCGCAGGAAGCGGTCCAGGGAGGCGGAATCAGCGAAAGAATTCCAGAATTAGTCCGCAACCGACGATTGCACGGTCGACCGGATGATCTCAAAAAAACTGCCGCTCTCCAGGCTGGCGCCGCCAACCAGAAATCCGTCGACGTCTGGCTGGGCGCTCAATTCCCCCGCATTGCTCGGCTTGACACTGCCTCCGTACTGGATGCGGATCCGCCGGGCCGTGGCCGCATCATACGCTTTTTCGAGGACGGACCGAATGAAGGCATGGGCTTCCTGGGCTTGCGCCGAACTCGCGGTGCGGCCGGTGCCGATGGCCCAAACGGGTTCGTAGGCAAGGACCAGCTCGAGGGCTTCGTCCGACGAGACGCCAGCCAGCCCAGCCGTCAGCTGGCGCTGCAGCACTTCTTCAATCCGGCCAGCGTCCCGTTCCTCGAGCGTTTCCCCGATGCACAGGATCGGTTTCAAGTTGGAGGCCAGCGCTGTGAGCACCTTGCGATTGATGAATGAGTCGGTCTCCCCGAAAAGCGTGCGCCGCTCGCTGTGGCCGAGGATGACGTACGTCACATAGAGCTCGCGCAACATGATCGCACTCACTTCCCCGGTGAAGGCGCCGTTCGTCTCCGGATGCATGTTCTGCGCCGCAATGCGAACAATGCTCTTCCCCGCGTTGTCACTCGCCGCCGGAAGACACGGGAATGGCGGCGCGATCACCACATCCACCCCATCCAGATTCCCCAGCACCGGCAGGAATGTCTTGAAGAAATCCGCCGTCTCTGACGGAGTTTTGAACATCTTCCAGTTTGCGGCGACAATGGGTTTGCGGGGCTTGGACATGAGTGCGCACCGTCTGTTTAAGCAGTTTCAGGGCCACTGCAAATGGCAACACCAATTCAGCCGAAAAAGGGAGGTTGGAACAAAAATACCGTAAAATTCTGCACTTCGCGCTGTTACAATAATCGCATGGTTCAAATCGGCTTCTCGGAACTCCTGCCAAAGACCGTAGGCCTGCTGGGATACTTCCCAACTCTTCAGGGCGGATCGCCCTTCCTCCTCCAGATCGGCACCCAAATTGTCCGAACTCCATGCCCGGCAGTTGTGGGCGAAGACATCCGGTGTAAAGTGCTGTGGCCCTCTGTACGGTCCTTGATTATGCGCCACACTCTCATCGCCACTTGCCTCTTGCTGTCCGCCCTTCCGATGGCCGCCGCCGATTCCAAAACCCTGAGCGAAGAAAAATTCCGCGAGTTGCACGCCGCTCTCTCGCCCTCGCCCGACGAACCCTGGCGCACGATCCCGTGGAAAATCGGCCTGCTCGACGCTCAGCGGCAGGCGGCCCGCGAACGCAAGCCGATCTTCATTTGGGCCATGGACGGACATCCATTAGGATGCACGTGAAACAATGGCGTGCTCGACCGTGCGTCGACCTTCGCCCGCCCCGGCATCGTCTCCCTGCTGAAATCGGAACTTGTCCCCGTGGCGCTCGATCAGGCCTATGAACGGCGCCAAAAGGACGCCGAAGGAGACTTTTACCGCCGCATCGCCGCCCAGAGTCCACGCAAGGATTTCGGAAATACCACCCAGGGGTTTTATGTGGCCACCGCCTCAGGAAACCTCCTCCTCTATAACAACAATCGTGACCCGGAAAAGATTGAGCGGTTGCTCCGCGAAAAACTCGCCGAATTCAAACGCAGCGATGACGCCTCCGCCGATGTCGCCGCCGTGGCCGCCGGCACTCCGGACCCCCGATGGAACATCCAGCCGCCCCAGGGTGGCTTGGTGGTCCGCGTGCGTGCCAAAGTCATGGAAGGTTACGAACCGACCGACGACCCATGGCGCGCCATCTTTCAATCCGCCGTCTCCCGCGACAACCTTTGGATCTCCGCCGCGGAACACCAATCACTCGCGCACGGCGACTTCCCGGAGTCCCTCGCCCACCGAGTCGCCCGCTTTCACCTCGTCGACAATACTCGCGGCGAACCACCCATGTGGGAGCCGGAGGAAGTGCGTCACGTGGAAATCACCATTCACGATGGCCTCGTCACTGGCCGCTTCGAGTTAAGAACCCAGGGCGGTGACCGATCGTTCGCCGGCAGCCTGCGCGGGCATTTCGCCTCTCGCAACGGTAAACTCACTCGACTTGACCTCGTGGCGCTCGGTGATTTCTCCGGTGGCGGTCCCTTTACCCCGCATCCACCCCCAGGAACATTCCCGCTCGCGGTTTCCTTCTCCCTCGCCAATGGGCTCGATGTCGCCGATGCCCTCCCGCCCCAAGGCGCCCGCGGGTGGCTGGACGGGTATTTGGAAAGGGCACGCCGGTAAAGCCCGCCTTCACGCCGCCTCTTTCTCCACCACCGGCTCCGGCTCCTCGGCGACGATATCCTGTTCGACGCGCAGGTTGCCGATGATGAATTGTTGTCGGTCGGGGGTGTTCTTGCCCATGTAAAATGTGAGCAATTCTTTGACCGGCGAATGAGCGTCAAGGTGGACCGGGTCGAGCCGGATGTCGGGGCCAATGAATCGCTTGAATTCATCGGGGCTGATTTCACCCAGCCCCTTGAATCGCGTGATCTCGGGGTTTTTGCCGCATTCGGCGAAGGCAGCGAGCTTTTCCTCCTCGGTGTAGCAGTAGCGCGTGATCTTCTTGTTGCGGACGCGGAAAAGCGGGGTCTGCAGGATGTACAAGTGCCCGCGCCGGATCAATTCCGGGAAAAACTGAAGGAAGAACGTGATCAGGAGCAGCCTGATGTGCATCCCGTCCACGTCGGCGTCGGTGGCAAGGACGACTTTGTTGTATTGCAGTTCGTCGAGGTTCTCCTCGATGTTGAGTGCGTGCTGCAGGAGATTGAATTCCTCGTTCTCGTAGACGATTTTTTTCGTCAGCCCAAAGCAGTTGAGCGGCTTTCCCCGCAGCGAGAAGACCGCCTGCAGGTCGGCATTGCGGGATGTCGTGATCGATCCGCTCGCGCTGTCTCCCTCGGTGATGAAAAGCGTGCTTTCCTCGGCTTCCTTGTGCTTGCTACCCCAGTGGATGCGGCAGTCGCGCAGCTTCTTGTTGTGGATCTTCGCCTTTCGGGCCGATTCGCGCGCCAGTTTCTGAATGCCCGCCAGCTCCTTCCGCTCGCGTTCGCTCTGCTGGATCTTCGTTTGCAGCGCGGCGGCCACCTCCTTGTTCTTGTGCAGAAAGATGTCGAGCTCGCGCTGGAGGAAATTCGCGATGAATCCGCGGACCGACTCGCCGTTCGGCGACATGGTCAATGATCCGAGTTTGGTCTTGGTCTGCGATTCGAAGATCGGTTCTTCGACCTTGATGGCGACCGCGCCGACGATGCCCTGGAGGATGTCCTTGGTATCCCATTCCTTCTTGAAGTGTTCGCGAATGGTCTTGACGATGGCCTCGCGGAATCCCTGCAAATGCGTTCCGCCCTGCGTGGTGTTCTGGCCATTGACGAAGCTCAGGATGTCTTCGCCGTAGCCGTCCCGGTGCGTGAAGGCCACTTCAATGTCCTCGCCCACCAGCCGCACGATCGGATACAGCCGTTCTTCCTCCGGGAGATCCTCGTGCAGCAGGTCCTGCAGGCCGTTCTTGCTGCTGAACTTTCGACCGTTGAATTCCAGCGTCAGGCCGACATTCAAGTAACTGTAGTACCGCAGCATCCGATCGATGTGCTCGTTCCGAAACGCCAGCTTGGCCGGAAATATCGTGCGGTCCGGCGCGAACGCGACCCGCGTCCCGTTCGGCTGCGCGTCCGGCTTCGGCTTCTTCATCTCGATCGTCGCCTTCCCTTTGGAAAATTCGATCGCCTTCGTTTCGCCTTCCCGCCACGACTGGATCTCGAAAAACTCGCTCAGCGCATTGACCGCCTTAATGCCGACACCGTTCAGGCCGACGGATTTCTTGAAGGCCTTCGAATCGTATTTCGCCCCGGTATTGATGATGCTGGCGCAATCCATCAGCTTGCCCAACGGTATCCCGCGCCCAAAATCCCGCACCTCGACCTGGTCGTCCTCCACCGTGATCGCAATCCGCTTGCCGTGGCCCATGGTGAATTCATCGATCCCGTTGTCCACCACCTCCTTGATCAGGATGTAAATGCCGTCGTCGGGCTGGGACCCGTCACCCAGCTTGCCGATGTACATACCCGGCCGCAGCCGGATGTGCTCGATCCAGCTCAGCGTCTTGATGTCGTCCTCAGTGTACGAAGTGTCAGCAGCCATGGAATCCCAATGCTTCGGGAATCTTAAGCGATTTCAAGGGCGGATTTTTCCAGGCGCTCCCTGGATAGGGGTAGGGACGCCACATTGGATTGCGGCGCCCCTCCCACCGAACCGGACGGGCGGATTTCCCGCATCCGGCTCTCCAGTCAGCGTTTGGCTCCACGAAGGAGACTCAGCGTTTCTTCTCG
>JBJXFS010000071.1:0-2504 GCA_046155625.1 Verrucomicrobiales bacterium | reverse complement strand
CTCAGCGCGGTGATGATCGTGGCATTCTTCCCGCCGGTTTCGGCGAAGAGCCTGAGGTCGGGCCTCGACTCAAGCATGCGCAGGGCGGTGTCCGTCCCGCCGGTCAAGATCACCGCATCCACATCGGCGTGGGAGATGAGTCGAGCCCCCGCGCCGCGACCGGGGCCGGGGACGAATTGAAGTGCCGTGCGTGGCACACCGCCGCGCCAAAAACACTGGCAGACTTCCCAGGCGACCAACACGGCATCCGAGGCCGGTTTCAAAATCACCGTGTTCCCGGCCGCCAAGGCCGCCGCCACACCGCCACACGGAATCGCGATCGGAAAATTCCACGGCGGCACCACGACCACCACGCCCCTCGGCGCGGAGTGCACGTCCGGATGCTCGAAAAAGTCGCGCGCCGAGGCCCGGTAAAATTCCACGAAATCCACGGCCTCACTGACTTCAGGATCCGACTCCGCCAGCGTCTTGCCTCCATTGGCCAAGGCGGCCCGCATCAAGTCGCCACGCGTCCGGCGCAATTCGAGCGCCACGCGGCCGAGCACATCGCTCCGGACGTCGACGCTCAGCGACCTCCAGCCTGCCGGGTCGGCCTTGGCGCAGGCGACCGCGCGGTCGACTGCCGAGTCGTCGGCCTGGGCCGCGCGCGCGATCACAGTACCAGGTCGGGATGGGTCGAGACAGTCAGTAGGGGTTGTGCCCGTCCGCCCGGGGTCGATGTCTTCACCCGCGATCACCAGCGGGATTTCGGTGATTGACGGGTCGGTCTGGGCCACCAACGCCGCCGCCCACTGGCTGTTGCTCAGGAGCGACCAGTCGGTGTCGGGTTCGTTCTCAAATCGATGCCATCGGCACTCGGCGTGAGGCGCGTCGAAGCGCTCCTCGAGCCGGTTTTGTTGGCGGCGCGGAGCGTCGGAAATGGGGATGGCAAATGCCTCGCGGAAGCCGCGCTCGAGCTGGTCCCAATCCGGGGAGTCGACCCTGAGTTTGAAAGCGTGGCGGAGAAAATTTTCCGGTCCGGTGTTTTCATCGAGTCGGCGAATGAGGTAACCGATGGCGTTCAGGAATTCTTCCCTGCGGCAGGCGGGAGCGTAGAGCAGCAATTGAGCGCTGTGCTCGAGCAGGGCGCGGCGCTGGTGGTTGGCCATGCCCTCGAGCATTTCGAACTGCACGCGGTCGCCGGCCTGCGCGTGATCGGCGAGCACCAGGCCGTACGCGAGGTCGAACAAGTTGTGGGAGGCGACGCCGACGCGCACGGCCGCGTGGTTTTCCGGTCGAAGCGCCTCGGTGAGCATGCGTTTGTAGTTGGCATCGGTCTCGGCTTTGCGGCAAAACGGCGCTTGCGGCCAGCCATTCTGGCTCGCTTCGACGCGTTCCATCTCCATGTTCGCGCCCTTGACGATGCGGACCGTCACCGGGGCGCCACCCGCGGCGAGACGCTGACGCGCCCAGTCGGTGAGATCGCGCTGCACCCGGGCCGAATCTGGGATGTACGCCTGCAGGGCGATGCCCGCCTCCACGCCCTCGAGGCCCGGCCGGTCGAGCGTCCGCATGAACGCCTGCGCGGTGAGGTGAAGGTCGCGATATTCCTCCATGTCGAGGTAAACGAACTTCGGGACCGCCACCCCGTCAGGGCGGCGAAACCGCAGGCGCGCCGCGTTGCGGTACAACAACTCCAGCCGATCGCACAGCACCGCCAGCGTCTGCTCGCGCGCCAAAGCCGAGATCTGAGAATACAGCGTGGATATCTTGACCGACACCACCTCGACCTCCGGCATTTGCAGGGCCTCGAGATAGGTCTCCAACCGCCGAGCCGCCTCGTCTTCGCCGAGCACCATGTCGCCAAGGAAATTGAGGTTCATGCGCACGCCTTCGAGCTGGCGCGCGCGCAAGTGGTCGCCTAACACATCGGGCTCGGCCGGCAGCACCACGTTGGCCGTCTCGCGTTGCATGTGGTCTTTGACCAGAGGCACGGCCACCCCAGGCAGCCAGCCGCCAAACGATTGAAACCCGCGCAGCAAGGCCCGATCCATCGGACTGAAAAACCGCGGCACCCCTTGCACATCGAGAATGTGCGTCAGATGCTCCGCCGTCCGCCTCGCGGCCCGGCACCGGAACGCCTCGTCAGTCAACTGAATCAGCGTCACCTTGTCCTCCGACGTCTGCAGCATGCGGTCCAATTCCGCCTGCTGCCGCTTCTCCGCCGGTGTCTGCAACTCAACCGCCCGACTCTGCAGCACGCGCGCCAAGGCCACGGCGCGTTCAATCAATTCAGCCTCGAGGACGGATGCCGGGGATGTCATGGTGCGCGAAAACCATTGCGGAGAATCCCGACGCCGTCGAGCCCGACGCGGGTTCTTGTACGGCGGCGACTACGGGATAGGGGTAGGGACGCCACATTGGATTGCGGCGCCCCTCCCACCGAACCGGACGGGCGGATTTCCCGCATCCGGCTCTCCAGTCAGCGTTTGGCTCCACGAAGGAGACTCAGCGTTTCTTCTCGG
>JBJXFS010000070.1:0-18816 GCA_046155625.1 Verrucomicrobiales bacterium | reverse complement strand
CTCGCGTAGCGCCGCTCGCGATCTTTTTCCAGGGCCTTGAGCACGATCCAGTCGAGCTCACCACGAATGGAATCGACCAGCCGCCGGCCCGTCGTCTGCCGCCGGGCAGCGCGGGTCTCTGCGTCCTCCGTCGGGGCGGCCAAGCGGTCGCTCGGGCGGGGGACGTCCGCTTCCCGGACCAACCTGAGGATTTCCTCCCACGATCGGCTTTTGATTTGTTCGCGCTCGATCGGAGGGGACCCCGTGAGCATCTCGTACAGCACGGCGCCCAGCGCATAGACGTCGCTGCGCGTATCGACGTCCGGGGTGCTGGCCGCCTGTTCAGGACTCATGTACTGCGGGGTGCCGATGGCGGCCCCGCGCTGAGTGAGCGCATCGGCGGACGCTTCGTCATCCACCGCTCCGAGGACCTTGGCGATGCCGAAATCGATGACTCGCGGCATGGCCGCGCCGTCGATTTCCTCTACCAGGATATTCGAGGGCTTCAAATCGCGGTGGAGAATTCCCCGCCGGTGAGCGTGCTCGACCGCCTCGCAGACAGCGGTGAACAATTCCAGCCGCCGGCGAATGCCCAGCTGTCGGTCATCGCAGTAGCGGGTAATCGGGTGGCCGTGGACGAGCGTCATCGCGAAGAACGGCCGTCCATTGCCAGTCTGACCGGCGTCCAATAAAGTCGCGATGTGCGGATGCTCCATCCGGGTCAGCGCCTGCCGCTCCGCGGCAAACCGCGCGAGGATGGGCGCCGAATCCATCCCGGGTTTAACGACTTTCAACGCCACCTCCCGGCGGACCGGGTCATGCTGCTCAGCGCGCCACACCGTGCCAAAGCCTCCCTCCCCGATCAGCTCGATCAACCGGTAGCGGCCGATCCACACGCCGGGAGCTTCCCGCATGTGCTGGGTCGGTGCCGTGAACTCTGCTTGGACGGAACTCGCGGATCGCGCCATGGTGGGCTCCAGCGAGCTAGGTATCGTGATGTCCCGGGTGTCGACGAATGTTGGTGGCTGCGGCGAGGACGACGGCAGTGGGCCGACCGCTGGGGGCGCCGGCTCCCGATCAGAGCGTGGCGGGGACTTCGATGAGTCATTCATCGATCGCAGACAATCACGGGCGCCTGAAAAAGGCCAGCCTCAAGATGGATGCCTTGAATTTCGAGCTCCCTCGGAATGGTGGCCTGGAGTTTGTCCATTTTTCGAGTGGTAGCCCGCAACCAGTCTCGTCCTGTGCGGAGGTGGTCAAGCAATCCGGCGGTTCCCGGGCCGGGCCGCCCTGCTCGAGACCGACGTTAAAGATTCAGCGGGTCTACGATCGGGTGGAAGGCATGGGGAGGGAGCCCTTTGCGCACAGTTGTTCCGCCGTGAATTGAAGTCAGCGAAGTGTACAAACTCAACGCCACAACCCTTTCGGGGTGAAGGCAATGAGTGCGGCTCCTTGACGTCAGGCAATGAGGTCGCGAATGACCTGGGCGGGTTCCACGCCGGTGAGGCGGAAATCAAGTCCCTGGAATTTGTAGGTGAAGCGCTCGTGATCGATGCCGAGCATTTCGAGGACGGTGGCGTGGAAGTCGTGGATGTGCACGGGATCCTTGACGATGTTATAAGAGAACTCATCGGTCTCGCCCCAGATGGTGCCACCCTTGGCGCCGCCGCCGGCCATCCACATCGAGAAGCACCGCGGGTGGTGGTCGCGGCCGTAGTTGTCGCGGCTCAGGCCGCCCTGGCTGTAGATGGTGCGGCCGAATTCGCCGCCCCAGATGATGAGGGTGTCCTCGAACATGCCGCGGCTCTTCAGGTCGTTGATCAGACCGTAGATCGGCTGGTCTGTGTCCTTGCACTGGAACGGCATGCGGCCGCCACAGTTGCCGTGATGGTCCCAGTTGTTGTGGTAGATTTGGACGAAGCGCACGCCGCGTTCGACGAGGCGGCGGGCCAGCAAGGCGGAGTAGGCGAAGGTGCCGGGATTTTTCGCCTCGTCGCCGTAGAGTTTGTAGGTGCTGTCCGGTTCGGCGGAGATCTGGGTGAGTTCGGGCACGCTGCTCTGCATGCGGAAGGCCATTTCAAACTGCTGGATGCGCGTGTGCGTCTCGGTGTCGCCGACCAACTTATAATTCATCTCATTGAGCGCCTTGAGCCCGTTGAGTTGGCGGCGGCGCAGGTCGCCGCTGACTCCCGGAGGGTTGTTGATGAAGAGGATGGGGTCACCGCTGGAGCGGAAGCTGACGCCGGCGTGTTCGCCGGGCAGGAATCCCGCCGACCAGAGGCGGGAGGAAATTGCCTGCATCTGCTCGCGGTTGGTGGGTTCGGCGACGAGCACGACAAAGGCGGGTAGATCAGAGTTCAGCGCGCCCAGCCCGTAACTCAGCCATGATCCGATACACGGGCGGCCCCCGACCTGGCTGCCGGTCTGCATGGCCGCGATGGCCGGCTCATGATTGATGGCCTCCGTGTGCATGGAACGGATGAGGCACAAGTCGTCCACGATCTTCGACTGGTACGGCATCAACTCCGTGTTCATCCACAACCCATTGCGGCCGGCCTGGGAAAACTTGAATTTGGACGGGGCGATCGGGAAGCGTGACTGGCCGGACGTCATGGTCGTCAGTCGCTGGCCCATGCGCACGCTGTCGGGCAAATCCTTGTCGTACCACTCCTGCATGACCGGCTTGTAATCCCAGAGGTCCATTTGGGACGGGCCGCCGACCATGTGGAGGTAGATGACCTGTTTGGCTTTGGGGGCGAAGTGGGGAAAGAGCGGTTTGTGGGCGGCGGCCGAGGGCGCGCCGACGGCGAGCAGCTTGTCGGTCATGGCCTCGCCCAACAGGGAAGCCAGGGCGGACCACCCGAGCACGTTCTTGCCCCGGGCGAAGAACTGGCGACGGGTTTCGTAGCGGATGTAGTCGTCTTGAAGGCTCATGGCGTGGTGGGGCTATTTGTTGAGAACCTCGTCGAGGTTCATGAGCTGGTTGGCGATCATGGTCCACGCCGCGAGGGTGGGTGGATCGACGGCGGGATCGGCCTTGGATTCGCCGACGGCGATGAGGGCGGCGGCGGCGGTGGGGTCGGAGCGGTAGTAGGAGAGGACGTCGTCCAACGTACCTTTGACGATGCCTCGCTCTTCGGGCCGCAGCGGCCGGCTGAGCAAGCGTTCCGCGATGAAGCCGATGACGGCGTCGGTATTGGCCGGGCCGGCGGTGAGCAGGGCCTTTTGGGCGAGGGTGCGGGCGGCCTCGATGAACTGGGTATCGTTCAGCGTGACGAGCGCCTGGAGCGGGGTGTTGGTGCGTTCGCGGCGCAGGCAGGCTGCCTCGCGCGCCGGAGCATTGAAGATCTCCAGGCTTGCCGGAGCGGCCATGCGTTTCCAGAAGTTGTAGACGCTGCGGCGGTAGAGGTTCTCGCCCGTGTCCTGTTTGTAAATGCGGGTGTCGCCCTCGACCATGCCGACCTTGTCCCAAACGCCGTCGGGCTGGTAAGGTTTGGTGCCGGGGCCGCCCATTCGGGGCGAGAGCAGGCCGCTGGCGGCGAGCGCGCTGTCGCGAATCATTTCGGCGTCCATCCGGAAGCGTGGGCCGCGGCTGAGCAGGCGATTGTCGCGATCTTTTTCGAGCTGCTCCGGCGTGAGGACGGGTGATTGGCGGTAGGCGCTGGAGGTGACCATCAGGGTGACCATGTGTTTCACGTTCCAGCCGCTGGCCCGGAATTCCTCGGCCAGCCAGTCAAGGAGGGGTTGATTGACGGGGGCTTCTCCCATGGCTCCGAAGTCATCGGAGGTTTTGACCAATCCGGTCCCGAAGATTTCCTGCCAGAGGCGATTGACGGTGACGCGCGCTGTGAGCGGGTTTTCTGGCGAGACGAGCCACTGGGCCAAGCCGAGGCGGTTTTTAGGTGCTCCCTCGGGCATCGGGTGAAGGGCGTGGAAGACGTTGGCCTCCACTTTTTCGCCCAGCTGATCGTAATTGCCGCGCATAAGGATGTGGGCCATGGGCGCGGAGTCCTTCTTTTCCGCCTGGACGTGGGTGATCGGGCTCCGCGCCTTGATGGCCTCGCGCTCGCCTTGGAGGCTGGCAATGGTCTTCTGATGATCCTGGAACGCCTGGTCGCGTGTGGTCAGGTAGTGCTCGAAAAGCGCTTGGCGCTGTTCGGGCGTGCGCTTCGCGGGATCGCTGGCCAACAGAGCGCGGAGCGGCCCATGGGTGTGCAACGCCGCCACTTCTTCGCCATTCAAGCGGCGGCCGTAAACGCGCACATCCTGCACACTGCCGCCCTCAAACGCCTGGCCCTTGCTGCGCTGCCCAATCCGGAGTGACACCGTAGTCCGGATCGAGCCCTTGAGCGCGTCCTTATCCTGCCGCACATCAGCGGGTTTGCCATCGATGTAAATGCGCACGCCACCGGCCTTGCCCGAGCCGTCGTAGGTCACGAAGACATGCTGCCATTCGCTCGGTTTGAGGCGGTTGCCTTTCGTGGTGACCTTCAAGGCGTCACCTTCCCACGCGCTGGCGATGTGGACGGCATATTCGCCGCCGTGCTGAAATAAGTCCCATCCGCGATAGGCTGCATCCTCGTCCATCCGCGCGATGATCCCGCCGAAGGCGCCGTTCCCGGCCGGTCTCACCCAGGCGCCGTAGCTGAACGGCTGGTCCTTCTCGAAGTCGCCCTGATTGCCAAAGTCGAAGTTGGCCGCCGCCGTGAGCACGGGCGCTGGACCGATCCGGCCGTCCGGTTTCCACACGACCTGACCGGTGGCCTTGAATTTGACCGGTTCGCCACAGACGGCGCCGATTTCGTCTCCCACCCCCTCGGTGAGCGGCGCATGGGCCACCAGCGCCTTCGGATCGACGTCTTCACCCACGGCATCGGATTTGGCATCCGCCAGCCATTTTTCGAAGTCCGGACCCGCGGCGTTGCGCCGCTCGGCCAGCCGCGCTTCCTGCGAGGCGATTTCACCCGGCAAGGCGGCCCAGCGGGCGCGTTCATCGGGCGTCTGGGGGACGACGATGTGAGCGTTGGCGCCCTGGCGGTTGTTGCCATCGAATCCCGATTGAGTGGTGTTCCGGAAAAAGGCGGCCATCGAATAAAAGTCGCGCGTGGTCACCGGGTCGAATTTGTGGTCGTGACAGACGGCGCAATTGGCCGTCAGTCCAAGGAAGACCCAGGAGGTCGTCTCGACGCGGTCGCGGGCGTAATTGGCGAGGTTTTCCGCCTCGATGGTGCCCCCCTCGTTGGTGGTGATGTTGCACCGCTGAAAACCCGTGGCGATCAATTGCTCCATCGTCGGATTCGGCAGCAGGTCACCGGCGAGCTGGTCGACAATAAACTGATCGAACGGCATGTTCCGGTTGTAGGCGTCGATCACCCAGTCCCGGTAGGGCCACATCTCACGGTAGTTGTCGAAATGCAGGCCGTGCGTGTCCGCATAGCGCGCGGCATCGAGCCACGCCCGGCCACGGTGCTCGCCATAGCGAGGCGAGACCAACAGCTTCTGGACGTACTTTTCGTAATAATCAGGGGACGCGTCCGCCACGAACGCTTCAACCTCGGCCGGCTCGGGCACCAAGCCGACCAGATCCAGCGAGAGGCGTCGGGCCAAGGCGCGGCGGTCGGCCTCGGGATTTGGGGTGAGGCCGGCGCCTTTGAGTCTATCGAGCCAAAACGCGTCAATCGGGTTGCGCACCGGGACAGGAGGATTCGCGATGTCCGGGACCGGCGGGCGATCGGGCTTGATGAAGGCCCAATGCGGCTGCCATGTCGCGCCTTCCTCGATCCACCGGCGAAGCATCTCCTTGTCCTCGGGCGAGAGTTGCTTCGGCGCGTCGGGCGGTGGCATCACATCATCGGGATCGGTGGCGGTCAGCCGCTGCCACAACGGGCTCCGCGCCGGCTGACCCTTGACCACCACTGCCTCACGATCCTTGCCCGGCTGAAACAGCCCGTCCTCGGTGTCCAATCGCAGTCCGGCCTTCCGTGTGCCCGGATCGGCGCCGTGACAGTTCAAGCACGCCTCCGCCAAGATGGGTTTGATGTCGCGGTTGAAGACGACCGCACGGCCAGCCGCATCGGCTGCCATCGCGGCGGGCGACGCCGCTACGGTCACCACTATGCTCGCCAGGAGAAACGGGGACTTTGACATACTCTTATGATGCCGCGATGCCCGGCAAGCTCAAGGTCCACTTGACACTCAGGCGCCGCCACCCCGTCACTAAGGAAATTTCCGAGTTGGGCATGACCACAGCCGGATGGACACGTGCCACGCGGTCGTGGCGGAGGTTCGGGGCCTTGAGAGGGGGGAGGTTCGGTTGTGTGCGACCATGATGGGGTGTCCCCCGCCGGTCGCTTTCGTTCCTTTTGGCTCCCAAACCGCGTGTCCGAAAACGCTTGGCCTGGCGGAGCAAACTGGTACTGTTCAGGATCTGCCATGAAGGTAACTCTCGCTGAACCAGAAAGCGTGACGTGTAAAGGCAAACCCGTTTTCGTCATCATCCCCCTCAAGGACTGCGAGGAGCTTTTAGAGCGTCTGGAGGACGCTGATGACGTGACGTGGCTCAAGCGCGTGCGCAAAAAACCTCTCCGCTATCGTCCATTGGAGGAGTATTCATCCGAGCGCAAACGCAAGTGACCGGCCATGTTTCGCCCTGCTCCTCGAACGCTCCGCTGAGAAAGACCTCGCGCGGCTAGAAACCGAGATTCACGACCGAGTTATCGTTGCCATTTAAGCACTCGCAAACGATCCACGCCCTCCCGGCTGCCGCAAGCTCGCGGCCAGTAAAGGCGACTGGCGTATCCGCGTGGGAGATTACCGCGTCCTTTATTTCAGGGAATCCGCTGTTCGCGCGCATGATGAATACCAATCGATCTATGTGCGCGTTCAGGGAAGATTTACAATGTTAGGGTGGCGGAGCAATCCGAATGACACGGGATTCATCACCGTGGATGATTTTTCCATTGTTACAAAACTATCCAAGAAGAAATGAAGAAGCAAACATAGTTCATGAAAACTCCACTCATCCTCGGTACGGCACGGCTTTATTTATTCCTAACCGCTGGAGAATGCTGGTCCGCAGACGAGGCCAAAAGGGAGTCGTCAAGCACAAGCGAACCGAATACAACCTGCCAGGAATGGCAGGGAAAAGGGTTCGTTTCCGAAGTCTGCAATGATCTCGCCTCTGGTGGTCTGAGCGACTCTCCCAGCCTCACCCGTTGCGGCCCTTCATGCGGGCTTGAAAACGGCCGACCAGTTCGTGGTCGGCTCGAAAGGTGGTTTGCTGAAGGGCTTCAAGCGCCGCCACGCCATCAAGCAGACCGCGCTCATCCGCTAAATCGAGAATGTTCAGTGTGCCGACCGGCAGCAGACCGCGGGCTTCCGCAGCTGCACGGCCGCGACGTTCGTCGATGAGCACGATAGATACTTCCATCTCAATGGCGAGGGTGATGGCTTCGGTTTCTCCTCTGCCGAGTTGAATGGTTTCGTCCACGCGAGCGACTTTTACGACTCGAAGCCAGCCTGGTGGGTTTCGCAGCCAGCCTGCGATCGGTTCAGGAGCTCCGGGATGTTGCAATTCCTTCAGCACGGCTTCGGGAATCAGCACCTCCCGAAAAAGTGGTCTTAGAACTTCCGAGTGACCAATGAGAATCAGATAATTTAGTGGCGTGGTATCCGCCACCACCACGCCTTGTCCACTCATGAATTGAGAGCCGCGCGGAGTTTCTTGCCACTGGCCTCCAGCTCATCCCAAGTTGCCTGCTGCTCCGCCCCGTGGCGCTTGAGAAACGCCTCCGCCTCGTGAAAACCCAACCCCAGCATCTCCGCCGCCTGCCCGCGGGAAAGTCTGCCTACCCGGTAACTTTCCAGGATCAGCATCTGTCGCGCCCGCAACGCCGCATCGGGGGTATCAAGACCGAGCAGGCGTTTCCATGCGTCGGGAAGTTCAAGAACAAGCGTCATGGTTCATCCCTACATTATTTTGGGGCTATTCGCAAGCCGGGGGAAATCGTGGACACCCATTCTTGCTGGAGCACAAACAAACCATGCAAAACTGGCCTGAGTGGCAGGGAGGTTGATTGGCCCAGCGACTCCAGGTGGTCGGGGGTATCACATAGAGTGCCTCATTGACATGCAGGCAAAGTATTCATAATATGCCTACATCATGGGCAAACAGTATACGATCCGGGCGGTTCCTGACTTGATCGACCGGTCGCTTCGTCGGCTGGCGAAGGAACAAGAGAAGAGTCTAGACTCGGTGGCGATTGAGACGCTCGCTCGGGGGTTGGAGCTTTAGGCCAAGCCGGGGACGCACAGCGATCTGGATTTCCTCATCGGTTCCTGGCAAGAGGATGCGGCCTTCGACGCAGCGGTGGTCGAGTTTCAGCGGGTGGATGAGGAGGATTGGAAATGAACGTGGCGCTGGACACGAATGCTTATAGTGACAAACGACCCACCATTATGCCCAGCTCTTTCTCCAACTGCGTCAAAAGGGAGTGAACATCCTGACCAATGACTTGTGGATCGCGGCTCTGGTGGTGCAACACCGCCTTGTTCTGTGCAGTTCCGATGGCCACTTTCATCACTTCCCCCAAATCCCGCGGTGTTAAGGAGTCGCAGATGAGCGCAGAGAACCCGCGGACATGGGATGTCCTGACACATTGACGAGGCGGTACCAACCCCTCATGGCTCCGGCCGCTGGCCGGTGAAGGCTTGGGTGGCGGCGGTGCGGAGCGTGGAGTCGGGGAGCGCATCGGCCCAAGCCTCCGCGCCGGTGGGGTCGAGGCGGTGGAACTCGGCGGCGGCATCCCAGAGCTCCTTCCTCTGTTCCGGACTGTCAGCGATTCCGCTGACGAGAAGAGCTTCCAAGTGTGAGGAAGGGGAGGGCGGGGGGCGGAGGGACTCGTCGATGGCCTCGAGTAGACCCGCGCGTCCCTCGTCCTCAGGGACGGAGACGGCCCAGGCGCGCGCGGTCACCGGGTCCTTCCGCGCCCAAACTTCCACAAACCAATCGGCCCAATCTGAGCGCAAGTCCGGCGCGACCCGGCTCAATTCGGCGATGGCGCGGGCGGGATCATTCTCAAAATCGTCCGACGTCGCCAGACCATCAATGAGTCGCTCCCGAAGCTCGGGATCTAACGATGGTGTGCCCTCGAGCTGGTGGAGCGCCGTCCACGAGTCCGTGGGGGACCAGTTCTCCCAGGCACTAAAGATGAGGTCGAATTGGTCGCGCGGCATATCGAGGGCGAACTCGGCGAGATCCGCTTGATCCTCCGGCGACAGGCCGGCCATCGCGGCGATGGTTTCCTCGAGGAGTTCTCGATTCTGCGATTCCGCGTAGGCCAGAGCGGCGGCGGGATCGTGCTGCAGCCAGCGGCTGAGCACCGCGCGTTGAAGGAGCGCCCCGAGGGTGTCGCCGGGCAGGGCGCGTACGATCTTCAGGAGGTTGGGGTAATCGGCAGGATCGACTTGCCGGGAGAGCGCCAGGGCGGCGGCCAGCTGCGCGCTGGGTGTCCCGGCGCTGGTGATGATATGGATCCACTGCTGTCGTCGACTGGCGGCCGGACTTGCCGGGGCCGGAGCACGCGGATATTGCACGGTCGGAGGCGCGGGCGCGGCGGGCGATTTCAGCCACGCTTCGGCCAGCCACCAGCCCATGGTGGTGGCGGCGGCGACACATCGCGGTCGTCTTCTGGGCACGAACCTTTATGGGTCCGAGGTCGGGTCGGAGGAATCGGGTTGCGCGTTCAGTCTGAGGAATTCCAATAGCCCGCTCACACGGTCCGCGGGCAATCCGAGGGTGGGGGGCGCACGGGCGGGCGCCTCGGGGTCTTGTGCTTCCCAGCGCATCAAGGTCCGCTTCAGCAAGTCTTCCTCCGGCACGGTGGCCGCCCAACGGACGGCCGCGGGGAAATCGGGGTCCGAACCATCGCTCAATGCGGATACGAGCGTCGTGGTGGCCTCATGGCGGACGGCGCTTTCGGGCTGGGCGATCACCCATTCGGAAAGCGCCGCCGCATCGCTTCCCGCCCAGGTGGTGAATATGGATTCTATGAGATGCGCCCGTTCGGGTGTCTCCTCAAGCCGGAGGGTGGCCTCCACCACCGCTTCCGGGCGGTGCTCAGCCAGTTCAATCATCACCCGGGGGAGGGATTCGAAGCGAGGGTAATCGATGAGCTCCTCAAGCAATTCAGAGATTTGCCCCGAGGAAAGAGCCTCGGGGGACGGCTGCCCGGGGGTCGTCGCTCTGGTGGTTCGGTCACCCAGGGAAGAACGATGATCGAGCGACTGGAGCAATGCCACGGCCGCTTCGGGGTCATGATCGACGAGCGCGTGGGCGGCGGCGGTGAGGGCGGGGGCGGCTGGGCGCTGTTGGTGGCGTCGCTGACGGCGCTGCGATTGTTCGCGGGCCGGCCAGGGAAACGCGGGTGACGCTGTCGGGTTCTGGATTGGGCGGCCGCGATCGGGCGCCGCCTTGGAGGCCTGGCATGGGAATAGAGGAAGCCACTGAGAGCGAAGGTTTGGCGAGCGATTGACGCACGAGGTGGGACGCGACCTCCAGGGCGCGTAGGCGGTGGGCGCGGGGTGGAAGCGGTCGGTCATCGACTGTTCAAGAGGTGCCCAAAAGCAGGAAAAGCCAACGCGAGTAGCGAGGGTAGCGGGTACACGCCGCTCGTGTCCATCATTGGAAGACCTCGTGAAAAGTGGGGCACGACACCTGGCTGGAGCGGAGGCACCGCCTACGCGCCCTGGAGGTCGCGTTCCACCTCGATGGCTACTTCGTCTTAAACGCCCGGCTCTTCCGTGGTGGCCTGTCCTTCGCGCAGGCGGGCTGCCTGGAGGCGCAAGGCTTCTTCGAGCGCGCGCCAGGCGAGGGAGGCGCATTTCACGCGTTGGGGAAAGTGGCGGACACCCTGGAGGAGTTGGAGGTCGCCGAGATCAGGGGATACCAGCCCCGCCTCGGGCCCGCCTGTGAGCAGTCGATGGATATCGCCGACCAATTGGGCGGCCTGGTCGGAGGAGCGGCCTTTGACGCGCAGCGTCATCATGGAGGCGGAGGCTTGGCTGATGGCGCAGCCTTGGCCACTGAATTTGATGTCCTCGATGCCGCCGTCCGGCGAGAACCGGACCCAAAGGCCAAGCTCGTCGCCGCAGGACGGGTTGTCGCCATGGACATGGACTGACTCTTCACCGAGCTGACCGCGATTCCGCGGACGGCGCGAATGGTCGAGAATCACTTCTTGGTAGAGTTCACGGAGGTCGTCGGTCATGGGGCAAAGAAGCGGTGGGCGTCGTGCAGGATTTCGATCATTTGGTCGATTTCGTCCCGGGTGTTGTAGAAGTAGAAGCTGGCACGGGTGGTGGCGGCGACGCCGAACCGCCGCAGGAGCGGTTGCGTGCAATGGTGTCCACCCCGCAGGGCCAATCCGCGTGCGTTGGCGAAGGTGACAAGGTCATGCGGGTGCACGCCGTCCAGAGTGAACGACACCAGGGCGCCACGCGGAGCCTCGGGCCCGAATATTCGCAGCCCGGGCACCTCGCGCAGCCGGCCCCGGGCGTGGGCCGTGAGCGCGGCATCGTGTTCGGCGATCGCGTCGAGCCCGAGGGCCGCCAGGTAGTCGAGGGCGGCTGCCATCCCGATGGCTCCCGCGATGTGCGGCGTGCCGGCTTCGAAGCGGGCGGGTGGTGGCTTGAACGTGCTTTCCTCCAGCGTGACGCGATTGATCATTTCGCCTCCCCCCTGCCAGGGCGGCATGGAATCCAGCCGTTCGCGCCGACCGTAGAGCGCGCCGATCCCGGTCGGGCCGCACAATTTGTGGGCCGAGAAGGCGAAGAAATCGCACCCGAGCTGGCGCACATCGACCGGGATGTGTCCGGCGCTTTGAGCCCCGTCGACGAATGTCGTGATTCCGAGGTCGCGAGCCCGGGCGCAGAGGGCGGCGGCCGGGTTGATCGTGCCGAGCGAATTCGACACGTGGACGAACGAAAAAATCCGAATCTCCGGCGTGAGCAGCTGGTCCCAGGTCGCCAGATCGAGCTGACCGTCATCACCGACCGGGATGAACCTGAGCGTCGCCCCGGTTCGTCGCGCCGCGAGCTGCCACGGGACCAAGTTGCTGTGGTGCTCCATGCCGGTGAGGAGCACGACGTCGCCCGGTTTGAGAAAATGGTCGGCCCAAATGTTGGCGACGAGATTCACCGCCTCAGTCACACCGCGCGTGAAGATGATTTCATCCGCGCTCGCCGCCCCAAGAAATGTCGCCACCGTGGAGCGCGCCGCTTCGTAGGCGTCGGTCGAGCGCCGGCTCAGTTCGTGCAGTCCGCGGTGAACGTTCGCATTGTCCCGCTCGTAATGCCGGACCAGCGCCTCGATCACCGCCCGCGGTTTCTGGCTGGTCGCGGCGTTGTCGAAATAAATAAGCGGATCTCCCTCGACCCGCTGGTCGAGGATCGGAAAATCAGCGCGCACGCGCCGCCAGTCGATGGGTCCGGACATGCCTCAGTGTTCCGCCTGAGGCCGGGTGTTGAAAGCGCGAATCTGAGACCCTTTACCCCGCCAACGCTTCTTGCGGTTGCGTCACGGGCGGACCGTCGCAGTTTGAGCCATGGCGATCAAGATCGACCCGAAGCTGCATCAGGAGGTGAAGCCGCCTTGGATCAAGGTGCGGCTGCCGCGCGACCCGATATTTTGGTCGACGAAAGCGTTGATTTCGGATTTGCGGCTGCACACGGTGTGCGAGGAGGCGCAGTGTCCGAACCGCTGGGAATGCTGGAGCCAGGGCACGGCCACGTTCATGATCGCGGGTGACCGGTGCACGCGGGCTTGCGGATTTTGCGCGGTGAAGACGGCCAAGCCGTTTGCCTTGGAGGCGGACGAGCCGGAGCGGGTGGCGCAGGCGACGAAGCGGATGCGGTTGGGGCACGTCGTGATCACGGCGGTGGCGCGCGACGATGTGGCGGACGGCGGGGCGGCGCATTTTGCTCGCACGATCGAGGCCGTGCGTCGCGAAAACCCGGGCATCGTCGTGGAAATCCTTGTGCCGGATTTTAACGGAAAGGACGATGCCCTGGAAACGGTGGTGGCGGCGCGCCCGGAGATTTTCAACCACAACCTCGAGACGGTGGAGCGTCTCACGCCCTTGGTCCGGTCGCGCGCCCAATACCGGAGGTCGCTTCACGTGCTGAAGCGAGCCCGCGAGATGGCTGGGGCCGCCGATCAGAAAATGGCGACCAAGAGCGGCCTCATGCTTGGGTTGGGCGAGACTGAACCTGAGTTGTTCCAGGCGATGGACGACCTGCGGGAGGCGGAAGTCACGGTGCTCACACTCGGGCAGTACCTGCGACCCAGCCCGCAGCACCTGCCGGTAGTCAGCTATGTCGAGCCGGCGCAATTCGACTTGTACAAGCAGATCGCCCTTAACAAGGGATTTCGTCACGTCGCCTCGGCCCCGCTCGTGCGCAGTTCCTATCACGCCGCCGACTTCCGCCCGGAGCTGGATTGAGCGGACGCTTGATCAACGGGTGCGCAATTTCACCCACTCGTGGAAATGGGCGGGCGTGTCGGGTTCGAGTTGCAGTCCGACGATGACCTCGAGTTCCCGATCGGGAAATTGGTCGCGCGGAACCGAATGCGTGTGGCCCCGTCGGCGGATGGCCGATTGGTAGTCGACTCCAAACGAGCCGCCCTGTTTGCGGAAGAGGACGACCGTGCGTGCGCCCTCGGGAAGCGGGTCGTCGCTGACAGCCTCGATGCCGATCCAATGCGGATCGCTGGTGAGCAGGCGGGGTCGGAGGTCGGGCAGCGAATCGATGAATTCGGTTTCCTGGGCGACCCAGGCGTCGAGCACGAGCCGGTATTCTTCCATGACGCCAGCGTATTCCAGCCCGGCCTGGGCCATGGCCGCCTGCCAGAGTTCGATGGCGGTGGCTTTGGGATTGGCGGGGGTGGCGGTGGCCAGTGCTCTGACCAGCGAGCCGGGAGCGGCATCGCCGTGGCGGCGGACGAGGGCGTAACACCACGCCTCGCCGAGGGCATAGACGAGGTTGGGGTCGAACTTCTGGCTGAACGCCTTGTTATCGACGAGCGTCTCGAAGTTTGACTGGTCGCGGTGGTGGGCGACGGCGGCGGCGCGGCGGAAGATTCGGGTTTCCTCCTCGCTGCGCCAGAACCGATGTTCGAGGTAGCTGGCCAGGCCCTCGTGGAACCACCGGGTGCTCGCGAATCGATCGCTCGCCTTCTGGCCGCTTCCGAGATCGATGAAGACGTGGGTTAATTCGTGGCCGAGCACGGCCTGGCCTTCGCTGCCTTCGGGGATCTGAGCCAGCGTGAGGTTGACGCGTTTCCAGCCGGCCAACCCGAGCACGTGCGGCGATTCCGCGGTGAAGTCAGCGACGAGGCGGCCGGCGGGCGGCGGGATCTGGAGGAATTCGGAGACTTGACGCAGGATGCCATCGGCCTGAGCGGCCAGCGATTCGGCCTGGGGCCGGAGTGCGGAGGGGGCGATGATGTCGAAATGCGCCGTCTGCATGCGAAACGGTGGCGCCTCCGGATAATCGACGGCGGTGGCCTCGAGAAACTCGGGAGTCTCGGCTTCGGCCCCGGCTTCTTCGAGCTCGTCCCAATGCGAATACATCCAGAGTCCGGTGGCGACGATGACCGAAACCACCACGCCTATGGTGCCGATGACGGCCAGCGCGGTGCGCGCCTGCACGCTCCCGCTGCTGAGCCGCGTCGCCCCGCCGGTGCCAAGCCAGGCCAGCCACGCCACCCCATACGCCACGGCGCCGGTGAGGGCGAGGCTGCGGATTTCTCTCCATGGTGTCAGCCAGTCGAGTCCGTAATACTCGTCCTTGGCGAAGGCGAACAAGTTGAGGTGCTCGGCCCAGGGCACACCGGATTCGGAGAGGCCGAGGTACACGGCATACCACAGCATAAGACCCATGATGGCGAAGCGCCGGAGGAACCCGAGGGCGAGGCCGATTCCGGCGAAGGCCCAACCGCCGACGGTGACCAGTCCGACGCCGCGGAGCAGCCATTCGGCGTGCCAGCGCGGGTCGAGCGAGGTGCGTGAAAGCCACAACTCGGCGGCGGTGGCGAGAAAATCGGTGAAGCCGAAGATGAGCACGGGCGCCTGAAGGGCAATGGCCTTGGCCACGAAGAGTCGGGTGCGGCCGGTCGGCAGTGAGTCGAGGAATTCCAAAGTGCCATCGTCCTTTTCCTTGAGGAGGATGCCATGCGCGGCCGAGACGATGGCGATGAAGAGGACTTGAAGGAATTCAGCGGAGTCCGAGGGCGTTTCGTTTTCCTCGCTCCACCAATACGCCGGGCCCCCCTGGTCCGCGAATTGGAGCGCCCAGAGCACGATCCACGGGAAGAGCGCGAGGAACGCGGCCAGCCAAAGCATCGGGACCAGCGCCCGCACTTCTTTGCGGATAAGTTCGGTCATGGCGCGGCGGTGGAGATTGGGGCGGGTTCGGGGTGAACGGTGAGCCTCTGCCATCCCGAAATGATCCGGCATTCGAGCTCGGGAGACCAATGGACGAGCGTGCCCGCCCAACGCTGGCCAGGCAGCAGCGAGGAGGCGGCGAGGTGCCATTCGCCGTCGACCGGCAGCGTGACCGAGTCGATCCAGGAAGGGGGGATTTCTGAATCGGCGGGTTCCAAGTTGGCGAAGGCGAGTTCGAGGGAGGACAGCGCTGGATCGGGCGCCGCGACGCGGGCCTGGGCGACGGCGGCACCCGGCCCGTCAGAGAGGAATCGGAATTCCGCCTGGAGGCGCGGGACGCGGGCGAGCGCGTCGGCGTGGATGGGTCGCCAGGCCTCGAGTGTTTTCGACCAATGGTCGGTGAAGGTGTCGAGCGACCATCCGGTGTGGCGGCGGAGTCTGGCGGATGCGGGATTCCAGAGAGTGGCGATCGTCGTGCGAATGTCTTTGCGGGGCGGCGGCCGGAGCAGACTGACCAGGAGTTGACGGCACGCCTCCGGTCCGGCCGTCGCCTCGATCGTCCGCAACCCGCTCCACGACAGTCCGGCGGCGGCGTCCGGCCCGACCCGGTCGCGCACGAGGAACCACGAGCGCACCGTGGCCGCGGTGACGCCCTCAGGCGCCGCCCACAGCGCTTGGCGCTGGAGCGCGGCGGTGCGGACCTCCGGCGCCCCCCGCTGCATCAAAAAATGACCCATTCCATCGAGCGCCCACCGTTGTGGCTCATGGACGGCGCGGCCGAGGGTGGCGCCGCGCACGACCTCGGGAATCAACCACGCCGTAAAGGCGTGCGGATCGAATTCGGGATGATTAAAATTAGCGCGCACCGGCAGCCCTTGGCGGCGTGCATCCTTGTGAGTGCCGACCTGCCAGGTTCGGGCGTCGAGCTCTCCGCCCAGTGTGATGAGGACGACGGGCAGGTCAGACCAGCCGAGGTAATCGGCCAGTCCGTCGAGCGCTTCCGCAACGGTGTCGGCGGTGCGTTGAGCCGGTTCCCCCGCGGGTGCCACGTTGATTTCAGCCGCGCCGTGGCGCGCCTGCGAGGCGCCGGCGAGCGTGAAGCGCGGGGGCGGAGTTTCGGACTTGGTGGCGATCACTCCGAGGAGCGCGACGGCCACGATCCAAACAAAGACTTTCTCGCGACGGCTCATCCGTTCGGCCAGCAGGCCGGCCACCTGGCCCTCACGGACCAAGCCGAGCAACATTCCGATTCCGAGGCACGCCGCGATGAACAGTCCGGCTCCGCGGAGTTCGTCGACCGGCAGGAGATGCCGCTCGGACGAGAAGGACTGGCCCAGCAGCGAGAACGGCGGCCACTTCGCCGGGTCCAATCCCAGCCATTGCTCGGCCGAAACAAGGAAAAGGCCGGTCGCCACCAGAACCGGCCACCGGTAACGCCCGAGCAATCCGAGCACGCAGAAAAACAGCGCGGCGCACGCATTCCAAACTGAAACGCGGAGGAGAAGGAGGCCGGCGAATTTTAGGGTAATATGCTCGTGCCGCCACCCGACAAGCGCCGCCAACCCGACGAGGACGACGGAGGAAGCCAGGACGACACCCAACACAAGCAGCACTTTGGCCGCCAGCATAGTGCTGCGGCGCAGCGGCAGCGCTTCGAGAAACAACTGCGTGCGCGCCGAGTACTCCGCGGCAATCACCCGGTGCCCGAGCATCATGGCGCCCGCCGCGCCAAACCATCCGATGACGAATCGCAGCGGATCGAACGCCGACACCGTCATCCCGCCCCGCATCATCAGGATCAGCACGGCGCCGAGGGCGACCGCCTGCAGCAGAGCCATCCCTGTAAACGCCAGCCAATGCTGTCGCAGTTCCTTAGCCAGCAGGGCGCGCATCATACATCCACGAATGATCGGCCGGCGATGGCCATGAGAGTGTCTTCCAGGCTCAGGTCGGTCACCTCAGCGCCGGATCCGAGAGCGGCGGCCGCCCACCACGCCGGATCAGCCTGCACCACCATGCGCTCGCGCGTGATTTCGGGCAGCCCACCCTCGAGCAACTGGCGCTGGAGCAGACGACCTCCCGCGGGGAGGGCGACCCCTGCCGCGGGGTCGGGCATCGGGCGGACGACGCAGCGGATGGACCGTCGCAATTCGTCCAGCCCGCCTTCGAATTGAAGCATTCCGTCGTGAATCACCCCAATGCGGTGAGCGACGCGCTCGACCTCTTCGATGCGGTGTGTGGAAAAAAATGTCGTCCGCCCGTACCGCCGCGCCTGCGCATCCACGATGTCGAGAAACTCGCGTCGCGCCACCGGGTCAAGGCCAGCCGTCGGTTCGTCCAGTACCAATAGCTCGGGGCGGTGCGCGAGCGCCAGTGCCAACCCCAGCTTCACCCGTGTGCCGCCCGACAGGTGTCCGATGCGCCGCTGCGGCGGGACGTCGAGGACGTGGAGCAGACGATCGTACTCCTGAGCGTCCCAGGTGGGAAAAAAGGCACCGACAAATCGCCCAATCCGGCGCGCATCCATCCACGGGTAAAAGGTTTGCTCCTGCGAGACGTACCCGATGCGGCGTTTCAGGCGCGGCGGCGTGCGGCGGACCGCTTCGCCGAAAAACTCGATCTTCCCGCGGTCGGGCGCAACAATGCCCATCAACATGCGAATCGTGGTCGTCTTGCCCGCTCCATTGCGGCCGAGGAATCCGTACGTTTCGCCGCGTCGCACGGTCAACGACAGATCGCGCACCGCGGCCACCCCGCCAAACCGCCGTCCAAGCCCAAGCGTCCGCAGCACCGGCTCAGTGGGGACGGCAACCACCGGGGGCACCGGGGGCGCGTCGGCCAGGCCCCCGCTCGCCCCCTGCGGCTGAGCCCTTGGTAACGGCGGCGGACCCGGCTGGCCCACGGCGGCGGGATCCGGTTGAATGGGAGCGATTTGAGGATCGCCTGATTCAGGGAGGGCGCTTTCATTGACCATGGACACCATGATGGGAGCAGGGTCCGCCCATTGCCAGCACGGACTTCGGGCGCCCATGCAGAGACTCGGCGGATGGTGGCGCAGCGGAAGAGCGCGTCAATGAACGGGCGAGCGCCGGGAGTGGCGGGCTGTGGCCGCCATGATCGCAACCCATGCGCACCATGAGGTCAACAACCAAGCGAAAACGTTCTCGTGGCTATGGCGGCCCCAGACCGCCACTCGTGCGCTGCCGAGCAGCGTCCTCTTCTGGGGTGGGAGACCCCGGCCGCAGGCTTCCGTTGGGCCTGCGAGACCTTTGAAGAAACTGCGTCGCTGCGAGGCGGCGTGGGGAGCAACGGAAAAGAACTAGATCGACCGCAATGACAAGTGAACACGATTCGGCCTTGGTAGCAGCGACGAGCCTGCGAGTGAAACGGCGAA
>JBJXFS010000069.1:0-3672 GCA_046155625.1 Verrucomicrobiales bacterium | reverse complement strand
GTCGCGTAGTCCGTAACGGCGCATCGGTCAGCCCCCGCAAGCTGACCGCCTATGAATCGGAGAATGGGCCGAGCCGGAATCGGGGATTTTGGCTGCCGGAACGAATTCCGAGCGGTGTTGTAACTGGGACTCACTGCGCCATGGGGGCGCTGCCCGCAGGCGGGTGCGCTAATTGACGACAGGCCCTAATCGAATGTGACGTCCAGAACCCAGTGCAGGCTGTTCTCGATCGACCAGTGTCCGCGGGTGGCCGAGGCGAAGGCGGTCACGACAGCCAGCCGATTGCCGCGCGCCGTGTTGTCGAACGAGCGACGCAATGTCTCGCTATCGATCGCGACGACGCCCTCGCTGGCAACGCTCAACCCCTCGAGGAAGCGGCCCCGATTTCGTGGAGTGCTTATGAGCTTACATAATTACGCTGTCGTGGCAATTTCCTCCCTGTGTGCCTCGAATGCCATTGGAGACCGGTAACCCAGGGCGGAGTGGAGCCGGACCGGATTGTACCAGCCTTCGATGAAGCTGAAGCATGCCATCTTCGCCTCCGCCTGGGAGGAAAACCGGCGTCGATCCAAAAATTCACATTCGAGAGTGGCGAAGAAGCTCTCGCACATCGCGTTGTCATAGGCGTCGCCAACGGATCCCATCGATGGCCGGACGCCCGCCTCAAGGCACCGGGCCCCAAAGGCGAGAGACGTGTATTGGATTCCTTGATCGGAATGATGCACGACACCGCGCGGGCGGCGTTGACCGATGGCCATGTCGAGCGCGTCGAGCACCAGGTCGGTTAGGAGATGGTTCGCCATCGCCCAACCAACGATTTTCCGGCTCCAGGCATCCAACACCACGGCGAGAAATAAAAAGCCCGCCATCGTTGACACATAAGTAATATCCGCGACCCAGAGCTGGTTCGGGCCAGACGCCGAAAAATCGCGATCCACGAGATCCGGCGCGGGACGGGCCGATTTATCCCGGCGGGTCGTCGTCACACCGGAACGGCGGCGACTGGCGCCACTCAGTCCGGCGCCGCGCATCAAACGCGCGATACGTTTGCGGCCATGCCGTTCGCCCCGGACCCGAAGTTCAGCATGAACGCGGGGCGCCCCGTACGTCTCCCGGGAGCTCAGGTGGATGGTCCGCACCTTTTTCATGAGCAGTGCGCAGTCACCGCGCGCCCGGACGGTGCCCGTTTACGCCACGCATAGTACCCGGATTCTGACACCCCGAGGACGCGCGCCATCGTGGAAATTGGAAAACAAGCCTGATTCGCACTCATGAATTCGAAGATCTGGACGGCACCACACCGGCCTCCCGCGCGAACCAGGCGGCCGCTCGAGAGAGGATGTCGCGCTCCAGGCGCAACTGTTTCACCTCGCGGCGTAGTTTGGCCAGTTCGTCCTTCTCCGGCGGTGATATGGGCCTCTTGCGTTTCTTCCCGGCGCCCGTCCTGTAGGTCGGCGACGGCGACCCAGTGTCGGATCGAATGGGAACTCGGTTCGAACTCTTTGGCCAGCTCCTCGGGGGACCGGCCGGCGTGAACCAGATCGACCATCTGGCGGCGGAATTCAGGGGGATACGCGGAACGGGTTCTGGGCATCGGTGAGCCTCCGGCGGAAGTTTTTGGGGCTCCACGAAACCGGGTCCACTCCAACTCCAAACTGCCAGAGCGCCTGGCAGTCGATACCGGACACCGTCGGGATGATCCAAATCCAGGTTTCCCACGTTCAACCGGTCATGTACGCTCTCGCACGTTGTTCACCCCAGTCCGACGTGTCACCGGATAATTCGGTGGTCCGGCGGTCGATCCGCCCGGAACTCGACTCCTGGAGACTCTCACCCATGATGTCAGCCGACGGCCAGAGGGCTTCGGAAAGCGAGCGTTGGGCCAGCCTGATCGAGACGGTGGCGATGCGGCAGGATCGCGCGGCCTTTGCGACCCTGTTCGCGCATTTCGCGCCGCTGGTGAAGACCTTCATGCGCCGCTCGGGTGTTAGCGAAGCGAGCGCGGACGAACTCGCCCAGGAGACCTTACTCCTGGTCTGGCGGAAAGCGTCTCTTTTCGATCCTTTAACTGCGGGAGCGGCTGCCTGGATCTTCACCATCGCCCGCAACATACGCATCGACGCACATCGTCGCGGCCGGCGTGGTGGGCTGACAGAAACATCGGACGTGGACGCCGAATTCCAGGTCGATGAGTCTCCTGGACCGGATTCGCACATGGCGGCGGTACAAGCAGAGACACGGGTAAGGGCCGCGCTGGCTGAACTCTCCGAGGAGCAGAGGCGTGTCCTGGAACTGTCGTTCTATGAGGAGAAGGCTCATGGAGAGATCGCGCGGATACTGCAGATCCCACTCGGCACCGTGAAATCCCGGTCACGCCTGGCGATGAACAGGCTGCGCAACTTGTTGGGCGAATTTTCATGACCATTCAACACCATCCCCTCGATGAACTTCTGACGGCTTTCGCCGCCGGTACTCTTGACCCGGGCCAGCATGTCGCGGTCGCGACCCATTTGACCCGGTGTTCGCATTGCAGGGATGCGATGCACCTGATGGAGCATGTTGGAGGGGCCGTGTTGGCGGGCCTGTCCCCGACGCCGATGTCTGACGATGCTTTGGCTCGCGTGGAGGCGCGCCTTCGCCAGCCGGTTGCTCGTGAGTTGCGTCAAGAGATACCGGTGCATGGGGCGCTTGACGGTATTCCGGGACTACCGGCCTTCGTGCGCCGTTATTCCGCCGCTTCCTGGAAGTGGATCGCGCCCGGCGTGCGGCTGCGCCCAATTCGCCTCCCAGCCGAGAGCGACACTCGGGTATTCCTGCTGAAATCCGCCCCCGGAACAAAAATGCTGGAACATACCCATACCGGAACGGAGATGACCTGTGTCCTGACGGGCAGTTTCAGTCACGAATCCGGAGATTATGGCCCAGGTGATTTCGATCTGGGCGACGGCACCGTCAACCATAACGTGATGGTCGGGCCGGCCGAAGATTGCATCTGTCTCGTCGCGATGCATGGAAAATTACGGTTGGCGGGGATCATAGGTGCTCTCATACAGCCATTCGTTCGGATGTGATTGGAAGATAAACTCATGAGATCACGAGGTAGTGTTTGCCGTGTGCGCGGCGATGTGTATGGGATACTTTCCGTGCTGGACGTGGACCAACTTGGGTAATGAATGCGGCAGTATTTTTCGTGGGTCCAAAACAAAAGGTCCGATTATCGTGGAACAACTGACCAAAGTGTTACCGTAAGTGAAGTGCGCCCCTGGGGGTGGACATTTTCAAGCGGTGGTTTTGACAGTTTGCTGGGCGTGTTGATCCTCGAACTGCGCGGGGCTGAGATAGCCGAGCGCCGAGTGCAGCCGTTTTGCGTTGTAGACCTCGTCGATGAAGCGCGGAAGGTCTGCGGTGACATCCTCGAATGTCTCGTAGGCAGCCAAGTAAACAGCCTCAACTTTGAGCGTCTTCATGAAACTCTCAGCCTTGGCATTGTCGTACAGGTTGCCACGCCGTCCTAGGGCCTGTTCGCATTTGAATACTTATCAGTACGAAGACTTAAGCCAGTCGAGTGTCGCCGCTAATGCGATCCCGGCCGCATAAGACGTTGCCGTCTTGTCGTAACGGGTGGCGATCGCCCGCCACTCCTTCAGGCGCGACCAGCACCGCTCGATCAGG
>JBJXFS010000266.1:0-7251 GCA_046155625.1 Verrucomicrobiales bacterium | reverse complement strand
CGCCCACCCAGCTGCCCCCTGCTCCACCCGCTCAGCTGCCCGCCGCCGCTGCCGCCACAACGCCTGCTGCTTCGCCCGCACCGCAGCCCACCGCTCCTGTCACCGCGGTTGTCGCGGCTTTTGGTGCGGCCATTGCTGCTGCCCCAACCGCCCCAACCGCCCCAACCGCCCCAACCGCGCCAGGCACGCCAGCGGCGGTGATACCTTTGGAAGAGGCCCTCGAAAAGCTGCGCAAAGCCAAAGACCCAAAACCCGCGGACACGATCGCCGCGATGATCGAGTTGGGCGCAGCCTACAGCGCGGACGGCAGCGGCCGCAAAGCCATCAAGCTCCTGGAGGAAGCCCTCCCGCTCGCGCGGCGTGTGTTGCCAGAGGGCGACGCGCGTACGATGCAGGCTATGAAGTTGCTCCTCCCTCTCTACAAGTCGGTGGATCTCGACAACGAGGCGCAAGAGCTGGAGGAGGAGATTCAGTCGCTGAATGCGAAGAAGCCGGACTGAACGAAGGCACGGGACGGTTGAGGCAGCCGAAGTTCCCCGGTCTCTGGCACCAGCGCCAGGAGCATCGGGAGGAGGCGGACGCTTTCCCCAAAAAGTTCATTTCTTCCGTAATCCCGGGCAGCGGTTCCTTCTTAAGAGAAGTGAGGACGAAGACCATCCGTCACCGCTCTCACACTTCCCGCCGCCATAACGGAGACGGGATGCCAAACCTAAAACAAGGAAACACAAATCCCATGAACTCATCGATCAACCACTGCATCGGGCTTCTGAGCCTGACCAAAATCAGGAACTCGCTGCTTCTGCCTGCAGCCTTGCTGGTGGGATTTCTGCAATCCGCGGGTGGCCAGGACATCTACGTCACCGGGTTCGAGGCGCCTGCCCTTGTGGCTGGCGACCCGCTTGCAGGACAGGACGGCTGGGTCGCGGGGGCCGGGCCCGTCCCGCAGTTCCTCAGTGACAATGCCGCTGTCATCACCGCCGGAAAGCATGGCGGACAGACGGTGCGCGTCGAGGGCGCTGATCTGGTGCATCAGGATATCATCAACGGCGTCACGGGCGGCTACTACGATGCCATCGGTTCCTACCGGCGCGCGGTGAATCATGACACCGGCGGATCGCAGACTGTGAGGATTTCGGCGGACGTCCGGCTCGACGGAAAGCGGACGCCGCACAGCAATTTCTTTTCGGCCAGCATCGTGGCCATCGCCTTCAATGACGAAGGTGGCAACGAAGGCGTTGGAGAACTCGCCATTTCGTCTGACGGTCACGTCTATGGATCCTCCGGTCAGGATCTGGTGCCTGTATTCCTGACCAGCACTCACGTTGCGCTGGGGATATCCCACAATCTGGCCATCGAAGTGGACTTCGCAGAGCGCACCTATTCCTTCTACGTGGACGGCGAATGGCTGGGCACGTTTGACTTCGAGCCATTCGAGCCATCCGGCGTTCTCCGCCGCGGTTCGATCGTCACCTACGCCGCCCCGGACACGAAAACCGACAAAAAAGCGGACCATGCGGCGACCATCGACAATTTCGCCATCGAGGTCGTGTCGGAATAGCAGAACGGTGATTCATCTCGGCAATCTTCACGGCCCTGCAGATTCAATCCACTGCAGGGCCGCGGTTGTGTCTTCCCCATCGCGGTACGGAGACGGCAGATTGAACGAAAGCGGAGATTGACACTCAAACGCCGACAGGCTCTGCTGAAGGCAAGCCGCCACGCTTGAACATGAGACTGAACCTGACCGCTGTTTTCTTCACGTCCGTTTTCGCCGGAGGAGTTCCCTCCGCAGCAGTGGCAAAGGAGCGGGTGCCGGCGATACCGGAGGCCGCATTGGAAAGCGTTCTCACCGCGGTCAAACCCCGGGCGAATGAGAGCCGGTGGCGCGAGATTGCGTGGGTGACCAATATCACGGAAGCGCGCCGCCGCGCGGTGGCGGAGGACAAGCCGCTGGTGATCTTTACCGCCGCAGACGGCAGTCCGCTCGGCCGCACATGAGGCGCCTGCACTTCCAACCGCGCCCGGTGGTTCACCGGTGACCAGGTTGAGCCCGACTACGTCGCCCGGCACTTCGTCCCGGTCGCGCTCGATACGTATTTTCGCGGCAATTCACAGGAGGTGGAATTTTGCAAGGCGGCGGGAGCCGGCGGAAATCAACTCGTCGCCGTGACGGCATCGGGCCGGCGACTTGCGGTGAAATCCGATTTGAAACTGCGCGCCGCCGAACTCGCGCTGGCGCTGGGCGAATTCCAGGCGCTCGCGGAGACGGAGCGGAAGCCGCTGCTGGAGGATCCTGACAAGGCGATTCCTGCACAACGTCCGGTGCCGGAGCCGCCTGCGGGCGGCCTGGTGATCCGCGGATACTGTGCCTACACCACGAAGGCGCAGGGTGGAGAACTCGCCAAAGCCCGGGAGTTTTATTACAAGGAGAATCCCGACGCCTGGGCGGCGGAAACGCAAAGCGACATGCTCTGGCTGACGGCAGCGGAATGGAAGTCGCTGATTCCTGCCGACACCAAACCCGGCACCGTGAAGGAAGTCGCCGCTCCCGTCCGCGAGCGCTTCTTCAGCACCATCGGCATCGATTACATGGAGGGCAGCGTCAATTCGCTCCCGGTGCGGAGTTCCACCATGACCCTGACCATAACAGAAAGTGACGGCCGGGGAGTTACCCTGCGACTCGACGGCTACGGGCACATGGGAGTGCCGTTCGAGGAACATGACCGTGACAAGCCCAACAGCCGCGGCTGTGAAGTGCGCGTGCTGGGGAAGGTGCATTACGATGCCGCCGCCCGGAAGATCGATCGATTCGACGTCGCCGGCAGCGGGCAGGCATGGGGGAACAAAATGGAGTACACCAAACGCGAAATCCGGATCGCCGACTACCCATGGAACTATGGCATCGCCTGCGAACTGGTCACCGGGTCGAAAGCCATCGACCGCATTCCCCCCTACAACCTGCTCCATTACGGTTTTTGACAGGAAGTTGCTTCCGGGGCCGGCGCTGGGAATGGAGGCGTGGGTCACGGGAGAGGGGGTGGGATGGGGACTGACCCCAATGGCGCTCAATTTGTCCAGAAAACCTTGCCCATCATGGGTTTACCACGGCGTTCAAGAGGGGCTTGCGTTTGAGTACCGCCTGAAGGGGCGGAATCGTCCGCCGGGCCGCACTGCTGATCGTCCTCATCGTTCACCAGTAGCTTCGCCTGACATACGCCGTCGATTCCGCGTTTTCTGGCGGTACTTCAACTCACCGCACCCGCCTCATCGTCAGGCATCGCGCTCAGCGGGTTGTATTTGTATTGCTAAGAACGGATTGTTTTACGCAATCTTAACTGAGCGCCACTCAGGTCTGACCCCGGTGCGCCTATCACTGCAGCTCGCCTGGGTCGGCATGGCCTTCGCCGGCGCGGCCGTGGCCGGGGGTCTCGACAGGCTTCTTCCGGTCGCTTCGGAGCCCACACTCGGCCGGCCGTCGACGGCGCCTTCGCAGGGTTTGGCAACCAATGGGGTGCGTCCCTCAATCATGCCCGCCTCACCGTCCAACCGCCACCAAGCAGCGGGACCGAGGCACAACTCGGGCCGCCGTCGCGGCCAGTCCCGGGCACGACAGCCTCCAACACGCCGCCACTCGTGACGGACTCGTCAATCTGCTCCCATCGAATGGAGCTCAGATGGACCTTGATGCGCCGCAGCCACGCGGGGCACGGCGGGTCGGGCTGGCGCGGACGCCATCCCACCGGACGCCAGCTCAGGTAGAGGAATCTCCGGGAAGCGTCGCCATGAACGAACGGACCGAGAAAGTTTGGCGAGCCCGTGCTCTGATGGGGACGGACGCGACACTCGCACTCAAAGTGAACATCGCCGCTTGGGTGGGTCTGCCCGGCATGAATCACCCAATCACCAGTGGTCGAGTTGTCCTGCAAACCGAACTCCGCGCCATACCGCTGTGGAAGGGGCGGTCTCTGGCAGATGACGCGCAATCGAATGGTCTGCTCTGTTCGAGTGCCTGGTTTGGCAGGTGGTTTTGGTTTACTGGCCATTCAGTGACGAGATGTGCGCGCGATGCCGCCTCCGCAAATATGACCACTGACGATGAGCGCGCCAAGGTCAATCATAGGGGAGCAAGCGGCTCACCGTCCTCCCCGTCATTCGGTCCAGCGTCCGATTCGGCTGCGGGAACCTCGCTGGTTTTGCCTCCCCGGCCGAACGCCGAGAGCTGCGTCGCGGGAGGGTCATGATCGTGCGATTCACCTCACCGGCCCTCTTGCTGTGCTTTTTCGATCAACGCAATCAGCCGCTGACGCTCGTCGACCGACACTTGGTCTTTGCGCGAATGCAGATGCGCGGCGAGCGCCTCTTCGAGAGACCCGCCAAAGAACGTCTCGAGCACTTGCTCGAACGCGAGACGTCCCGCTTTGCCCTTAGCCTGACGAGGCAGATAGACCACCTCGCGACCGCTCTCGCGCCGTCGCAGATGCCCCTTCTCTTCCAGAATGTGCATCATCCGACGAACCGCCATCGGCGTCGGCGGCGAGGGAATGGCTTCGACAACTTGGTTCACGGTCGCTTCGCCAAGCGCAAAGACCGCATCCATGATTTGTCGCTCGCGGCGACTCAGATCGAACGAATCAGGCATGAGCAACTCCTCCCGCGACAGTGTCCTCGTCCGACTCTCGGCCTGAGTGGCGTCCCGGTGCGCTAATATTGTAACGCAATGTCGCGTGAGGGCAAGACCGATGCGCTAATTGTTTAACGTGTGCAGACCTCGGTATTAACCAAAGTCGTGAAGCGTTCCCATTCGCCGGCACCAGGAGGGATGAGCCGACGCCGGGTAAGCTCGACTTTCAGGCCGCTGGGATTCTTTGCCGGCATTCCCAACGCATCGCTCGAGCAGGAATCCTCTTGCCAAGGGAGGGCTTCTGGGCGAGGCACGGTCACACTTGTGTCGTTTGCTCCACCGATCCTTCGTTCCTCCTTGATGTTCGCCGCGCATCCCATACGCCTTGGCGTGGTTGGCACCGGGTTTATTGCCAGAGGGCTTGTGGCACTATGCTCGGCTCGGGCTGATTGGCGGGTAACCGGGATGTTGACGCGGCGGCCGGTGTCGCAGGTCCGGTGTCCGCGGCCGGAGTTGGTGACGCGGAGTTTGGACCAACTGATTGAGGGATGCGATGTGGTGGTCGAGTGCAGCGGCACGGTGCGGCATGCGGCGGAGGCGGTGCGGGCGGCGCACGCGGCGGGAAAGCCGGTGGTGACAATGAACTCGGAGTTTCATGCCACGGTGGGGTCGCATTTCGTGGGGAGCGGGATGTTGACGGAGGCGGAGGGGGATCAATCGGGATCACTGGCGGCGCTGGAGGAGGAGGTGCGGGAAATGGGATTTGAGCCGAAGATTTTCGGAAATACGAAAGGATTTCTCAATCTGCATCCCACGGCAGAGGAGATGGGGTACTGGGCGGAGCGGCAGGGGATTCGCGTGGAGCAGGTCACGGCCTTCACTGATGGTACGAAGGTCCAGATCGAGCAGGCGCTGGTGGCGAACGGGCTAGGGGGGACGATTGTCCAACCCGGGCTGCTGGGGCCGCGGGTCGAGACGGTGGCGGAGGGCGTGGAGCGCCTGTGGGAAAAGGTGGAGTCGTTGGATCGCCCGTGCGCCGATTATGTCGTCACGTCGCAGTGGCCGGGGAGCATTTTCATTAGCGCGACCCACTCGGCCGCCGATCCGGCCGCGTTGCGTTATTTCAAGATGGGGCCCGGACCGCTGCACACCATGGTACGTCCGTATCATCTGTGTTTTCTGGAGATTGGAAAAACGTTGACCCGGCTGAGGCAGGGACGAGGGCCGCTTCTGAACAATTCGGAACGGCCACGGGTCAGCGTGGCCGCCATCGCGAAATGCGATATTCCGCGTGGCACTCGGCTGGAGCGAGGCATCGGGAGTTTTCAGGTGCGCGGCGAATCGGTCTTGCTGGGGGACGATCCCGAGCACGTGCCGATCGGATTGCTGGAGGACGCACGGATCACGACACGGCTGGAGGCTGGTCAACCGGTGCGCCGGGGGGACGTAGAGTTGCCTGACTCGCTTGCGCTGGAGGCCTGGCGGGCGATCCAAGCCCGCGCGGTGGATTGGGACCGCGAGGATAGCGGGATGCGCACTTCTGAGCGCGAGCTGGCGGGCACGCCGGGGGCGGTCTGAGACGGGCTTCTGAAGTTTGTCATCTTGGGTGGCTTCCCAGTCCTAAGGCCGGCGGCGGCGGTTCAGGAGTGCCGTTGTGGCCATCGCCAGAAGTCCGAGGTTGGCCGGTTCCGGTATGGGGGTGACGCGGATCGAGCCCAGGGCAAGTTCGTCGCGACTGCCGGAGCCGCCCACGTCGTCGCCGCCCCAGCGCAGGAAGTAGGTCTCGCCATTGGGAAGCGCGAGACTGCTGAGGACGGCGGATCGCGTGGTCCCTTGCCAGGGCACGGGCGCCGAGCTGGCCTCGGCGGGGGAAAGGACGTCGAATTCCGGACCGGCGTGGGAGTACGCGAAGTTGTCGGACGAATGGAGCAGGCTCATATCGTTGGATCGCCCTTGGTCGTTGTAGACCCAGACGGTCCAATCGATTTGAAGGCTGGTGACCGTGGTGCCGGTGTCGTTTTGGAGGCGCAGGGTGAACATGCCGGGGGACCAGAAGCTGCCGGTCGGTTGAACGCCCAGGGCGGTTTCCGCGGCGCCGACCTCAAAGGCGTAGACACCGGCGGCGGATTCGCTTCCCGTGGAGCTTCCCTGGCCGCTCGTCTGGTCGACGCCGAAAGCGGCTGGGGTGTCGACAAGCGATCCATCGGCATTCATGGCCCAGCGATTGGAATCGAGCTGGCCGGTGCCCGGCGAGGTGGTGGCCCAGGTGGCGGGGGCGGTGAATCCGGCGAATGAAGCGTCGGCGGGTGAGAACAACGAGGTCAGGCTGAGGGCGCCCGAGGCGGAGGAGACGAGTGGGAGGGACAGGATCAGGGGGAGGAGGGGATGTTTCATGGTGAGAGGGGTGGAGGGTGGACCGGTGGCTCGAACGAGCCCACTGGAGGGATGGGTGAACCTGATGAACGCGGGAAGATGCGCGGGTCTTTCACAAAATCGGCCAAATGGCACGACGGATTTTTGCACGGTTGTAAGGTAGTGTTTCACTGGGAGTGGCGGGCTGGGGCCGCCATGGAAACGAACACGTTTTGACATTGCGAGCGACCGGTCTGAGTCGAATGCTCGAGTCAGTA
>JBJXFS010000265.1:0-14415 GCA_046155625.1 Verrucomicrobiales bacterium | reverse complement strand
CGGAGGCAACGACATTTGAACACGATGTGCGCCCGATTCTGAAGAAGCATTGTTTTCATTGTCACGGGGAGCGGGGGAAGAAGGAAGGCGGGCAGGATTTGCGGTTGGTGCGGTTCATGGGGCGGGTGACGGAGGACGGGGTGCCGGTGGTGACACCCGGCCGACCGGAGGCCAGCGTGCTGCTGGCCTTGGTCAAATCCGGGCGCATGCCGGACGCGGACACGAAGCTCGATTCGAAGGAAATTGCGGTGCTCGAACGATGGATTGCGGAAGGGGCGCGCACGCAGGCGCCCGAGCCCACCTCGGTGCCGGACTATTACGTGACGGAGGCCGAGAGGAATTTTTGGTCGTTCAAGCCGATTCGAGCGGTTGAACCGCCGGAGGTGGATGGTGCGGCGAGCGCCCATCCCATTGACCGATTTGTAGCGGCGCGGCATGCCGAGCAGGGGGTGGTGTTCGCCCCCCTGGCGGACCGGCGGACGTTGCTGCGGCGGGCGTCCTTTGATTTGCTGGGCTTGCCGCCGAGTCCGGAGGATGTGGCGGCGTTCGTCGCGGATGCGGCGCCCGAGGCCTGGGAAAACGCGATCGATCGACTGCTCGCCTCGCCGCACTACGGCGAACGCTGGGGGCGACATTGGCTTGACGTGGCGGGATACGCGGACAGCAACGGCGCGGTTGAAGCGGACTCACCGCGCCCCCATGCGTGGCGGTACCGGGACTATGTGGTGCAGGCGCACAATGACGACAAGCCATGGGACCAATTCATCCAGGAACAACTGGCCGGTGATGAACTGGTCGGCCTGAGCCACGGCGATACAAGAGCCGCCGTCACGGATCCTGGGGCGCGGGAAAAGCTGGTGGCCACGGGGTTTCTGCGCCTCTCGCCGGACGGCACGGCGGATAACCCGCCGGATGCGAAGCTGGCGCGCAACCAGGTAGTGGCCGACACGCTGCAGGTTCTGGGATCATCGTTGTTGGGGTTGAGCGTCCATTGCGCCCAGTGCCACGATCACCGGTACGACCCGATGGCCCAGGAAGACTACTTCCGATTGCGCGCGCTCATCGAACCGGTCTACGACTGGAAGGCCTGGCGAGCTCCGGGCGAGCGGCTGTATTCGCTGTACACCGATGACGACCGCACGAAGGCGGCCGCTTTAGAGGCGCAGGCCGTGGAGAAAGAAAAGAAGATAGAGGAGTGGGCGAGGGGAGTGCTCGATGGCATTTTCGAGAAGCGGGTGGCGGCGGCGGCGGCCGAGCTGCAGGGGCCGGCTCGAGCCATCCGCGACACGCCGGAAGACAAACGCACGCCTGAGCAAATTCAATTCCTCAAAGACCACCCGGAGCTCAATGTCGGTTTCCATCCCGGATTGCTCAATGTGTTCGATTCGGCCGCCGAGAAGGAGATGTTCAAGATGCGCGACGAGGTCGCGGCCTTTCGCGCCACCAAACCGCCCGAAGGATTCGTCATGGCAGCCACCGAGGTGGCGGGGGCTGTGCCCGAAACGCTTCTGTTTCACCGCGGCGACCACGACCAGCCTCGCCAGCCGGTGCCCCCCGGGGAAATCACCGTGCTCCATCGTCCTTCAACGCCCGAGCTCGCGACGCGCGCCGCCGGGCTGGCCACCAGCGGGCGTCGGTTGGCGTACGCCCGTTGGCTGACGAGTGGCGATCACCCGTTGGTCGGGCGCGTGCTGGTCAATCGCTTTTGGCACCACCATTTTGGACGCGGGTTGGTGACGACCTTGGGGGATTTTGGATTGCTCGGCGCGCGACCGACGCATCCTGAATTGCTTGACTGGCTGGCGGCTGACTTCATGAAGCACGGCTGGCGGCTGAAGCGACTGCACAAACTCATCCTCACGTCGCGGACATGGCAACAATCCGCCGCCAATCCGATCGGGGAAGAGCGAGATCCCGAGAACCAATGGATCGCTCGATGGGGGATGCCGCGGATGGATGCGGAGACGGTGCGGGATTCGCTGCTGGCCCTGAGCGGCCGCCTCCACCCGGCCGCGGGCGGAGCACCGGTCCCCGTAGCGCGACACGGGTCGGGCCGAATCGTCACGGGTGAAGAGATGCTCAACCCCAACAGCGAGCCTGTCGGGGTCAAGTCGCTGGGCGTCGAGGAAAACCGTCGCAGTCTTTACATCCTGCAGCGGCGCAGCCGGCCGTTGACCGTGCTCGATACGTTCGACCTGCCGTTCATGTCACCGAACTGCGAAAAACGGCCGGTGACCACGGTGTCGCTGCAGTCGCTCATGCTCATGAACGACACGTTTGTCCTCGAACAGGCGGCGGCCTTGGCGGAACGCGTCGAGCGCGAGGCCCCCGCCGGGCGCGTGCACCAAATCGATCGCCTGTGGCAGCTGGCATACGGTCGCGATCCGGCGCCCGCCGAATCGGCGCAGGCGCTCGCCTTTCTGCGCGAGAATACCGATCTCGGCGCCTCGAAGGCCCTGGCCTCGCTGGCTCAGGTTTTGGTCAACTCCAACCGCTTCCTCTACATCGAATGAACGCCTCCTTTTGCTCTCGACGTCACTTCCTGCGCGCCGGCGCCTTTAATCTCGGGGCCGTCGCCCTGCCCTGGTTGTTGCAGCGGGACGGGCTGCTCGCCGCGCCCGTCCGGCCGGAACTTCAGCCGACCACGTTCGACCTGAATCCGCGCCGGGCGCCGAACCCGGCCCGGGCGAAAGCCATGATTTCGCTCTTTATGATCGGCGGGCCGAGCCAAATGGACATGTTCGACCCGAAGCCGGCGCTGACCAAATACCACCTTCAGAAGTTCCCGGGTGAAGTGAAGTACGACAATGCCGCCGAGGCTTCCAACAAGGTGTTCGGAAGCCCGTGGAAGTTTTCGCCCCGAGGCCAGTGTGGCATGGAACTCAGTGACCTCCTCCCCCACCTGGCCACCATCGCCGATGACATCTGCCTGATCCGGTCGATGCATACAAGCGTGAACAACCACGGCCAGTCGATGTACGCGCTGCAGACCGGTCGGGTCACGCCCGGCCGCCCCACCATCGGATCGTGGCTCACGTATGGCCTCGGCGCCGAAACCGAGGAGTTGCCGGCCTACGTCGCCCTGACGCATCCGGCGGGCATGCCGCTCATGCACGGCGAGAACTGGACCAGTGGGTGGCTGCCCAGCCTGTTTCAAGGCACCCACATTCGGCCCACCGAGCCCAGAATCCTCAATCTCGACCCGCCCGAACACTTGGCGGGAGCGCCGCAAGCCCGTCAGTTGGCCCTCTTGCGCCGTCTGAACGAGACGCATGCCGAGGCCCATCCGGCCCACCTCGACCTCCAAGCCCGGCTGGCCAGCTATGAGCGCGCCGCGCGCATGCAAACGGCTGCTCGCGGGGCGCTCGATGTTTCTAGCGAACCGGAACACATCAAAAAACTCTATGGCCTCGATCAGGACGTGACACGCGATTACGGGACACGCTGTCTCATTGCCCGTCGGCTCGTCGAGCGCGGCGTGCGGTTTGTCCAAGTCTTCAACCAGGGACAATCGTGGGACCAGCACGGCGCATTGGCCACCGCGTTGCCCGCATTATGCGCCGCGACTGATCAGCCGTGCGCTGCGCTCATCAAAGATCTGAAGCAGCGCGGGCTGCTCGATTCCACCGTGGTCCACTGGGGCGGCGAAATGGGGCGCCTCCCGGTTCTCCAAAACGACGGCGGCCCGGAAAAATGGGGACGCGACCACAACACCTACGGATTCTCCATGTGGCTGGCGGGTGGCGGCTTTCGCGGCGGTCACGTGCATGGCGCCACCGACGAATGGGGGCATCACGCAGTGGTCGACCGCGTCAGCCACAGCGACTACCACGCCACCCTGCTCTCGCTTTTCGGGTTCGACCACCAAGCGCTCACCTACAAACGCAACGGACTGGCCGCCAGCCTGACCGACGGCCAAGCGGCACGGGTGGTCAGGGATTTGCTCGCTTGAGGGACGGTCACTGGTCACGCCTTCCGCGCTTTGGCGTAGCGCTCGGCGACGACATCCCAGTTTACGATGTTGGCGACTGCCTTCAGGTAGTCGGCGCGGCGGTTCTGGTACTTGAGGTAATAGGCATGCTCCCAGACGTCGATCCCAAGCAGAGGAACGTGCCCGGCGGCGAGCGGAGTGTCCTGGTTTGGCGTGGTGGTCATGGCGATGGATTTTTTCTTGGGATCGTACACGAGCCAAATCCAGCCCGACCCGAAGATCTTCCCACCTTTGTCGAGGTACTCGGCCATCGCCGCCTCCTGGGATCCGAAAGCGCTCTCCAGTGCGTCTGCCAGTTCCCCTGAGGGTTCCAAATTCTTGGACGTGAGTGAGTTCCAGAATAGATCGTGGTTGAAGTGACCGCCCCCGTGGTTGCGCACAGCCGTGCGGATTTTTTCGGGTACCGCGTCCAAATTCGAGAGCCATCCGTTCAGCTCGTCCGCCGTCCCTTTCGGAGCGGTCGGCAGCGTGGCGAGAGCCTCATTCAACTTGGTTACATACGTCTGATGGTGCTTGCCGTGGTGAATCAGCATCGTCTGGGCATCGATGTGCGGCTCCAAGGCGTCCGTGGCATAAGGCAAGGGCGCCAGTTTGAAGTACTCGGGAGCCGCGGCGGCGGCCTGACCCAATGCTCCAGGCAATAATCCCGGCAGCGTTCCAGCGGCAGTAGCGAACAGGGAGGTCGTGATCAATCGGCGGCGTGTCATGATGGCAATGGAGATGGGGTTTGAGATGAGGATGGCGTTGTCAATGTGGGTTGGGGGATTCGGAGGTCGGCAGTCGGCGGTCGGCAGTCGGAGGTCGGAGGTCGGTAATCAGTATTCAGAAGTGGTCCGTATTCAGTATTCAGAAGGATTCAGTGGTCAGGAATCGGTCGTCCGGAATCGGAAGTCGGTGGTGGGAGCAGGATGATTGGGGAGGAGGCGATTGAAATTCCAACACTGAAGGGAGCGAGAGAGATAAGGCATGAATGTTTTAACTGGTAAGAGGGGTGTCTGGCAATGGGCAATGCATCAGGGATTGACCGGGGCGGGCATTGGCGAATTGTCTGCCAGGCCGGGCGGGGTCCCGGCATGTTTATTTTTCTCATGACACGATTCACCTGGCAGGATCCCTTTCTGGCATTGTTCGACCGCTGTCTGGCCCGGTATCGGGCTGGGGAGGCGGACTGGACGACGTATTATTCTGAAGCCGACTTGGGCTTTTTGGCTTCGATTGGCTATCAGCCGAGGGAGTTCTTTGATTTTGTCGAGGACTATGGAGATGGGGCGCCGCTCCCTGCGGCGGCGGCGCTGCTAGTGGCGTCAGCGAGGCGCGATTACTTTCTGGTGGTGCAGGGGGGGCGAGCATCCGGCACGTTTCTTCCGGCGGACCGGTTGCCGGCTAAGTCGGACGCATCGTTGGGTAGCCGGCCGTATTTTGCCCGGCTGTTAAAGAAGGCGCGGTTGAAGCTGCGCGGCGAGCTGGATCCCGAGATCATGTTTGGGTGTGGCGGGGACCGGAATTTCCTGATGGAGTGCGACATTCATCCGGCGGATTTCCTGCGCCACGTCTGGGCGGCCGGGGATGATGATGCAAAGGTCGTTGCCATGGTAGAAAGCGCCCTCCACTCTGCCGCGTGAAAGAACAACTTGCCTCCCTCCATCGGCGATTGACCTCCACGGTGCTCGGGGCCGAGGAGGAGGCGTACTGGCTCATCGTGGCCCTGCTCGCCCATGGGCACGTCCTTATCCAAGGGGCGCCTGGCATCGGGAAAACCACGCTGGCCCATACTTTGGCTACGGGCATTGACGGGAGCTTCAAGCGTGTCCAGTTCACGCCGGACTTGCTGCCTTCGGACATTCTCGGCTACAGCTTGTTTCATCAGGGGCGTGGCGAGTTTCAGTTTATTCCCGGTCCGGTCTTCGCGAACATTGTTCTCGCCGACGAAATCAACCGCACCAACCCGCGCATCCAAAGCGCCCTGCTGGAGTGCATGAACGAACGGCAGGTCACCATCGACGGCGTGACCCGGCCGCTGGCGTCGCCATTCGTGGTCATGGCCACGCAGAATACCTTGTACGCGACGGGCACCTTCCCTCTGCCGGAACCGCAGCTCGATCGTTTCCTGATCAGTCTGACGCCTCCCACCCCTGATGCCCAACTGCTTGCGAAAATCCTCGCCCAGCATGCCGCCCGTCCCGTGCTGGGTGATCCGCCGCCTCTGCTGACCGCGGCCGAAGTCAGCGCGCTGCAGACCGAAGTATTGCGGGTACCCGCGGCCGAGACCATCACGTCCTACATCGCCAGCCTGGCGCACGCCGTGAAAAAACACGAGGGACTGCGCGGCGGCCTGTCGCCCCGCGCTGCCATCGCTCTGCTGCGGGCCGCCCAGGCTGTCGCCTGGCTGGAAGGTCACGCCGCCGTGCACCCGGACGATGTCAAGCGCGCGGTATTGCCAGTCTGGCAACACCGCCTCCCAGCGCGCGATACGGGCGACAGCGGCGGCACCAGCCCGCGCCAGTGGCTGGAGCATTTGCTCAAAGTCGTGCCCGTTCCGTGAGTGCGAGGCGGGTGCTCCGCAGCACTAAACGATTTTGAGTGCCTTCAGCGTTTTCCGCAGCTGGGCGGTCTTGCTCGCGTCCATGCCCACCATCGGCAGTCGCAGCGCCGGGGATCCGTATCCGGCCAGGGCCATAGCCGCTTTGATCGGCACAGGATTGGTGTCGAGTTTCAGGAACGCGGAAAAAAGCCGATAGTATTTTTTGTGCAGCGCCAGCGCCTCCTCGTATCGTCCAAAAAGCGCGTGGCGGACCATATCGCTCATGACTTGGGGAATCAGGTTGGACGCCACACTGATCACTCCAACCGCCCCCACCGCCATGAAGGCCAGCGTCAGGCTGTCGTCGCCGGACAGCACCTCGAAGCCGGCGGGGCACGCAGCCACCAACTGGCTGACGCGTTCCACCGAGCCACCGGCTTCTTTCATGGCCACTATGTTTTTGCAGTTGGCGGCCAACCGGGCCGTAGTTTCGACGCTGATCTCGATCCCGCTGCGTCCTGGAATGCTGTAGAGAATGATGGGCAGTGAGGTCGCCTTGGCCACCGCCTTGAAATGCTGGTACAAGCCCTCCTGGGACGGCTTGTTGTAGTATGGGCAGACTTGGAGCGAGGCATCCGCGCCGGCTTTTTCGGCGGCCTGAGTCAACGAAACGGCTTCGGCCGTGGAATTGGATCCCGTGCCCGCAATCACCGGTCCCCGACGCCGCGCCCCCTTGATCGCTAGTTCAATGACACTCCGGTGCTCCGCGTGGTTCAGGGTGGGTGATTCCCCCGTGGTGCCACAAGGCACGATGCCCGTCACCCCCCCATCGAAGTTCGCGTCGATCACCCGCTTGAAAGTCGCGGCGTCGATTTTGTTCTTCCGAAAAGGCGTGATCAGGGCGGTGTGAACTCCGGCAAACATGAGAGCCGCCTATCGTCCAAACCTGCCCGATGGTCAAGCCAGCCACAGCGACTGCAAACCAAATGCTTAAGAAATATTAATAATTTCACATGACAATGCCGTGTGGTCCCCGTAAGGTAATTGATGACTTTGGAGGTCATTGGGCAAGTGCCGCGGGCTCATTCCTCGCCCATTCAGTTTACTTGTCCCACCTGTGACTCCCTGTTGAGTGTGCCGGAGTCGATGGCTGGGGTGGCGGGTCCGTGTCCGTGTTGTGGCGGGTGGCTGGTTTCGCCGGTTGATGGTGACCGACTGGCGGAGAAGCAGCCGTTGGGATTTATCTCGAGGCGCGAGTTGGTGCCTCCGGTCACGTTGGAATTAACCCTGATGCGTCCGGAGTCGCGCGTTGACTGGCGAGAGCGACGGCGACGTTCGGACGAGGTAGTTTCGTGGTTTCAGCGATCCCAGGCCCGGCTGAGTGTGATGGCGCTGGTGGTGACGGCGGCGGTTTTGGCATTCCTCTACGGGCACGGGTGGAATCTGCCCTGGAATATGCCGGAGGATTCGGCGGTGATACGGTTTTTCGAAGCGTTTACTGCGGAGGAGGCGAAGGAAAGCGAATTGCCGGCGGGGCCGGAACCCTGAGCGGGCGGTTTCATGCGTAGCGGTCGCGGCCGTGGCCACTTCCGCCGGATTTCACAGTGATGCGACCGCCAAGCGGGTCACTTCGTTTTTCGGCACGTCAGCGAGTTCGGGGCGGGTATGGGCGATCAATTCGTCGCGGAATTTCGCGATGATGGCTTCGGTGGGCCACGAGCAGGCCTCCCCGAAGGCGCAGATGGTTTTGCCATCGATCTGATAGGCGACCGACTCGAGGGTAGCCACGTCTTCGGGCGACGCCTGGCCGGCGACGATGCGATCGCTGATTTTTTTCATCCACAGACTGCCTTCGCGGCAGGGTGTGCACTGGCCGCAGGATTCGTGGGCATAGAACGCATTCAGGTTGTTCAGCACCCAGGCGATGTCGCGGGTGTCATCCATGACGATCACGCCGCCGGAGCCAGCCATGGATCCAGCGGCCGCCATCGTGTCGAAATCCATCGGTATGTCTTCCAGCCCCAACTCGACGATGTCGGCGCCTCGCTTGATTTTGTACCTTTCACCGCCCTTGAGGATTTTGGCCGACGAGCCGCCGGGGATGATCGCCTTGAGGTGGCGGCCGGGCTTTAAGCCGCCGCAGAGGTCATGGATGAGTTCTCCCATCGTGACCTTGCCGACTTCCACTTCGAAGTAGCCGGGTTTTTGCACATCCCCGGAGACACACAGGATGCGGGTTCCGGTGTTATTGGGGGTGCCGAGCTTGGCGTACTCGGAGCCGCCCATGCGCAGGATGTGCACCACATGGCACAACGACTCGACGTTGTTGACGATCGTCGGGCACATGTACAACCCCAGCGCCGCCGGAAAGTACGGTGGCTTGATCCGAGGATACGGGCGTTTTCCCTCCAGCGATTCGATCAACCCGGTTTCCTCACCGCAGATGTAGGCGCCGGCTCCCCGGTGAACGTAAATCTCAAGATCAAACCCCTGCCGCCCCAGAATATTGCGCCCCAATAACCCCTTCTGGTGCGCCTCCCAGATCGCGTATTCGCAGATCGTGGCAGCTTGGGGAAATTCTTCGCGAACATAGATGTAGGCCACCTTCGCCCCCACGGCCAGCGCGGTGATCGCCATCCCCTCGATCAATTGATGAGGATCCTGGTGCAGGATGTAGCGGTCCTTGAAAGTGCCGGGTTCCGACTCGTCGGCATTGCAAATCAAGTAGACCGGCTTCGTGTTCGCCGGAGAAATGAATCCCCACTTCACCCCAGTCGGGAAGCCCGCCCCGCCCCGCCCACGCAAGCCACTCGCCTTCACCTCCGCCGTGATTGCCGCTGGCTCCATGCCCACCGCCTTCCGCAGCATTTCGTACCCGCCATCCCGCAGATAGCCCTCGATCTTGTTGTCCCAGCCAACCCGATCGACATTCCTGAAAATCATCCGCCGTTCCCGTGGATGCGGCTGCTTTCCCGATACATACTCAATCGTCATAGCGAAAATTCCCGTCCTCACGAAGAACGCCCACCGACACCTGCCAGCAAGTGCAATTTGTGAAATTTTTCACAAGGGAGCGAGGGGGCGGTGGGCGGACGACCGGCGGCGGGCGGCGTGCCAGAGGAAGAGGGCGCCGATGGCGATCATGGGGAGCGAGTACTGCTGGCCGGGCGAGAGGGGGGCGAGCCAGGAGAGGCCGTTGGAGTCAGGGACGCGCCAAATTTCGCCGATGATGCGGAAGAGGCTGTAGAGGATGAAGAAGCATCCGGTGAGGGTGCCGTGGGGGAGCCGTGGCCAGCGCCTCGCGACGGCGAACAGGATGAGAAAAAGGAGAAGTCCTTCGAGGGCGGCTTCATAGAGCTGGGAGGGGTGGCGGGTGGGCAGGCCGGCCTCCAAGGTGGGGCGCAAGATCGGGTCGTCATCGCGCAAGAGGCGGGTGAGCGACTCGTGGGGGCGTTTGGTGGCGGCGTCGGAGCCAAGGACCTCGGCGATGCGGGAGTGGGTGATGGCCTCCAGTTTGGGGTGAGCTCTGGGATCGAGGGCTTCCTGAGGGAACTGGACGGCCCAAGGGACGCGAGTGGTGGTGTGTCCCCAGAGCTCGCCATTGATGAAATTGGCGATCCGGCCGAAGAGGATGCCCAACGGGGCACCCACGACGAGCAAATCGCCGAGACCGGGCCAGCTGACGTCTTTGCGGCGCGCGTAGAACCAGGTGAAGACCACGATGCCGAGGATGCCGCCGTGACTGGCCATTCCGCCTCCACCTAATTTAAAGAATATCAATGGGTTTTGGAAAAATTCCCGAGTATTGTAAAGCAGCATGTAGCCGAGCCGCCCACCGAGCATCACCCCGAAGAGCGCGGTAAACGTGACAAAATCGGCCAGATCCTTTTCCGGGAGCACGCTACGACCGGTTCGGGCCATCCAGCGCATGACCCACCAAGCTGCGGCAAAGCCAGCCACGTAAGCCAGCCCGTACCACCGGATCTGCAGCCAGTCGGCAAACCGGATGGCCACCGGGTTCAGGTCATTGAGCCAACCGAGGAGCAAGCCAGAGCATGAAACCATCCAGTGAGGTTTGAGGGTAAGGCGGAAAACTCAAGGGGAATGGGGGGAATAGGAATGGGAATAATGGGAGGAATGGGAAGAATTAGGGGCCGGCACCAACTGGCTCCCCCGACCTCCGATGACCGATCTCCGACCTCCGATCTCCGATGACCGACTCCCGCGCTTGCGGACCCACGGTCCTTGGTGTTTGCAGGGGGCATGTGGATTGACAGTCATTGTCATTTGGTGAGCCGGCGATTTGCGAGTGAGGAAGACGCAGTGATCGCGCGCGCCGAGGCCGCGGGTGTGGGGCGGATGATCGTGCCGGCCACGGATTTGGAGGATGGGCCGAGGGCGCTGGATTTGGCCGAGCGAAACGCTGGGGTATTTGTGGCTGTCGGGATTCACCCATGCGAGGTGATGGCGTTACCGGCGGCTGGCTGGCTGGAGGCGGTGGAGAGGTGGAGCCACCATGAGAAGGTGGTGGCGATTGGCGAGTGTGGCCTGGACTATTTTCATCCGCCGGCGGAGGGGGTGAGTTGGCCGGATTACAAGGCTCGGCAGGCCGACGTCTTTCGAGCGCAGTTGGCGCTCGCGGAGGCGCGCGGTCTTCCGGTGGTCGTGCATCATCGGGGCCCGGACTGCTGGAATGATGTGGTGGCGATGGTGCGCGAGTGCGGTGGGCGGGTGAAGGCGCAATTCCATTGCTACCTGGACGGGTGGCCGGAGGCTGAGCCGTTGGTGGCCGAGGGACATCGGATTTCGTTCACCGGGGTGGTGACTTACAAAAATGCCGGAGTGGTGAGCGAATGCGTGCGGAAGGCCGTGGCGGGGTCGTTTTTTTTGGAGACGGATGCCCCGTATCTCGCGCCGGTTCCCCACCGCGGTCAGCGGTGTGAACCCGCGTTCGTGCCGGACACCGCCGCGTTTGTGGCTCAGGCGAGGGGGCAGGCGTTGGAAGAGCTCGAATCGATGACGGAAGCCGCCGTGCGATCGTTCTTTCCGCGGCTTGGTTGAAAGCCGCCTGGCTTTCTGATGCGCCGGTCTCGCCAAAAAGGACTTTGGAACAAGACACCGGATTCCTGGGGTCACTCGCTCGAGGCGGGGTGCGGCCCTTTCCACGTCTGCCAAGCGGCTCGGAACGGCCAGACCAGCAGCGCGAACACCGTGCCGACCGTCTTGTCGACCAACCACATCGGCCACCGCAGGGCGATCAGCACGGGGTCGAGGCTCTTCTGGAGCGGTCGGCTGCGGGCATACCACAAAGTGAGGGCGATGATGGCCAGAATCCCGATGAATTTTTGCCATGTCGTCACATCGAGGTCAGTGGTGAGTTCGAACACGAGAATGAGACCGACATACCCGATCAGGATGAAGGCCGTCTGCTCGAGAATCGGGAAGCGCTGAATCAGCGGGAGGCAGAAGCCGGCGACTAATCGCAGCGTCAGAATCCCGATAAAAACGCCGGTGCAAACGACCCAAAACTCGTCGCTGAGAGCGACCGCTGCCACGACATTGTCGACGCTCAAGCTTAAGTCCATCAGTTCGATTGAGGCGACGGTTGCCCAGAATCCACGACCCGCCAAACTCGCGGCCGCTTCGCCCGCCCCCTCTTGCTCGACGTGTCGGTGCTGGGTGAAGTGCCGGCACATGAGGTAGATCAGGTAGGCAGCCCCAGCGATTTTGAGCCATGGATTGGCGATGATGAAGGATGCGAAGAGCAGGGCCAGACCCCGGAAGGCATAGGCGCCAATGATCCCCCATCGCAAGGCTTGGGCCTTCTGGCGGCCCGGCAGGTGATTGGCCATGGCGGCGATGCCGAGGGCATTGTCCACGCTCAACAAGCCCTCGATAATAATGAGCGAGAGAATGATCGGCAGGGCATTGAGGAGGTCAGTTCCGGTCGGCCATGACCAGGCTAGCAGCGAATCGGTGAGTGCCATCATGCAAGGATGTCCGTAGAAAGCAATGCGGTGTGCCGCAACCTGATTCTGCGTTTGGATTCGCCGATTGATGAACAGGCTTGCCAACGGAATCGCCACTCCCTAGCCTCGCGTGGATGGCGACGGAGAATTCTGTGGTGTCGTGCGCGACGATCAGCCAGCGACTGGGATCCTTGGATGCGTTGCGCGGATTCGACATGTTTTGGATTCTGGGCATGGAGGAAGTGGCCGCCGCGGTCGGAAAAGCCTCGCAGGCGCCGTGGGCTCAGGGATTCGCGGGCCAATTAAGCCACGTGCCATGGGAAGGTTTTCATTTTCTTGATCTTATATTCCCTTTATTCGTTTATCTCGCCGGAGTCTCGTCGGTGTTTTCGCTAGAAAAATCGTTGGCTGTGCGAGGGCGAGCGGCGACGTTTCGGAAGCTGTTGGTCCGGGCGGCAGTGCTGTATTTGCTAGGCTTGTGGTGTTACGGAGGCATCAGCAAGGGGGTTGGTCGGGGCGGGGGTGATTCTGACCGTGCTCGGGTGGATCTGGCATGTTCAGTTTCCAGTGATCAAGAACCTGTGGTCCTCATCATTCGTCCTGGTGGCCGGAGGCTACAGTTGTTTGCTCTTGGGAGCGTTCTACTGGCTGATCGAAGTGGCGGGCGTCCGGCGATGGGCCACCCCGTTCGTGTGGATCGGAATGAATCCTATCACCCTGTACCTGACTCATTACTTCGTGGACTATAAAAAGATCGCGGAACGCCTTGGCGGTGGGCCTATTACAGCAGCATTGGGTCACTGGGGCGAAGTGTGGATTGCCTCCCTCGTGGTCCTGCTCAGCATGGCCCTGGCGTGGTTCCTGTATTCGCGGCGGATTTTCCTGAGGGTGTGAGCCGGGAGCCCGATCAGTTGGCCAAGAAGAGATACTCTTCCGCGGCGCGATTGAGCGCCCGGCGCGCGTCCGAGAACGAGTCTGAGAGGTCGTGCAAAATGGGCGACAGCCCGCGCCTTCGCGCCTGCGGGTGATCGGCCGCAGTGCGATAACTCTGAGCGCCAAACTGCTCGTAAAAATTGAGCGAAGGCGCACCGCGTCGCTCGCACCGCGTCTCCAAATACGCTGGGAAAAGCCCGGTGAGCACGAGGAAGTGGTCGCCGGCCGCCTTCCACCAAGCGAACGCTTCGCCCGCTTGGCAGCCGACTACTCGCGCCGCGGCGGTGGCTCGCTCCATATAATCGGCCGCGTAGTCCGGCAGGAGGTCGTCGCCTTCGGGCGAGCGTGGTTGCTTGACCCGGGAGGCGAGAATGGCAGCCACATAGCGCGTCAGGCCGATCGAATGCATGCCGCCGCTCCCAAAAACATGGCGCACTACTATTAAAAAGTACAGCATGGGTGATATTCCGACCAGTGAGGGCGACTCAATCACCGCCCGCCGCACCTCCGGGAGTTCAAGAATTGTCATCAGCGAAGCGTCATCTTCAACCAGCCGACGAATCGCGTCGGCGTGCCCGCCCTTCTCCAAAACATCGCACAAAAAGGACATGTCCTGGGGAGACAGCAGCCCGGCAGGCAATGGAGTTTCGTATTCCATATGGGAATTATAGAGCCATTCATGCACCAATGGAAAGGTTTTCTCACGAAGTGAGCGAAGCTGACGAAGGATGGGAACTGAGGGCGTTTTCATCTGTTGATGCAACGCTGTGATTATAAACGACAAATCAAGATTGCATAAAACAGAGGGAGCCGAAGGTTTTCGCACTGCCGGGGGCATCCCAGCTTTTCGGGGCGGAACGCCCTCTCTGCGAAGGGCACGACGGATTTTTGCACGGTTGTAAGGTAGTGTTTCACTGGGAGTGGCGGGCTGGGGCCGCCATGGAAACGAACACGTTTTGACATTGCGAGCGACCGGTCTGAGTCGAATGCTCGAGTCAGTA
>JBJXFS010000050.1:0-16789 GCA_046155625.1 Verrucomicrobiales bacterium | reverse complement strand
GCCACGGCGGATTTTTGCACGGGCGAAAAAAGCATGAAAAAATCGGGGGACGACTGGGAGTGGCGGGCTAAGACCGCCATACTGACTCGAGCATTCGACTCAGACCGGTCGCTCGCAATGTCAAAACCTGTTCGGTTCCATGGCGGCCCCAGCCCGCCACTCCCAGTGAAACCCTACCTTACAACCGTGCAAAAATCCGCCGTGCTCAATCGCCGGCGGCGGCGGGCGGCACGACCGAACACTGCCTGAAAGAAAGTGCGATGGCCGGGAATGGCGGTTCATTATTTTGATGTTCTCGGTCGTCCTTTGGGGCTAATCAACTTACCCACTGAGGATGAATCTCCGGCGCGCCCACATCGTCTTGGTCGATATCAGCGGCTATACGCAGTTCATACGCCTGCACCGGATGAGCCTGCTCCACGCCGAGCGGATTATCACGGATCTGTTGGAATGCGTGATCGACGCCTCCTCTCAGCCGCTGGTCCTCAACAAGTTCGAAGGTGACGCGGCGCTTTTTTATGCCTTCGCGGATGAGGGTGTGGGGACAACCGAGGAGCGCGAACGGACCAGCGCAGCCGCGGTACTGCGGCAGCTTCAGGGGTTTTTCGAGGCCTTTCGAAGCCGCGAACGAGAGCTGGTCAGCCAATGTTCCATCTGCGTCTGCGACGCGTGCCTGAAGGCCGGAGATCTCCGGCTGAAGGTCATCGCCCACACCGGCACGATCATCGTGAAACAAATGCGGCAGTTCGAGGAGATCGCCGGGGAAGATGTCATCCTGACGCATCTGCTCCTGAAAAACTCGGTACAGGCCGATGAATATCTGCTCCTCACGGATTCGTTCCATGCCCTCTCCGGACCACCAGACGCCACCCCGATGGACACACGGCTTGAGGACTGCCGGGAGGCCGGCCAAGTGACGGTCCACCTTCACTATCCCTCAGGCTCCCGCCCACCGCGCGCCGCCCACTCGCTCTGGAGGCGCCTAGCCACCACCCTGCGGCTCGAATCGCACATGATACGCCGGCTCCTCGGCAAACCGGCCCGGACCTTCCGGCATCTGCCTCAGCCGCCGTCGCTTATCGGCCCTCCCGACCAACCTCCCGAACCATGAGGACGGCCCATCGCGCGATCACTCACTCTCGGACAGGCTCCGCCAATTCCTCGAGTCGGTAATAGGTGCTGGTCACATCTCGAGGGACCTCCACCACGATGGAGAACTCCGATTCCCTGGCCAAGTGGCTCTGACCGCCCTCCCATCCGACCAGATCGGGAGAAATCGCCACTCGATAGGCGCGACCCGGCGTTCCGACTGCCTGAAGGGTCACGATCCGCTTCGCGTAATCGTAAGCGATACCTGTGACCAATGGAGAGATTGGCGACGCGGGCGGCGGCGCGGACCGTTTCCAGATATGGCCGGCGTTGCCCACGGCGATCAGGGAGCCATCGGGCAGTGCGGTCATAGCGACCATAGGCTCGCCGCTGCCCCGCCTCACCTGCCAAACGCTGCCATCCGACGACTCCAGGAAATTGCCGGCGAAATCCACGGCGACGATCTTGTTCGCGGAATCGAGCGCCGCGTCCATGATGATCGCTGGCAGTGGATTGCCTTCGGCGTCGCGCATCTCGTCGCTCACTAATTCCCATGTGTCCCCCTGGTCTCGCGTCCGATGCGCCTTGTTCGTGAACGTGAAGACTATTCCGCTCTGGTGGTCAAACCAGACCGAAGCGTGAATTTCGTTGAGATCGGGCTGCACGAGAGCTTCCCAACTCAGCCCGCCGTCCCGCGAGCGCGCCATGTCGCCCCGACTCGTAAATCCAAAGATTTCCGAATAGGAAATGCCTCCGGTGGCAAACAGCACGTCCTCCCCAGCGCGTTGCAAGTCATCGAGGAACAATTCTGTGCCGAGGACCAGACCCCACTGGTCGCCACCATCACTAGTCGCGAAGATCCCTCCGCCTTTAGTAAAGACTCCTTCGTTCTCTGACGTGAAAAGAATGTCGAAAATGGACCCTGAAAATGAATCGTATCCACCGACATCCCTGTCCCACTGCCCGCCCGCATCCTTCGTCCGATACAGGCCCACCCGCCCAATCAGTACTTCCTCCGCGGACTTTGCGGCGACACTGACGAAACTCGCGTTCACCGGCGTCGGCACCCTGGTCCACGTCACTCCCCCATCCACCGTCCGCAGCAGCGTGCCGAAGGTCCCGCAAACATACCCGTGCCGCGCATCCGCAAAATGCGCCGCCGTCAGGTCGTTTGGAGTCCCGGATTCCATCCGATGCCACGTCTGCCCGCGACCCGGCAACCAGAGACCCGCCAAAGCGGATAAAATCGCCACCCACCCGGGATACCTTCGGCCCCAGCCGGAACACAGCATTTGAGTCTTCATTCTTGATCGCGGAGGCCGCCTCCGGCGAAATCTTCCCGGCGTGCCATGGAGCCGCCCACCTCCTCGCACGCCGTGAATTCAAAAGGAAGCAGCACACTCCACACTGCAGCATCCTGAAGGCCACTTCAAGTATTCCAGTGCCGGCCGCGGCGCAGGGCGTTTTCATCCGTTGAAGCAATTGTTGGATTATAAAGGACAAATCAAGATTGCGTCAGGCAGAGGGAGCCGAAGGCTTTCGGACTGGTGTATTGATCCGCTCGTCTCGTCCTCGAGTGCCCCGTTCCCCGATCGCCCCGCCCCATCAACCTCATCCCCGTTGCCCCTTACCCCTTGCCCCTTCCCCCTTGCCCCGCGCTCGACTCGGATTACGATGCCGACTTTTCTTTTTCGGCGGCTGACTTGGCCGTCGTGCGATTGATCCATGAGCCAGCCACCATCCACCGGCGCCAGTCCGGCCGAAACGTACAAGCACACCGTTCTGCTGCCCCGGACGGAGTTCCCGATGCGCGCCGACTTGGTGAAGCGCGAGCCCGCGCGCCTGGAGAAGTGGGAGCGAAGTCGGCTTTACGACCGCATCCAGGCGAGGCGTCGGGCCCAAGGCGCGCCGCGGTTTGTCCTGCACGATGGCCCACCGTTTGCTAATGGCGACGTGCACATGGGCACGGCGCTCAATAAAATCCTCAAGGATCTGGTACTCAAGGCGCGCACCATGGCCGGGTTCGAGACGCCCTACGTGCCGGGCTGGGACTGCCATGGACTGCCGATCGAATTCAAGGTGGTGAAGGAAGCTGCCGGATTGAGCCCGGCGGAGGTTCGGACACGCGCGGAAGCGTTTGCGCGCCAGTTTATCGACATCCAGCGCACGAGTTTTCGGCGACTCGGCGTTTTTGGTGACTGGCAAAACCCCTATTTGACCCTCGACCGCGCCTACGAGGCGGACATCATCCGGGTCTTCGCGATTTGCGTCGAGAAAGGCCTGGTCTACCAGTCGCAGCGCCCGGTGCTTTGGAGCTACGGCGCGCAGACCGCGTTGGCCGAAGCGGAGGTCGAGTATAAGGAAAAGTCGTCTCCGGCCATCTTTGTCGCTTTTCCGGGCCTGGGCGTCGACTTCCACTACGTCATCTGGACAACCACGCCGTGGACCCTCCCATCGAACCTTGGGATTGCCCTCCACCCGGAATTTGAATACGTCGTCGGCGCTTTCAGTCGCGAGGGCTCGCCGGCGGGTCAGTTCCTGGTGGCCGCCTCCCTGCTGGAGGAATTTCAACGGAAGACGGGATTGCAGTTGGACCGGGAGGTGCGCCGCGCAAAGGGCGCTGCCCTCGCGGGCGGACAAGCCCAACACCCGTTCCTGCCCCGTACGTCCCAGGTTATCACCGGGCTCTTCGTGACGGCGGAAACGGGCACGGGGGCCGTCCACATCGCCCCCGGCCACGGCGCCGATGACTACAACGCCGGCCGCGATCATGGCCTCGGCCTGCTCTCGCCCGTCGACGACCTCGGTCGCTTCACCGCCGAGGTCGGCCTCGACTTCCTGGTCGGCCAACACGTCTTTGACGCCAACGAACCGATCATCACGCGGCTCCGCGAGTCGGGTGCCCTGCTCGCCCGCGAAAAATACGTCCATCAATACCCGCACTGCTGGCGGTCCAAAACCCCCATCATCTTTCGCTCGGTCCCTCAGTTTTTTATTCGCATCGACGACGTTCGCCAGCGCGCCCTTCAGGCCATCGACGAAGTCGAATGGATTCCGTCCTGGGGACGAAACCGGATTTATGGCACCGTCGAGGCGCGGCCTGACTGGTGCATCAGCCGCCAGCGCGCCTGGGGTGTGCCCCTGCCGGTTTTCTACGACCGCGACGGCCAGCCGATCCTCAGCGCCGAGGTGGCCCGCCGCGTGGCCGATGTCGTCGCCGAACTCGGCACCAACGCCTGGTTCGAAAAATCCGACGCCGAGTGGGCCGCCCTCGCCGGCCTGCCCGACACCGTCACGCGCGGCCGCGACACGCTGGACGTCTGGATCGACTCCGGTTCGAGTCACGTCGCCGTGCTCGGCCGCCGACCCGAACTCGGCGAGGCTCCGGCCGACTTGTACCTTGAGGCGACCGACCAGCATCGGGGTTGGTTCCAGTCATCCCTCATGCTCGGCGTGATCGTGCGCGGCGCCGCCCCCTACCGCCGCGTCCTCACCCACGGATTCGTCATCGACAACTCCACCGGCGAAAAAATCTCCAAGTCCGGGGACAAACCGATCAACGCCGAATTCTTTTACAACAAGTTCGGCGCCGATCTGGTGCGCCTGTGGGCCGCCAGCGTCGACTACCGCGAGGAAGTGCCATTTTCGCTCGAATTGTTCGACCAGACGACCGATGCCTACCGCCGCATTCGCAATACCCTCCGCATCTTGCTCGGAAACCTCCACGGCTTCGACCCCGCCCGCCATGCCGTCCCCAACGACCAACTCACCCTGGTCGACCGCTGGGCGCTTGAGCGGCTCCACGCAGTCGTCCGCGAATGCCGCACCGCCTATGACGCGCTGGAATTCCGCCGCGTCTTCATCGCCCTCAACCAATTCTGTGCCGTCGACCTCAGCGCGCTCTATGTCGACCTGCTCAAAGACCGCATGTATTGCGACGCGGAAAACAGCCCAAGGCGGCGCAGCGCCCAAACGGCCATCCATGCCGTATTCTCCGCGCTCTGCCGACTCTTCGCTCCCATCCTCGCTTTCACCGCCGACGAGGCCTGGGAGAACGCCGGCCATACGGATTCCGTGCATCTCGAGGACTTTCCCGATCCCGATCCCGCCTTCGAAACCGCCACGTCCACGCCCGTCGTCGACGCCTTGCTCCTTGCCCGCGAATCCATCCAACGCGAGGTCGAAAAACTGCGCCAGGCCAAGCTCGTGGGCAGCAACAACGAGGCCGCCGTCACATTGCACATCCCGGCGGATCACCGGCTCGCCAGCCTCCTCGACGACGCCGCTACAGTCGCCGAATTCCTCATCGTGAGCGATCTCACTCTGGTCCCGGCCGCCGCAGGAGGAGAACTGCGCGTCCAGGCCGCCCTCACATCGCTCCCCAAATGCGAACGCTGCTGGCGCCACCTTCCCAACGTGGGGACCTGCGCGGCCCATCCGGTTCTCTGCAGGCGCTGCGCCGAGGTGGTTTTGGCCGCTCCCTGACGGCGACCAGCGACCGCCTCCATCGTGACTTATTGCGTTGAGCCTAAATCGATTTCATTTTTGGCACGCCGCTCTCGCGCCCATCTCGCCCGCCCTCGGTTGGTGGGCGCGAGGCGTTGCCAGTCGCGCGTCGAGACTCGGCCGCCCGCTCGACGACTCGGAATGCCAGATCGCTCGTTGTCTTGGAGTTTGCCGCCCCGACCAGGTGCGCGTCATGGTTACCTCGAGTCTCCCGCTTCCCGGTCCCCGCTGGCTCCTGCGGCTGGCCAGCTGCCTGGGGTTCCCGGCTACTGAGACCATCGGTCTGTGTCTCGGGCATTCGATTTTCCTTCACCCGGATTGGAATCACCCGACGGTCCTGGCCCACGAGCTCGTGCATACCGCCCAATGCGAGCGACTGGGTGGGCTGCGTCCCTTCTTGCACCGCTACCTTGCCGAATGCCTGGCCCACGGGTACGCTGCCTCTCCCATGGAATGCGAAGCCCGCCAGTTCGCCGCATCTCCTCTGCCCTCCCCCCTTCCCGTTGATCCGAAACGCGCCGCCACCCTCGAGGAATCGGCATCATCGTCGCAGCCGTCCCTCGATCATCGCCCACAGCCTCAGCCGTCCACGACTCACGCAGACACACCCACCGCTCCCAACGCCCCGTTCCCCGTCCCCACCATGCGCCGCTGGCTCCTCTTTCTCTCGCTCCCGCTGTACATCCTCGATCAAGTCACCAAATGGTGGACGGTCGCCCGCTTCGATGACCCGGACGCGGAGGGGTTCCAGGTCGGCCGTTTCTTCGGACGCACGCTCAATCACGATCCCTCCACCGCCGATTTCCACGAAACCATCGAAGTCATTCCCGGGTTCTTCTGGCTCCACCGACTTCACAACACGGGTATCGCCTTCGGGCGGTTCAACGGCGGCGCGTGGTCAAATTACATCTTCGGATCCATTTCCCTCGCCGCCTTCATCGCCATCACCTGGATGTGGCGCCGCAACGTCTTCCCCACCCGCCTCGGCAAACTCGCCGCCACTCTGCTCCTGACCGGCATCGTCGGCAATCTGACCGACCGCCTCGTCCACGGCTACGTCGTCGACTTCCTGCGCTTTCGACTCGGCGAAACCTATGCACGCCTCAGCGGCGACCCGTTTTTCCCAAGCTTCAACGTCGCCGACTCCTGCATCACTGTGGCGGCCGTGCTCCTCCTGCTGACGTCATTCCAAAAGCCCCCGCCGCCAACCCCCTGAGGCGGAACCATCCGTAGCCCGCCAGGCCCCGGCGGGTGCTATCGATTCGCCTCCCACGCCGGTTCCAGGGCCGATTCGCTGACTTGGAAGTACGGGAGCCAGGCCAGCCCGATCGCCGTGACCACGATATTCTTCTTCAGCGGGGAAATCGTCTCGCGCCGCAACGGCAGGCTGGCCGGGTCAAGCGTGGCTTGGAGCGCCTGCATTTCCGCCGCGCATTCGGTGTCCAGGGCATCGAGCTGCTGGTGGATCGCTGCGACCGTATCCTGCGCGCGACCGACATCGCCCTGCTGTTTCCAGGCGCTGCTGGCCTGACGCACGGTGGCCGTGGTCGACGATCGCCGAACGAGACCGGCCCCTTTGCGGCCGAGCAACGCCCCCAGCACGCTGCCCCCAATCGTAGCGGCCGTCTGAATCCAAGCGCCCTTTTGTTGATCTTTTTCCTTCTCCACCGCGGCCTCGGCACGCCGAAGCCGTTCCTCGAGCGGAGCCGCCTTACGCGCGTATTTCGCCCGCAATTCCTCGACGGCGCGGTCCCGCGTCTCGCGCGCCGCTTGGCCCAGTCGCGCGCGGAACGCGCCCTCGCTCTCACCCGGCCGGGACCAGGTGTTCAACTCCTCGGCGAACATCAATGGCAACCCTTGATTGGTATAACACCAGTCGGCAAACTCGGACTTCAATGGCTTGTACGCCGCCGCCTGCATCGCAAACGCCGGCACCGGACGCCACGCAGTCGTCGCGGGATCAGGGGCGGCCGCCCATGCCTCCACCCCGCTTCCCTCGAGTATGATTGTGCCAGGAAGATCAAAGGCCGTCTGTCCCGCCGAGAGCGGATCGAGCACGATGACCTTGTGTTTCCAGTTCAATCCCTTCTTCGCGTCAACGAACCCGATCTCCGCGGCGCGCACGACGTGCGGCACCCCCACCACCGGATGACCGGCAGCGTGAGGCCCGACCACCGGAAGAAAATACTCGCGAATGGCCTTGGCCACGGCCGGGCGGGCATGGGGTGAAGCCGCCGTGCCCGTCACCGGCACTCCCCCCTGGGAGGCTGGAGCGGCGGCGGCCGCCACCGAGACCGGCCGCCCCGTCACGCCGTTAGCCATCGCCGGGGATGCGGCGGCGGGCACCAGTGCCTCGCGCCGCGGATCCATCAACGATTTGATCTGTGTGCGTGTGAGCGGGCCACGCAGATAGCTGAGGCACCACCGGACCTGCATGACGACGGGGTGGTCTTCGTGGGCGTTGTTCATCAGGAACACGCGGTTGCCGAGCCCAGACAGCAGGCGGTCCATCTCAGCGCGGTTGAACCCGTGTTGCTGCGCCGCCGCCGCACCCTCCAGACCGTCGAGCACGCGCGCCTTGTCACGCTCCGTCTGCAGCCGCCCGAGCCACCATGTCCCCATGTTCGAAAGCGCCTTGTAATCGAGATCCACCGGATTTTGCGTCGCCAGAAGCACGCCGACTCCGAAGGCGCGCCCCTGCTTGAGCAAAGTGAGCATTGGTTTTTTGCTCGGCGGATTCGCCGTCGGCGGCAGATAACCGAAAACCTCATCCATGTAGAGGAGCGCCCGCAGCGAGGTGGTGCCCGACTGCAGTCGCATCCAACCCACCATCTGGTTGAGCAACAGACTCACGAAGAACATGCGTTCGGCATCACCGAGGTGGGCGATGCTGAAAATCGCCAGGCGCGCCTTGCCCTCCGGAGTGTACAGGAGCTTGGAAATGTCCAGCGACACCCCGCTCAGCCACGCCTGAAATCCAGGCGCCGCCAACAGGCTGTTCATGCCCATGGCCAGTTCCACGCGCTTCTTCTCCGGCATGAAACTCTCGAGATCGACCACGCCCACCTGTCCAAACGGCGGCGTCTGAATCTCCTGAACCAACCGCGCCAATGTCAGGTCTTCCCCCTTCCGCCAATGCGTGCCGAAAATCGTGCTCAGCAAAATATGCTCGCGGCTTTGCAGCGGGTCCGCGCTCACCCCGATGAGCGCCAACAAGCTCGAGACCGTGCTTTCGATCCGGTCACCAAAAAGTTCGCCATCGTCGACGACTTCAAATGGCGGCGCGTCCAGGCTGCTCAGGATGCTCACCGGAATGCCCGCATTGCTCCCCGGAGTGTATACCACCATGTCGGTCCTCTCCCGGAACGCCGAAATCCGCGCACCGCTCTGACCCCACTCAGCCAGCCCGCGCCGCCAGAGGTCGGCCTGCGCCGCCGCATACGCGTCCGCCGTCTGCCCTTTCCGCGCCGCATCGTCCTCGTTGATCCACGGCCGGAAATCCCCGGGCCGCAATTCGGGAAACGTCAGCAGCAAATTCGGCAAATCCCCCTTCGGATCGATGATGATCGCCGGAATGTTGTCGATGGCCGCCTCCTCCAAAAGACTCAAACAAAGTCCCGTCTTCCCCGACCCAGTCATGCCCAATACCACCCCGTGCGTCACCAAATCCTTGCTGTCATACAACACCAGCGAATCCCGCAACGCCGACGCCCCAGGATCGTACTCGCGCCCCAAATAAAACGCGCCCAGCTTTTCATAATCATCCGTCTTGATCTCCATGACCGTCACCTTCTAGCGGGAAAATCCTTCGGGACCAGAGGAAAGGCGGCGGTCGGCGGCCGGCGGTCGGTGGGCGGCGGTCGGTGGGCGGCGGTCGGCGGTCGGTGGGCGGTGGGCGGTGGGCGGTAATGGGTGTTCAGTGTTCAGAAGTGTTCGGTATTCAGTCCAAAACCGGCGGGGCACGATGGACTGGCCGTGTGACGGATGTGGGGGCAGGGCGGTGAGCGGAGCGCCCCATTCGAGGGCGAGGACGATTCCAAGCATCCTGAACAGGTCTTTTCCGCCCGCGGGATTGTTCGTCACTTTCAACCATCCATCCTCCCCTCCGCTCGTCCTCGTCCTCGTCCTCGACCACCCCTGGGCGACTCTCCTGCTCCAACGACTCGAGAAACCGACCTTTGAACCGGTTCACCTATGCCGGCGCATTTTGGCTGCAACTGCCACAGGATCGATGGATTATCACTATACCAGGCCGGGATACGCCAATGTGCCTGTCCCTTTATCGACCCTCCCTCACGGACTCCGGTCCTCCACTGAGGCCGCTGAGGCCAAACGGGCCCATTCATTTCGAGGAAGCGGAGCCTGAAAGAAGTTCGGCGAGGCTCTCGTTTCCGAGCCGTCCGATCCCTCCTGCCCACTTGTCATCCTCCGCCCCCCGAGGACACTCGCCCTCCGAATTCCGACTGCCGACCATCGACCACCGACGCATGCCCGACCCGACGACTCCGACCCCCTCCGAAGCCATCTTCCGCCGCACGTGGGTGGAAGTGAGTGCCAGCGCCTTGAGGCACAATGTGGCGGTGGCCCGCGAGCGGGTAGGTGGAGCAGGCGGAGTCATGGCGGTGGTGAAGGCGGGGGCGTACGGACTGGGGGTTGAGGCGGTGGTGCCGCCGCTGGCGGCGGGCGGGGTAGATGCGTTTGCCGTGGCCACGCTGGACGAGGCGCGCGATGTGCACCGGATGGCCGCGGGCCACCCGATTTACCTGTTGAGCACGGCGTTGCCGGCGGAGCGGGCTGCGGTCGTCGGCGCCGACTTCCGCGTCATCCCTGCCGTGTCCAGCGCGGAGGAAGCCCGCGAATTCAGCCGTCTGGCGGTGGCAGCGGGCCGACGAGTGCCGATCCACTTTGTGCTCGACACGGGAATGGGGCGGATGGGACTGGTGAGCGACGATTCAAGTTACGTGGTTTCGGAAATTCGGGAGGCAGCTTCCCTTCCGGGCGTCTGGCTCGACTCGGTGGCCTCGCATTGTCCGAGCGCCGATGAAGACCGTGGGTTCACCGGCGCACAATTGGCGCGGTATCGGGCGTTGCTCGACGCACTGACGCAGGCCGGACAGGTGGTCGACCACCATCACATCGCCAACAGCGCCGGCACTCTGACGCAATCGCGCTGCGGCCCCGAGTGGGTGCGCGCGGGTCTGATGTTGCTTGGCGTGTCACCGGTGCCCGAAATCCAGGAAGGCCTGCGCGAAGCTGTCCGATGGCAGACACGGGTCATGCTCGCACGCACGCTGCCCGCCGGCCACGGCGTGAGTTACGGTCGAACGTTCATCACACAGCGCCCGACCCGGGTCGCCACGTTGGCCACCGGATACGCCGACGGCTACCCGCGCCACCTGTCCGGCCAAGGAGCGTGGGTCTGGTTGGGCGGGTGCCGATGCCCGGTACTCGGGCGGGTCACCATGGACCAGATCATGGTGGAGGCGCCTGATGACGTGCAACCGGGGGATGTCGCCACGTTGCTCGGTGGGCCGGGTCCGAGCGCCACCGAGCTCGCCACCCGCGCGGGCACCATCCCGTACGAAATATTTTGCGGACTCGGCCAGCGTGTCGCGCGCCTCGCGACCCCTTGACGCCTCCCGCTGCCATGCCGCCCGCCGCCAGTCCGCGTCTCAAGCTGCGTCTCGCCCCCGCGGCCGAGGCTGCCGTGCGCTCCGGCCATCCGTGGGTATTTGACCGCGCCATCCGGGATCAAAATCGGCAAGGAACGGCCGGAGAACTCGCTGTCATCTACGATCGCCGTGATCGTTTCCTCGCCCTCGGGTTTTACGATCCGGACTCCCCGATCCGCGTGCGCATTCTCCATGTGGGCGACCCCCTGACCATTGATGACGCTTGGTGGCGGCAGCGGCTGGCCCTAGCCCTCGACCGCCGCCGCGAGTTGTTTGCCCTCTCCAGCACCAGCGCCGACGGGACCGCGGGCCAGACCCCCGCGGATGTGCCGCACGATCCGGCGCGCCACACCGACGGATTCCGCCTCATCAACGGAGAAAGCGACGGCTGGCCGGCCTTGGTTCTCGACCGATACGCGCGCACTCTGGTCATCAAGTTGTACTCAGCCGTCTGGTTCCCGCGACTCGCCCATCTTGTCCCGATCTTCCGACACGCGATGCCGTGGGCCGACACTCTCGTCCTGAGGCTCAGCCGAAACGTCGTCGACCTGGCCCAGCAGAAATACGGCCGCTCGGAAGGATTCCTGACCTCCATGTCCGACAACCCTGGGGAAGTCGTCGTTTTCCACGAAAACGGCCTGCGCTTCGAGGCCGCCGTGTGCCGTGGGCAAAAGACCGGCTTTTTTCTCGATCAGCGCGAAAACCGGGCGCGCCTCGAATCGCTCGCTGCCGGCCGCGAGGCACTCAATGCCTTCAGTTTCTCCGGGGGATTCTCGCTCTACGCCGCCCGGGGCGGGGCACGCTCGGTCACCGACCTCGACCTCTCGGATCACGCCCTGGAAAGCGCGCGCCGCAACTTCGCCCTCAACCGCAATCGCTTCCCGGCCGTCACCGCCTGCCGGCACCACACGGTGCAGGGCGACGCCTTTGACTGGCTGGCGCGCCCGTCGCCGGCCCGATTTGACCTGATTGTCGTCGACCCGCCCTCACTCGCCCGCCGCGAGTCGGAACACGGCCGCGCGCTCGCCGCGTACGCCAATCTGCACGCCAACGCCCTCGCGCACTTGCGACCGCACGGCATCCTGGTCGCTGCTTCCTGCTCCGCCCACGTGGATGAGGCCACCTTCTTCGCCACCGTCCGGCGCACCGCCCGCCACACGGGCCGGCCGTTTCGCGAACTCTGGACCTCCACCCACGCCGCCGACCACCCGGCCACCTTTCCGGAAGCACGCTATCTGAAATGCATCGCCATCGAACTTGATTGAGGCATCCCCCATCTCTGGTCGGCCATTCCTGCGTCGAACCGAGTGGAGCGAGCTAGACTCCTCCGGAGCAAGACCCTCAAGATAACCGCGACGCCGGCCATTAATTCCACTTTGTCGGACTCCGGTGCGAAAGTGGAATTGGTGCCTGGCCGAAGTCCGACAAAGTAGTAAGTGTGTCGATAAGGGGACAGCCACATCTTCGCAGTCCCATGGACCGCGTGAGCGGTCCCTGGAGTTTGTCCATATTTCTACCAAGAGTCTTGCCAAGCGCGGATGATATTACGCCTCGGCAGCGTGGTCATCTATTGTCAAAGCGCATTGAATCAGCAAGGCTGGCGAACTTTGCCAACAAGTTTCGGCGGGCGTTTGTGGCTGGAGGTGGGACGAGACCTCCCGGGCTCGTCGGCGGTGGGGGCGTGGTGAAAGGAGCTCCTTCTCGCCTTCTCAAGCGACGCCCTAAGCCAGAATTCGTGAAGTGGGAAAACGCCGTAATGGGAAAAATTCTCCGGGCGTGAATCACGCGACAATCACTCGAGAAGTGGAGACCGTTCCCAGATCAGGCGCCTTCACCGCCGACGCGCCCAGGAGGTCGCGTCCCACCGCAATGCCGCCTTCGCTCATCCGCCTGAAACGTCGTTCCGCTCAGGCAAAAGCACGAAAAATGGACAATCTCCAGGGACCGCGTGAGCGGTCCACCAGAGGGAGCCCGGCCCGTGAGGGCCGGGCTCCCGCGTGGCACAACGTTGTCGAGCCGCGTAGCGGCGGCCGCGAAAATCGAGCCCGAAACCTGATAATGAACGCCGCGCCGCGGCTTGAAACCTTGGGGTCGCGCACAACCCGGCCCTCAAGGGCCGGGCTTGCTAAATTTTGCCGCTGACGCGGCAGGAGGATGTTGCGTGCTTGCGTTTGGTGCTACTTCGTCTCACTCGGGTGTGAAAGTGGAATTGGTGCCCGGCCCGAGTCCGACAAAGCTGAGTTAATCCACCTTGGCCTGCCTCTCCTCCTTGACCGCCCACGCACCGTTGCCCACAGTGGGCTTGGATCCGGATCCTTTCATCGCTAAAAAATACACCATGAATGCCCTGCTTGAAGCCCCGCCCCTCCGGGCAGCAGCTGCCCCGGTTCTACAACCGTCGCATACCCAGCACAGTTGGTGACGGTCGCAGAATAATACTATCACCGAGGAGTCATTATGAAACTGGACGGTCGGAAGTTTCGGGAAGCGCTTTTAAGATTTGGCCCGAAACCAGCCATTTTTTGCCAGCACCGGCATGGCGGCCTACCCCCGCTACGAGCATCACGTCGGCGACAAGGCGGCTCGCTACGAGGGCAATCCTTGGGTGCTCGTTGTCTTCACTCCGAGTGGCGGCATCAACTTTGACAGGTTTATGTATTTCCCACTTCAGAACTATCCGTTCGGCCGCATGGCGATCATGCGATCGAGCACGTTGCGGGTGATTTGTTGCACTCGGGGATCCGGGCCTTGCGGCCGGGTGTAGACGGCCGGGCGCCTGTAGCCGGGTGGCGCGCTCAGGCCATCGGCCCACCAGATGGTCGAGGCATTAAAAACGAAATTCCCGTTCGGACCGGGGTACACCGTGGCCGTAAATTCGCCGCCATTCGGCACGCAGGGCGCGCTTTGGGTCGGTGCGCCGGCCACGATTTCCAAGCCGGGGATGGGAGCGGGATCGCCGTGCCATTCCCAACCGACCAGCCCGGGAATCCCATGTCCCTCTTTCATTCCGGTCCCGGCGAAAACCCCATGCTCGGGCCGCCGGCACACCCAGTCCGCCCCGCCCGTGACCGGCCCCGTGCTGTGGGCACCCATGAGCTCGTTGGCATAGGGGCGCTCGTGCCTCAACGAGGCCATGGAGTCGAATTCGCGCGTCCCGCCCGGCGTCCCGAACACCCCCACGCGCTCAAAGGCGGGATCAGGTCGACCCCCGCGTCCGGGCCAAGCTCGATCCGCCCGCACACCGCATTCCCGGAAAAAACCCAACCCTCAACCCGCGCGCAATGGCCGCCTCGACGTGGCGGAACATTTCAATCGTCCAATACTCGTCGTGCCCGACACTGAGCAAGCCAGCCGCACGATCGAGCCCGCCCGGATCACCGTGGGTGTCGAGATTGGAAATGTACGTCACATCATACCCCTGGGCTTCCAGCCAGTAGGCAAAGGGAAATTCCCAGAGTAAAAACTCGCCGGCCCCCAAAGCGCCACGAGCGTCGACAATATCCTGGCAGTACAACCCGTACGGGCGGTTAAAACTCACTTGCACGCCGCCGCCCCAGTACCAGCCAGTCTTTCCGTCGTCGTAGAGCGAAAATTGATCGGGCCACCGGTTGTACGCCTGCCACGTGAAGTCGCTGCACTGGAAAATCACGTCCGCCCGCCGGTCGTCGCGCACAATAAAAATCGCGTAACTCTGCGCCCCGTCCGGCCCCGCCGCCGACAGCTTCGCCAAATAGACGCCGCTCAGCCAGTCCGGCCCGATCTCGATCGCCAGACTCGCCTCCCACCGGCAGTCGCGCACCCGCTTCAGACCAATCGGCGGGTCGTCCTGCCGACGCCCCGCCACCGGACCGTACGACCGCATTCGCCGCGCCCCAAGCCCACCATAATAACCCAGCCGATACACGTCGCAGACGAAATCACCCGCGGAACCACTCTCTACACACACCCTCACATCCTGGGAAGCTGGGCGGTGCGGTTTATTTCGTTCTTGGTTCTTGGTTCTTGGTTCTTGGTTCTTGGTTCTTGGTTCTTGGTTCTTGGTTCTTGGTTCTTGGTTCTTGGTTCTTGGTTTGCTTGTTGGAGTTCGACGCGAACGCTGGAACCTCGGAGTGGGATGCGACTTCAATGCCTGGCCCAAGCCGCCTCGACGCTGGCGCCGCCGTGGACGATGGCGTTGAGGGCGTGCGCCATTTTGGGAGGATCAAGGTGAGCCCAGACGTTGCGACCGATGGCGATGCCGGAGGCGCCGGCGTCGATGGCGTCGCGCACGCTTTGGAGGAAGGTGCGTTCATCGTCGGTGGGGGCGCCGCCCAGGACGATGACGGGTACGAGGGCCGAGGCGACGATTTCGGCGAAGGCGGATTTGTCGCCTGGGTAGGCGGTTTTGACGATGTCGGCGCCGAGTTCCGCGGCGGCGCGCACGGCGAACGCGATGTTTTCCGGCGTGTAGTCGGCGGGTCGCCCGATCCCGAACGGCAGCGACTCGAGGATCACGGGGAGCCCGGCGGCGTGGCCCTCGCTGATCAGGGTGGCGGCCTCCGCGAAAATCCGGTCCTCCTCTTCATGGTGGACGTAAAGCATGTTCATGACGGCGTGCGCGCCGAGCCGGACTGCCTCCGCCGCGCCGTACACCTGAAATGACCCTCGGTTCGGGTTGTCGCCATAAGCCGGTTTGTAGACGTCGGTGCGCAAGCAGAGGCCGCGCCCCGCCGCGGCCCGACCGGCCGCGCGCACGGCCCCGTAGTTCAACACATAACCATCGTAATGCGGATTGACCGCGGCCAGCAAAGCGGGCAGGTCGCGCAGTCCGGGCACCGGGATCGCCGTGCCGTGATCGACCGGCAGTATCATTGTCCGGGCCACGCCGTCGGCGGAACGTCTGAAAAATCGGGCGAGATTGGATTCGATCGTCGGCATGCTCGCTGAGGATGGACGGCGAGTCGTGGGATGCAACGCTTCCGATTGGTCCACCTGTATCGAACACGTGATGTCGAGGACGAGGACGAGGACGAGGACGAGGACGAGTGGCGCAGAGGATGGATGATTGAAACTGACGACCAATGGCTTCAGCGAAAAAGGCCTGTTACGGAATGCTCGTAATCGTCCTCGTCCTCCTCCTCGAAATATCCGCTGCACTGCCCAACCTGCACCCATCGCCCGTTACTCTCCCCCCGGCACGCCCGGGGCCTGGAGTTTGTACATTTCCCATTCTTTTCTGTGAGCGGAACGAGGCTCTAAACGAATGAAAGAAGGCAGCATTGAGGTGGGACGCGACCTCCCGGGCGCGTAGGCGGTGAAGGCATACCCTCTGGGGAGGGTCTTCACTTCTCGAGCGATGGTCGCGTGATTCACACCCGGAAAATTCCCGATGACCACGTCTTGGCTCATGGCTTTTTCCGGCTTTGGGCACCGTTTGAAGAGGCGAAAAGGGACTTCCTTCACCACGCTCCCACCGCCTACGAGCCCGGGAGGTCTCGTCCCACCTCCAGCTTCAATCACCCGTTGAAGCCTGTCTTCAAGGG
>JBJXFS010000031.1:0-12096 GCA_046155625.1 Verrucomicrobiales bacterium | reverse complement strand
CGAGGATAATCCGGGCTCGCCACACTTCCCGCTGGGACGCCTTGGGGCGATTGCTCATTGTTTCGAGTTGCCGACGTTGGGCGGGTTCAAGCAGCAAGGGGCGGATTGGGCGAGCCATTTCGCATTTTATGCGAAAATCCCCGTTTTGTATACCTATTTAGCATCCGGCACACTAACGATCCCGTTTCCAGCAGCGCCGGCTTCATTTTCGCCAGTTTCTTTGGCGGATGAGTTCCTTCAATCCATGCGGTTCACCCATCGTGTGGGACGAGTCCAGACAGCCCACCAAGTTTCCGGCCCTCTCTCCGAAGGAACGGGAATCCAGATCCCGCTGGAGCAGGTCCCGGATGTATTCCGACTCCGTCTTCTGGAGGGCCTTGGCCGACCGCTTCAGCGCCTCTCGCTGCTCCTTCGGCAGTCGGATAGTCAGGGTGGAGGTGCTCATTTTCGCGAAAATGCCTATCGTCTTACGTTTTGCAAGACGATGCATGAGGCTGATCGCGGTGACCCACCGCAGACCGAAAACTGGCCGCCGGCCGACCGACCGAAGCCGCCCGACTCTTGGAAGATGCTGTGCGCAACGACCCCAGCCTTCTGGGGGAAACCGGAGCGTATCAATCCCGGAGCATTGCCCGCACATCTTTGAGGATGAGGGCTAGACGCATCGGATGGTCCGCGAATGGCTCGAAGTGGAAGTTCTCGTAGAACCCTTTGGCCGCTTCATCCTTGGCATCCACCACCACGGCCCGCAGGCCGGCAATATCCGCCGCCGCCAGAGTCCGCAGGAGGGCGTCCCGCAGCAGTTCCTTGCCAAGGCCTCGTCCGGAAAATTTCCGCTCCACGGCAAGCCTTGCCAATAGCATCTCAGGAACGGGATGCCGGGCAAGGCCCTTCGTGACGCGGCTGGGAGCCGCCCCGAATTCAACGCAGCCGTAGGCGAGGGTGTAGTAGCCCGCTATGACGCTTCCTGAAAGCGACACGTAGGAGCGGGCGCCATCGCCTGCCTGTGCCTGATACGCGTGTTTATGGAGGTAGCGGTTCAGCTCCTCAACGCCGCAGTCAAAGCCCGCCACAGGGTCAGACGAGGCCAGAAGACGCGGCTTGAAGAATGGAAAATCAGGCATCCTGGAAGCGGCTTTCTCGGTACAACAATGCCCGGAGGGCAGGGAGGTCTTTCGGCGGGGCGTCCAGACGAGCCACAAATTTGTCCCAATCCCGCCGCGTGAGCTTGATGCGGTAATTCTCGGCCACCCGTCGTTCGGCATCGGGCCACACAAGCCCCATCACGTATTGCGTGATGGTCTGCCCGGCGAGTCCCGCCGCTTCCGCGATGACCCGTTTCTTTTCTTCATCCACCCGGATGTCGATTCTGGTGATTGTTGCCATGCTACCTCCTTTTTGTCCATCATACCACGATCGTGTGGGCGTTGTCCACACGTTGTTTAAAGCGACCTCAGCCGTCGATCCCGGCCCGCGCGGCCGGTACTCCAACTCAGAAGCTTCGTATAGTTCGTGTCTTTCGTGGTTCCACCGCTTCTCGCTGGTTCATCGACTCAGTACGATGCGGTACGCTCCGGTCTTGACGCTGGAGATGGACGGTTCGAGGAGGAGGTAGTAGGTGCCACGCACGAGAGTGCGGTCGATCAACAGGCCGGTCCGACCGGAGTTCGCCTGGGCGATGCGATTGCCGCCGGCGTCGTAGAGTTGGCCGAAGATGCCGGGGGTTCCGCTTGACGTGAGCCGCACGCGGCGGTTCGTCGGCACGGAAATCCGCAGGTAGTCACGGTCTTTGGCGACATCGAAACTTCCGGCATAGGTCGTCACGAGCGGCACGGCGCGCGACTGGTTGAGGACTTGCAGCGCGAATCGGCCGACATTGGGCCGGTTGAGACCCGACCTTACCCGCACGGTGTACGACCCCGCCTGCTGGAGGACCCGGCGAATGTCGCTTCCCAATCCGATGTCCAGGCGTCGGCCTGCTGAATCAAAAAGCTCCACGACGACGTTGATCGGCGCCGTGCTCGCGCTTGCTGGGCGCGCCACGAGATTGACCAGGCCCGGAGCCGGCATCTGAAAAGAATAAAGGGCGATATCGTTCGTCGACTCGAGCGAGCCGTGAACAATGTTGGATGTCGCTGGAAACGGCATGGCATGATCGGGCATCGCCAACTTGAGCCGATAGGTCGCATTGAAGGTTCCGGACGAGGCGACGCCGCGGAGACGCACCACGCCTCGCGACCCGGCCGGGAGCAGGTAATCAAGGTCGTTGCCCACCCGCCCGCGCAGAATCCGACCGGTCACGGCATCCAGCAATTCTACTTTAAAGTTAACCGGCGCCTGACCGGAGTTGGGCGGCAGAACGGCGATCGACACCGTACCGCCGATTCTGGTGGAGAACGCGAAGCAGTCGATATCGGTGGCGCCATGCATGGTACCTCGGGTCACTCCCGAACTGATCCGCGTGGCGGTGGCCACGGTGTGGCCATGGTCGTCGGCGCGGACCTCGGCGGCGGCCCCCAGGCCCAGGCTGAAAGCCCAAAGAGCGAACAAGCGAAACGGGATGATCAAACGGGTTTTCATGGTGTGATGACGGTCTATTGGGTTGATGTCAGAAGGCGGGTCGGGAAAAAGAATGGCCCCGCCTCCCCGAGATCCGCGGAATCGCGCGCACCGTGACAACCCATTTTATTCAATCGCCCCCAGTCCGACGTCGGGGCGTGGCGAAAGCCCGCCACGTCAAGCTGATGCGCGGACCGGCCCCCGGCGCCGGCTTGACCGCATGCAGCCAGTCTTCCTGCACGGCGGCGTCCATGTAGAGCAGGGAACCCGGATTCAGCACGTACGGCACGTCGTGGTTTCAGTCGCGCTTCAGTCGAAACGTCAGCGTGTGCGGGCTCCCGAGTGAAACGATGGCGACTCCTGTTCCAGGTATGAGATGGGTGGTCTCGTCGGAGTGGAAGCCCATGGTATTGGCCCCGCTTTCGTAGAAGTTGAGCAGGCAGTTGTTGAACCCTATACCGAGGCGACTCGCCAATCGCTCCGCCACCGCCAAGAGTTCATGGGTGAAGGGCACCGAATCGTACTCCATCCGCGCATAGTTATACGGCACGCCGAACGACGCGGTTTTGCGCGCTCCCAGACTTTCGTCCCAGTGAATGGTCTCGCGCAGATGAAAAAACAGGGCGGCTGCGTCCGGGAGAAAATCCTCCTCGACCATCAAGCTCGGTGATGTGGCATTGGTATTCATGGCCGCGATCAGAGGGAATCAAACTCTCGACATCTGCGTGGAAGACAGAGGCTTTACCACTAATCTACGATCCCGAGGCGTCATCGCTGGGTCAATCCTGATCCGCCATGGCCTCGATCATGTGACAGGGAGTTCTGAACTGAGAAATTTTCCCGAAAAGGGACATTGGAACCACGAAAGTCACGAAATACACGAAAATTGATTCGGTTAGGACAAGCGACCTCCTCATCCATCAGGTGGACGGTGATAATTGGGCAACATTGTGGTTTTTCGTGTGTTGCATTCTTTTCGGGGTTCCCATCCGGATTTTAAGATTATTCTTTGCGTCAATCGAAATCCACCTTCACCGCCTACGCGCCCGGGAGGTGGCATCCCGCTCAATGCCCATGTGTTGAGACAGAGGCTTGCCGGCCAAGCGGCCAGATTTCAGCGACTGCGGCAAAGGTCGCTCTTTCGGGCCACGGTCGCTTCTGGCGCAAATGTTCCGCCACCGAACCAGCCTGACATTGGACACATTCCGGGGCCGCGGCTCGGCACGCATGGAGTCTGGATCGTAGAGTCCCATGGCGGTGGTTGGTGGCAGGTCGGTCGGCAACGGAATGGACCGCTCCCATCAGCCATGAAACCGCCACGCGCCGCCCGATGTGACAGACCTGCATCCGATATTTCCCCTGTCACAGCCGGTTTCTGCCTGCGGATACGAATCCGACGGCCCGATCGCGGCCGGGTTCTTATCAATAATCCAATGAAAACACTCGCTCAACTCACACTCCAGGTCGCGCTGGCGGCCACCACTCTCATACTTGGTTCGGTTCCGCTGCGTGCCGCCGCCGACCATGGGGATACCCCGCAATCGGCGGCCCGCATTGTTTCGGGGGTTACCTCGGGCCGGATTGACGGGTACGGCGATGTCGACTGGTTCTGGTTCCGCCCTTCCATGAGCGGCCCGGCCACCGTCAGCACGCTCCCGAATCCAACTGGGAGCGTACCTGGCCAATTTTTCGTCGAATGGTTGAACGCCTCTCAGCGACCCGTCGCAAACCCGCACGCCAACCCCATGAAGGTCGTCGTCAGCGCGGGTCAGACGTACTTCCTCCGCGTTCGGAAATCCAACAATATGCCATTGTATCCAAATCAATACAGCCTGAAATTGTTGTTACCTCAAGGGGCCACGCTCATCCAACCGGCTGAAACCCTCGTCAACGCGGACCTAAAGACTCCCCAGGACGTCAATCTCTTCTCCTTCGCGATAACAGCTCCGGGGCGGATTAATCTGATGCCCCGCCCTCAGGCTGCTTTACGCCCGACCATCAATGTGTTCGTGGAACTCTTCGATGGGGCGGGAAATCGATTGGATGCCCAATGGAACAATGACATTCGGCGCGTCCTGCCGTCCGCCGGTCGGTACTTTGTCCGCGTCACTCCGTCCCCCAGCGCTCCAAACACCGGCGCCTATGCGCTCCAGATCCTCACCAACAGCCGCGCCACGCCTGTGACCAATACTTACGCGGGCCGCTTCGATGTGCTCCAGGACCGGGATTACATCCGGTTCAGAGTGAGCCGGTCTGGCATGATCAACATCACCTCGAGCGGAGTGCGCAACATCCGGGCCTTTTTGTTCGACGCCGCCGGAAACCGCGTCGTCCTGCCGAATTCCACCGGCGCCCTCCCCATCAACAAGCTGCTGACGATGGGAGATTACTACCTCCTGCTCGAACCCAACCCGTCCGGAGGACGCACGGGAAATTATCAAATCGTTATTCGTCGGTAATTCCAGGACCGCCGAGCCAATGGCCGCAACCGCCCCCGGCGGTTGCGGCCATTTTTTTCAGGCCGGCGCCACGAATGCCCAATCGTCATCGATAACGCTGTCACGCCCGCCCGCGAACGGCGGATACCCCAGAAGACCGATCGCCTCGCCGAGTCAAACGAACGGGGAATCGGGATCAAGGCTGCCGGCTGCTTGCCGCCTCATCGCACTCGGAAGACGCGCACGGATTCGGCACCACCAACCACTCATCCCCATCATTATGAAATCCAACATTCTCATCACTCCGTTCCGTTGGCGGGTCAAGGCCGCTGGGGGCGTCATGCTTTGCGCGGCGATTGTCATGGCGGCGGGAATTCCGCGGGCAGCCAATGGAGAGGAGTCCGGCCCATACTACAACTACGGCAACCAGCGCATCCGGTTAACCGCTCGAGCCGGTGAAGTCCTCGTTCAAGACGGCTTGAAGATCGCTGAAGCGAGCCGTATTCAGCGCACCGCGACGGCGCTCTCAGTTCCCAACGCCTCGGTCGTGGCGATCGGCCTGCCTGGTTGGGCCAAAGTCAATGTCAACGCCAGCCGCAATTCGGCGCTCGTGGCTCCAAACGCGTCGGCGGTTCCCGGTTCGGTGGCGGCCCTGTCGGCGCGACCCGAGTTGACGTTTGCCACACCCGTGTTCGAAACTCCGGGCGGAGCCCGTGTGGCGCCTACCCACCAAATTCTCCTTCGCTATCGCGCCGGCTTCGATCCCGCGTCGAGTTTCGCCACCTTCAAATTCGCCGATCTTGTTTCCCAAGTCCGCATCGGCCAATCCGAGGTGTGGCTTTTAACCACCCGTTCGCGCGATGGCCTTGCCGTCCTCAATCTGGCCAATGAACTCCATGGCAATCCGTCAGTGGCCTTCGCCACGCCGGATTTCATTCAGACGGCGCGGACCAACTTCGTCCCCACCGACCCTCGCTTCACCGACTGCTGGGGGCTTCGCAATACCGGCCAGCCATATACTAAATCTGGATATCGTGTTTCCGGCCTGCCTGGCTTCGATCTTCAGGCCACTCAAGCCTGGGACGTGACTCGAGGATCCTCAACCATCACGGTGCTCGTCTTGGACGAAGGTACGCAGTTGAACCATCCCGACTTGACGGTCATGGCCGGGCGCGATTTTACCGGTCTGGGCGGCAATGGAGGACCCGTCTTTGCTGGCGACAATCATGGAACGGCAGTCGCCGGCTGCATTGCCGGAAAGGCGAACGAGGTGGGTTCGATCGGGATCGCGCCCAACGTCCGGATTGCGACGGCGAAGATAGCGGCGGACGGTGGGGACGGATGGTTATACTATCGCGACAGTAATGTCGTCGGCGCCCTCGAGTGGGGCCGTCAGATTGGGGCCAAGGTATCGAACTCAAGCTGGGGAGGAGGATCCCCCAGTTCCGTCGTGACGGAGGCTTTTCGCGCGACCCTGGCGGCCGGAATGATTCATTTTGCGGCAGCCGGGAACGACGATCGGGGATCAGTGATTTTTCCAGCCAGCTGTCCGCATGTGAATGCCGTGGGCGCGGCTTTGCCCAACGGCCGCCGGGTGAACAAGACGGAGTGGTCGTGGGGCTCGAATTACGGCGTCGGCTTGAAGTTCATGGCACCTGGGGAATGCATGGTCACGACGGATCGTACGGGCACGATCGGCTATGAAAGCGGCGACGACTGTTGGTTCAACGGCACGTCGGCGGCTTCTCCCTATGCGGCGGGAATCGCCGCTCTTCTCCTCTCGCGCGAACCATCGCTGACCCCCGCCCAGGTGGTGCAGCGGATGATCAACTCATGCAAGGACATGGGCGTTCGTGGCTATGACACGGAAACCGGTCATGGCCTGCTCAGCGCCTATCTGACCCTCGTTCCAAACGCCATCGTGCCCACGACCGATGACTATCCCGACGCCCTGCCCGGATTCCTGACGACCATCCCCGGATCGCGCCAGGGAGTTCTGGAGGTCGCCGACGATACCGACATGTTTCGATTCGTGCTGGCCACGGCCTCGAACGTGACCATGTCCTCCACCAGCACGCTTGACCTGACCGGAACCCTGTACGACGCGGGCGGCAACCAATTGGACTTTAACGACGATTTCAGCGGCCGACTCGATTTTTCCATCGCGAGGACGCTTCAACCCGGCACTTACCACTTGGCCGTGCGTTCCTATGGGGCACGAAGCTATGGCAACTACCGGATCGATCTGACCGCCGTTACGGCGGGAACCCCCGTCATGCGAATCACGGGTGCGGGCCGAATCATCCTCGATGGCGACAGCACCCCCGCGACCGAGGATGGAACGGCCTTTCCATCGGTGAGTACGAGGGGCGAGGTACGCACCGCCGATTTCATCGTCCGAAACACGGGAACGGCGCCTCTCCTGCTTAGCGGCAATCCCCGTGTGGTCGTTAGTGGGCCTCAGGCGAGTCAGTTTCGGGTGGCCGTGCTTCCGGCTCAATCGGTCAACCCAAGTGGCAGTGCGACTTTCCGCATCCAATACGCTCCCACCACGACCGGAACCCACGCCGCCACGGTGTCGATAACAAGCAACGATCGGGTGACGAGTCCTTACGTTTTTGGGATCAGCGGGCGCGCTCAGTGGCCCGTCAACATCGACGATCACCCCGACATCGCGCCCGGAACTCGCATTGAGGCCCGATCGGCGACCCAGGGCAACATCCAACGATCCGGGGATGTCGACTACTTTCGATTTTCACTGACATCGACACGAACCGTGACCATTCGCACCACCGGCGCGACGGACACTTTCGGTTATCTCGAAGACAGTCGGGGTTACACCCTGGCTTCGGACGACGACTCCGCCGGATATCCCAATTTTTGGATTCGCCGCTCGCTTCCGGCCGGGACGTATAACATCAAAGTAAAAGGGTTTCACGCCGAAGTGCGTGGCGCGTATACCCTGATCCTGGAATGACCGCCATCCCTCGGGAAGCACCGATCCCCGCCATTGCCATCACGCCATGAAAACCCTGTCGCCATGTCCTCGCTCCCTGGCCGCTGTCCGCCTCTGGATCCCGGTCTCGGGCACCCTGATCGCGATGCTCGCCGCACACTCCCTCGGTTGGTGGCCTGGACCGACCGCCCCCGGGACAAGTCGATCCCCTGAGGCCGAATCTTCCCCCGCACCGCGCGGCGAACTTCAGGCACCGACCGAACCAAAACGGGTGGCCGGCGTCCACGCCGCGGCTGTTTCGCCGGCCTCCGTGTCACCCCCGAAAAGCATCAACGACGCCTGCGCCATCATCGCCGCCGATCCATCGAGCGAGGCTTCCCATGAGGCCGCCTACTGGTTGTCGACCCTTGGACCGGAGGCGATGCCGTCGCTGCGCGCCGCGCTCGCCAACGCCATGAGTTTAGAAGAACGCCGGCTGCTGGCGGCGGCCGTTGGACGAATGGATGACGCGGATGCCGTTCAAGCGCTGCTGGAAATCGCGGTGAACGAGCCGGAGCCGGCGAATCGGGAAGCGGTGCTGGAGGGTCTCGACGCTCTGGCTTCCGAGGAATCCATCGCCTTTCTCGCTTCCGCGCTCGCCGCGACCAGCGACCCGACCGTGGTCGAGGCCATCGGACGCACGGTTAGCCGCGGAGCCACGGCCGAAGTCGTCGACTTTCTTGCGGAGCTTTTCGCCGAACAACCTGCCCTCGCGCCGCAAAGGCTTAATCTTGTCGCAGCCATGAGCGCTATCGCCAATCCCGAAGCCACGGCTGCCTTGGGAGACGTCGCAAAGCGGGCCGATCTGGCTGATCTGGCGGACGCGGCTGCTCGGAGCCTCGCCAAGTTAGGAACCTCCGCCTCCTTGCTCGCCTTGCATGACGCCCATGAATCCCTTGACCCGAGTATGCCGGAACAGGAATGGCTCCGCGCGCGCCTGCGGGAGACGGTCGAATCCATGCGCCCGACCACAGCCAACATCCCTCTGATTCTGATGCAGGCCGCCCAGTCGCCTGATCCGGATTGGCGGGCCGCGCTGGATCCGGTGGCCCAGCGTGCCGCGGCAGCGGCGGGATCGGGGCTGGATTCCGCTTCAAGCCTGCCGGAGGTTTCCCACTACCGACCCGTCCAGAAAACATTCCTCCAAACACCATGGCGTCGCTCCAACTCACATTAACGGCGTGGCGGGTTGGTGATTCGAATTGGCGGTAGGAGATTTTATCGACGATGGGCCACGGATGGTCGGTGGCCTTGACGAAGGCGCCATAAGCCTGGCGCCGCACTTCCCAAATACTGAAAAGCACGCGGGTCCCGTGGACGGGGACACAGGTCATTCGAAGATACTCGTCATCGGGAAACCAGTGCCCAAACCCGGCCCTCTCGCCTCCAGCGACCCCCCTTCCTGAGGTGACTTGGATTATGAAGTATTCCAGACGGGTGAAGCCGGTCAACTGAGCTCGTGCCGGCTACAAGACTAGCGTATTGTTTGCATTGCATTGTGACTGGATTGATCTTGAGGTTCGCGCGACTACCGATCGAGAAGTGGACGCAATTCTCGGATGGAACGCCTTTACCGCCTACGCGCCCGGGAGGTCGCGTCCCACCTCAATGCCCGTCGCGCTCGCTCGATGCGTCGTTTCGCAGACGAAGCCGCACGAAACATGGACAACTGGGGGACTATCGCGCACGCCGCAGAACCCAGACATGCCGGTCCACCACCGATTCCGACAGATTGGCCCCAATATCTCCGTCTTGAACCACGAAAAGCACGAAACACACGAAAAACCAAGGCGTTGCCTAATTAACACTGTCCTCCTGATGGATGAGGAGGTCGCTTGTCCTAACCCAATGAATTTTCGTGTGTTTCGTGACTTTCGTGGTTCCAATGTCCCTTCTTGGGCTCAGAGTTGGATTCGCCGAGCGCAACTGAGTGTGACAAGCAGGCTCAGGATTTTTTCTCCACACCCCCTGCTTTCGTGAACCTTTGTGATTCCACCGTCCCCTTTTTGGGTTCGAGAACTCCAGGCACCATCGCCACTCCCCCCGCCCCACCGCTCCGCATTTCTTTCGATTGCTGGGCGTGCTCAATGTGCCTTTCCCATTCTTTTCACAGAGCATCCATTGGCATCTGCTCCAGCTTCCTCCTCCACCGCCCCTGAAGCCTTGGTGGCGCTTTTGGTAGTCCGATCATGCGAAGTCTCAACAAAGACACCGCAACGCCTGACAAAACTGGTGCCAACCGCCGGGGCTGCTCTGTCGGCCATGCTTTCCGTAACTTTAACCCGCCATCCCGTCCCGATGGGCCACCCCTCCCTGGCGGTCGGAACAGCTTAGACGTTCGGCGCGGGGCCGAGGCTTCGAGCAGGGCGTTCTCGACGGTGACGCGGCGGTTCAGGAGTTGCTCGATCTGGTCGGTGGTCACGGGGCGGAGGTCTTCAGATCGCACGGGCGCCAGGGGGCGATGTCGTAGCCGGTTTCCTGCACTCGGAACGGTGAGTGTTGAGAGTGGCAATGCTCCACTCGATTCTCCCGTTTGGTTTTCTTCCGCCGTTCCGTCCACCCGTGCTGGTGCATGCACTCGCAGAAAGGGCACCAAACGCGGATGGTCTTTCCGTCGGCGGAGAGAAATCCTCGGAGCAGCGGGGGTTTGAGTCCTTGTTTCATGGATTTTGCTTTGGTTATAGTGGTTTGAAAGAGTGGGGTGAAAGTGATGCCGAAATGTCGAATCAATGGGCTTTTTCCTATTAAGGGTTCGTGGGTGAAAAGATTTTGTGGAGGTAAGAGTAGCGAAACTGGGTTGAATTCGGCATTTCGGCATCAATCAACGGACGACCAAGCTGCATTTATGACCACCCTCAGCCCCCTGCCCCTATCCACCTCCAACGAATACGGGTCCCGCTGAATTGTACGGGTGAACTTATTGAGTGTGTCGACCTTCGGTTTTTCGCCTGAGCGCTCGCACCATTCTCGGTATTTGGTCCAGAGGTCCGAGCAGAGGATGCGGGCTTCCGGGACGGTGGTGATGGTGTCGGCGAGGAACTGGGCGAGAGTGTCCTCCTCGTGTCTGTAATCGGTGGTGGCGTCGATGACGGCCTTCGGTGGGTCCAGGTGGCCGCGTTCGAGGAAGTCCAAGTAGCCCGCGATGGCGCGGTTGAGGATCCCGGATAGCTCCACGCGGAACTCCTCCAGTAGTTCCTCGCGCTTTCGTTGCTCTGGTGTGGGGATCTGGACGACGAACGGGATGAGGTGGATGCGGCGCCAGATGCCATGATCGGTGCCGGCGACGCGGGGTTTGTGGTTGCCGACCATCCAGGTTTTATGGGTCGGGGAGAATGCGCGCGGCAGACCCCTTGCCACCCCCTCCCCACATGACCCGACCACCCGATCCCAACGCCGGCCCCCGAAAGCAAATTCCTATCAGACACTGCCTGCTCTTTGATCTCCAGCTCAGCCTGACCGTGTGCCGTGGCCCGCCGCGTGCGCTGCCGCTTGAAATTTGTCACCGCCGTGGGTATCCCACCATCTCCCTCAACCCGGATGACACCCGACGCCATCATTCCCATCCGCCGCCTGATCGCCGAGCGTGTGCCGCTCCGCGTGCTGCTCGAGGAGCGGCTGGCGACGATGGCCCGCGACTGGCCCCTGAGAAATTCCGGCCCGGACTGGCCCGCGCTGCGGGCGCTCGACTCCGAGGGCGAGTTCCTGCGCATGAGCGAATGGGTTCACCGCATCCTCACCGAGGAGCCTTTTCCTGCCGAGGTGAACGGCCTCTACTTCGGCTTCCTCTTTCCACCCGCGCGCGATCTGACCTCGACCGTCGCCACCTACCTTTCCGGCTCGCGCTTTTTCGGGAAGGACGTCGACTGGGTGCGCAAGGGCGAGATGCCCGACGACAACTTCATCGACCACTCGCCGCTGCTTTTGTCCGCCTACCGCGCCATCGTCAGCGCGGATGTCTGCGGCAACGCGCGGGAGACGGCGATTGGCTTCTGCCATTTTTTCGTCTCCCTCGTCGTCGCGGAATGGTTCTGCACGATCATGCGCCACACGCTGCGGGGCCGGGCGCCGAGCCGGGGCGTGTTCGTCGGCTTCGATCCGTGGATG
>JBJXFS010000030.1:0-8318 GCA_046155625.1 Verrucomicrobiales bacterium | reverse complement strand
GTCGCTCGTTTCTCGCCCACCACAATGTCCGCCGCTGCCCCTTGCGCGACCAAGCACTTCACGATCTTGATGTGGCCAGGCTGCGGGGGTAGAGCACGGCGCACGGCCCCTTTACGAATAACTTAGGCAGCGCAGCTTGCCGATACCGACCGCATGCCTATGCTGGTGTCATGCATCTGCCATTCCGTCTACCGGCCAGCGCTGCAGCTGCTTTGCTCGTCAGTCATGTCTCTGCCGCGCTGCCAGTCACTGAGGGCCTGCTCCTCCACGTGGATGCCGCTTTGCAGCCTGGGCTGCGCATGGCCGCGGCGCTGCCGCCGGTCTCGCGGGGGCAGCCAGTGGATCTGCTGCTCGACGCAGGGCCTGCGGGCCGGCGCTTCAGCCAGCCGCGGGCGGACCCGCGGCCGCTCTGGCAGTCGAACGGGGCGGGCGTGGCGTATCTGCTCTTCGACGGGAACGACGACTTTCTGTCCAGCTCGGAAAAGGCTCCGCTGCCCGCTGCGGTCACGGTATTCCTCGTCGCCGCGGTGGACAAGAACCCTGGAATGTTCCGCGCGCTGTTCTCCACCGCAGTAGCCGGACAGAATGACTTCACGTCAGGACTGAACATAGACCTCGGCGAGGCGGCGACGGAGCAGATGTCTTTCATCAACGTCGAGAGCGCCGGTGCAGACGGCGCGCAGGACCTGCTCACGCCGGGCGAGTGGACTACGGCAGCGGATCTGCCGTTCGGCGAATTCCATGTCTTCACGCTGCGCAGCCACATCGCGCCGAAAGGCTGCGAACTGCGCATCGACAGCATCCCGGTCGGCAGCCGCGACCGGCTGGAAAGCCACATCGGGCTCGACGGGATGGTGCTGGGCGCGCGGCTCTACTCGCACGATCCCGCGCAACCTCCCCACGTGCAGAACTTCCTGCCGGGAAGGATCGCGCAGGTGCTCGTCTATGGCCGCGATCTTCCTGACAACGAACGCGACGCCGTGGAAAACTGGCTGATGGAGAAGCTGCCGCCGCTCAATGCACTGGCCAGCGGGGCCGCAGGGCATTCCCTGGAGGTGCTGAAGGACGCTCCGCCTCTGCAGATGCTGGTGCCGGGATTCAGCGTCAGTGAGCTGCCAGTGAAGCTCACCAACCGCAACAACCTGCGCTACCGGCATGACGGCAAACTTGTTGCGCTGGGCTACGACGGCACCATTCATCTCCTGACAGATACCGATGGCGACGGGCTGGAAGACAAGGCGGATGCTTTCTGGGAAAAGGAAACGATGCGCGGCCCTGTCGGCATCGCCCTGCTGCCGAAGGACGATCCGCGCGGCGACGGCGTGTTCGTCGCCAGCAAAGGCAAGGTCTCGCTCATCCTCGACAAGGACCGCGACGGAAAAGCGGACGAGGAGATCATCGCTGCGACCGGATGGGAGGAGATTCCGCAGAGTGTGGACGCCGTGGGCATGGCCGTGGACCCGAGGGATGGCAGTCTCTGGTTCTGCCTCGGCTGCGCGAATTATGCGAATGCCTACTTGATTGACCGGGCCACGGGCAAAGCGGCCTACGACGTGAACAGTGACCGCGGCACCATCCAGCGGGTGAGCGCCGATTTCAAAAAGCGCGAGACAGTGTGCACGGGCGTGCGCTTTGCCTGCGCGCTGGCCTTCAACGAGCACGGCGACCTCTTTGCCACGGAACAGGAGGGCGCGACGTGGCTGCCTGACGGTAATGCGCTCGACGAACTGCTCCACATTCAGCCGGGGAAGCACTACGGCTTTCCCCCGCGCCATCCGAAGCACCTGCCGGACGTGCTGGACTGGCCCGCGGTGGTGGAATACGGCCCGCAGCATCAGTCGACGGTCGGCATGGTCTTCAACACCGGAGTGAACGGCGGCCCGCATTTCGGGCCGGACACCTGGAAGGGCGATGCGCTCGTCTGCGGCGAGGCCCGGGGGAAGATCTGGCGCACGAAGCTGGTAAGAACACAGCACGGCTACGTGGGCCAGAATCATCTGATCGCCTGCCTGGGCCTGCTGACGGTGGACGCCTGCGTGAGCCCGCAGGGCGACATGCTGGTGGCCTGCCACACCGGCCCGCCGGACTGGGGCACGGGGCCGAAGGGAGAGGGGCGCATCTTTAAAGTGAAATACACCGGCAGGGACGTGCCCCAGCCTGTCTGGGCGTGGGCCAGCGCACCGGATGAGTTCACCATCGCGTTCGATAAGGAACTGCAGCCGGAAGAGTGGTCGAACCGGGTCGCTCAGACGACCGCGATCGGGGGCACTTCGGATGACCGCCCCCTCAAGGAGTATCCTGTGTTGACGGCGAGCAGCGCTGTGGCGCCGCACCCGGGAAAGTCGGAGTCTATCGCGTTCATGCCCATCGGAACTACCGTGACTATCCTGCCGAAGAAGGCAGTGCGCATCGAAGCCGGCCGGCATGTCTCTGCGGGGGACCGGTTCGAGACGATCCGCCCCGGCTACCAGGTGGTGCGCGACCAGATGGGCGCGCCGCGGCGCAATGTGAAGGTGCTCGGCCTGAGTCTGTCAGGCGACCGGCGCAACATCGTGCTCAAAATTCCCCGCCAGACGGAGCCGGTCGGCTACGCGGTGACGCTGCCGCTGCCGGACACGTGGGTGCAGCAGAGCCCGGTGCCGCAGAAGCCGGATCTGGATGTGCTTGTGACCCTGAACGGGACCAGGCTTCACGGCGTTTCTGGAGAGCGGAGGAAAGAGATCGTATTGCCGTCTGTGGATACGGCCGCTGCAGCGGCTTTTCTGGCAGGCTCAGCCCTGCATGACCGGTTCTGGACTGAGGCCGCGGCGGAGAAACCGGAAACTGGCCTGACATCATTCCTCTTTGATGGGCGCTACAGTCCGGACCATCCGTTTATTCCCCGGGTGCAGAGCGGCGCGGTGCTGGATTGGAACCCCCAGGATACCCTTGGGCCGGTCAGCTACGAGATGGTGACGCCCTGGATGGTAGTGCCTTTCCGGCCGAATCCCGTCACCGGATTCCCGGGCCAACCGATAGAGCGCGGAGCCTTGGGAGGCAGCATCCGCGCGATGAGTCTGCACATGTATCACCGCCAGAGCCTTCCGTCCGGCGGTATTGCAGATCACTGGCTGCCTGTGCCGCTGGACCGCTTTCTGCTGCCGTGGGCAGGTAAAGCAGACGAAGCGGCCGCGACGAAGGCTGCGGTGCCCCTGCCCGGCGACTGGCTCGCAGGCCGGCACGTGTTCTTCAGCCATGAAGCCGCGTGCTTCACGTGCCACCAGATCCGCGGACAGGGCCTCGCGGTGGGGCCGGATCTGACGAATCTGATCTCCCGCGATGGGGAGAGTGTGCTGAAGGACATTCTGGAGCCGTCCGCGGCGATCAATCCGGACCACCCGGCGAGCACAGTGAAGCTGAAGAGCGGGCACAGCCTGACCGGCATAGTGAGGAAGGCCGGCGGGGAGACGCTGGAGGTGGCGCAGCCGGGCGGGGCGGTGCAGACCCTGAATGCCGCGGATGTCTTGGGCACGGAACTGCTGCGCGTTTCCTTCATGCCTCAGGACTATGCGAAGCGGCTGACGAAGGAGCAGCAGCAGGACCTGCTGGCCTTTCTCCTGACAAACCCGCTGGAACCCGCGCCCGTTGAACGGCAGGACCCGCCGCCGCCTGCGCCGCGGAAGTGGAGCGGAATGCCGGAGGCGCTGCGGGACGTCATGAACAGGCAGCCAGGCGATGCGGCCAGGGCCAGGCCGCTGCGTGTTCTCCTCAGCGCAGGCCCGAAGGACCACGGACCGGGCGAGCACGATTATCCGCTCTGGCAGAAGCGCTGGACGACGCTGCTGGGCATGGCTCCGGGCGTGACCGTGGCGAACGCATGGGAGTTTCCGCGGCCTGAGCAGCTCGCGGAGGCGGATGTGACGGTGTTCTTCTCCCGCAACCAGGGCTGGGGGCCGCGGGCCGCGCAGCTTCTGGATGAATATCAGGAGCGAGGCGGCGGGCTGGTCTATATCCACTGGGCCGTGGAGGGCGGGAAAGACGCGGAACTGCTGGCCGAGAGGATCGGGCTGGCGAGCGATGCTGCCGGCACGAAATACCGTCACGGCGGGTTCGATCTCATTTTTCCTGCGCCGGAACATCCGGTTACGAAAGACTTCCCGACACTTCATTTCACCGACGAGACCTACTGGTCGCTGCGCGGAAATGAATCGCGCCTGCGCGTGCTGGGCACCGTGGTGGAGGAAGGTTCGCCGCGTACAGAGCTGTGGAGCATGGAGCGGAAGAAGGGACGCGTGGTCGGCTGCGTTCCCGGGCACTACACGTGGACATTCGACGATCCGCTCTTCCGCGTGCTGGTGCTTCGCAGCATCTGCTGGGCGTCGAAGCAGGAAGACGCTGACCGTCTGAGCATGCTGGCCACTCCCGGGGCACGCATCGTCTGGTGAGAGCATCCTGCGGCCAGCCGGGCCTCACCACCGTGTCCGGCCTGGCACGATCCTTGGTCGACCGCCCGTTTCTCACCGTGGCGCAGGACCTCATCGGCGCGGAGTTCCTATGGGAGGGGCGCGGCAGGCGGCAGCGGGGGAATCATGCCTGCGAAATATCCGTCTACGGCCGCGCTGTCGCCATGCTGGCCGTCGTCGAAGAGAATGGCGCGCTGCGGCTCCGCGCTGCTGCCGACCGGGCGGTGGAGCAGGCTGAGGGAGATGATGCCGCTGTCGTCCTTCCCGCGTGCGGTGAACTGCAGCGGCGGGCCTGCCGGCATTCAATCTGGGAGACGGCCCCAGCCCCGGGATGTTTACTTGCGCCGTCCCGGCGGGGGTGTTCTCGTGCCCGCTTCTTGAAGTATTGGTCGCAGACTTACATTCCCACCCTCAAAGAAAGCCCCTCCGATGCGGAGATCGACTCGCACAAGCTCATGCTCCGGGCCGGCCTCGTCCGGAAACTCAGCGGCGGCCTGTACACCTTCCTGCCCGCCGGCCTTCGCGTGATGCAGAAGGTCAGCCAAATCTGCCGCGAAGAGATGGACCAGGCCGCGGCCATTGAACTGGCCATGCCTCTCATCCACCCGGCGAACAACTGGGTCGAGGGCCCGCGTTGGGCCGCGGCCCGTGAGATCATGTACCGCGTGGACCACGGCGGCGCCGGCAAGGGGCGCGCCAAGGAGCCGGAGCATGTCCTCGGGCCCACCCACGAGGAAATCATCACCCCGCTGGTGAAGACCGAGATCACGAGATACCGTGACCTGCCCAAAAATTTCTACCAGATCGGCACCAAGTACTCCGAGAAGTTCGGAGCCGTCTACACGGACGACCAAAAACAGAGCCACCCGATGGTCATGGGCTGCTACGGTATCGGCATCAGCCGCACCCTGCAGGCCGTCATCGAGCAGAACAATGATGCCGACGGCATCGTCTGGCCCTGGCAGATTGCTCCGTGGCAGGTGCTCGTCGTCAACCTCGACCCCCAGGATGCCGCCGCGCGGGACCTCTGCGCGAAGCTCGCCGCCGACGCCGAGGCGGCCGGTGCCGACGTGCTGGTGGACGACCGGGCCGAGCGCCCAGGCGTGAAATTCAAGGACGCCGACCTCATCGGCCTGCCGCTCCGCCTGACCGTAGGCGGCAAGGGCCTCAAGGAGGGCATCTTCGAATTCAAGTGGCGCAAGGCCAAGGAAGTGACCAAGGTTCCGATCGCCGACGCCGACCGCGTGGTCGCCGAGGCTGTCCGGCAAGCCGCCCAAGCCTGATTCGCCATTCAGCAGCCAGCCATGCCGAAATTCCCATCAAGTACGAATCAATTACCGGTGTGCCAGGCACCTGGGCCAAATGGTCGGAGGTAGACGGAGAAGGTGCGCTCTTTTCTTCGTCAGCCCCGGGCGGAATGGGTCCCATGCCCGGTGAGTTTGAAGGTCTGGAAGCGTGGGGCGAAGATGGTGTAGCCGGCGCCGACACGAGTCGCGTTTCATTTCTTGGCGATGTACTGGTTCACAGCCACCTGTTTCACGGCAGCCATTTATGGGATACGGGATTCGATGTCGCCGGTACGTTCGGCGGTTTGGAGAACGTGGATGGCCTGGAAGCGGTGGCCGTTCCCGAACCTTCCGCGGCGGCGATAGCCGCGTTTGCCTGCCTGGGATTATGGCGCTTCCGGCGGCGGAAGGTGTAATTGAAAAATCGGCAACCCGGAGGCAATATCGGTACGATTTCTCCATGCTGGGCCGGCCTTCCTTCGTCGCTCTGTTTTTCGCATTCGCCCTCCCGGCGCTCGCGGTTGATTATGACTTCGGCGACGCGCCTGTGGGCTACCCCGTCACGCTCGCCGAAGACGGTGCGCGGCACGGCAGCGGCGCGGTGCTACGGCTGGGCGGTTCGCGCAATGTTGAGGCGAACGGGGTGCATTTCGCCAACGCGCTCTCGCCGACCGAGGGCGACAACGGCGTGGAGGTGTCCGCACCCTTGCAGAAGGAGACGGTCGCGACGCTCACCATCACGGTGAACAACCCCTGCCGCCTCGATGCCTGGGTGGACTGGACGGGCAATGGCCAGTGGAGTGGCGCACTCGGCGACACCGCGGACCAAATCGCCGTGGCGCACCCGCTCGTCGCGGGCGACAACACGCTCAGCGTATTCGTGCCGGGGTTTGCGGAGACGGGTGTGACGTTTGCGCGCTTCCGCGTAAGCCTCGCAGGGCGGCTCCCGCCCACGGGCGAGGCACCGGAGGGCGAGGTGGAGGATTACCGGTTCGCCATCTTGGAGAGCCCGACGCCCTTCGGCGCGACGGCGTCCATCGCCTCGAACAACGAAGGCCGTCGCGTGGTGCGCTGGACGGGAACCGCCGCCTACTCCGCGCAAGTCGAGCACAGCCTCGACCTCTTGAAGTGGATGCAAATTGATCTCCCGCTGCCCGAAGTCGCAGGCACGAACGAAGTCACCATCCCGCTGTGGCTGCTCAACGCGCCAAAGCGATTCTTCCGCGTCGTGCGCCGCCCGCTCACCACGCTTTCCATCCCGGTGACGCCCGGGTTTTACGAAGGGCGCAGCTTCGTCCACGGCGGCATCTCGCGGAACTATCTCATCAAGATCCCAAGCGGCTGGAACGCCGCGCAGCAGTGGCCGCTCGCGCTCATCCTCCCGGGGCACGGGCAGTCGCTGGAGGCGTTCTCCACCATCCAGCAGGAGATTTTCGGAATGGCCGACGCGCGCGGCTGGGTCATCGTCATGGCGGAGGCAACCTCGGGGCCGAACTCCCACGAGTGGTTTTGCTACGACAACCCGAACACCGCCACCGCGCCCTCCTTCGACGTGCAGCCGTATCTGGACGACACCGGCTTCCTCCTCGCGCTCGTCAGCACCGTGAAAGCGAGCGGCCTCAACATCAACCCCGCGCGCGTTTATGCCGCCGGCTTCTCGAACGGAGGTGCCATGTGCCACTATCTCGCTGCGCAGCCCGGCCATCCGTTCGCCGCGTTCGCCATGTTGGAAGGCGGCACTGCGCCATTCGCATTCTACACCTCGCCCTACGACCGCGACATCGCGCCAGCCGCGCCAAACATCCCCGCCAGCGTGCCCATGCCCATAGCCGGGCGTCCGGTGATGATGATGAACATGGTAACGAGCATCCCGTGGCGATTTGAAGGCGCGGAACTTTCCGCGACGCATTTCTTCAACGGCGCGCCAAACAATGTCGCGCGTTGGACGGAGGCCAACAAGTACGGTTGGGTCCCGCAGGACGCCCCGGTCACCCCCCTCCCGCCGCCTGCCACGACGAAAATCAAGACACCGTGGACCGCCACGGGCAACAACCGGGCACCCGTCGCCTACGACGCCATGCGCCCCGACGCAGGCTGGCCCGACGCGCTCGAATCACAAACAGGACTCGGCTGGACGCCCGAGCTCGCGAACAAATTTCCTTACGGAGAGCCATTCATCGCCGCGAGCCTCCGCGCTGAATACGCGCACACCATCTCGCCCGAATCGTCCACCTCCGCCCGCATCCGCGTGGACGCCGGCACCATGACGACCGAGTGGTGGAGGAGCGCCCCAGAAGTCACCACGAACGAGGTGGTTTTCTACGCCCTTGGCGACGGCGGCCATCAATGGCCCACCACAAGCGACAAGCTTCCCTTCAACGGAAATGTTAAGGTGCTCGATTTCTTCGAGGCGCACTGAGCGGGGAGCTGCCGCGTTTGTCTCTTGCATCGCTGGGGCGAATGGGCATGCAACACTCGCCTCTCGCGCCCAGCGCCCACTGAACACACCCGCCAGACACCGTCCCACCCCCCTCCCATGACCCACGCCTCCATTCCCAGCGCCGGTCCACAGAAACAAATTCCTGCTATC
>JBJXFS010000027.1:0-19030 GCA_046155625.1 Verrucomicrobiales bacterium | reverse complement strand
CCCTCCCCGGCAGCCAGCGTCCCCGCCGACAAGCGGGCGGCCACCGCCCCCGCTCTCTCTGGCCAGAACCTCATCGACCCCCTCCGCAGCGCCTACGAGCGCATGGATCCCAGCAAGGACGGCTGGGAAAGCGAAGCCTTCAGCGAAAAGGCCAAGAAACAGCTCCACCATCTCGAGGAACTCCTCACCGCCGAGGGGCTGGTGAATCCTGCCGCCCTGGGTGACCTCGTCGTCGAATCCTTCGCCTCCGTACCGCTCCGCCCCGCATCCACCTCCAAGGTGTTCGAGGACGGCCGCCTGCTCGTCCTCCGGGCCTTCCCGCTTCCCGATACCACCTCCCCAGGTCCCGCCGCTCTCGCCGAAAGCCTCAACCGCATCAAGTCGGCCGGCACCACCATCGAGCCCCACTTTAAAATCTACCGGGTGTCCCGCGTGGCCGAAACCGCAGTCACCACCTCCGTGCTGGTCGACATCGAGGCCCGCTCTGCCGAGAGCCGCCGCCAAATCAATGCCACGTGGTCCTGCGATTGGCAAACCTCGCCCGAACATCCCCCCCGCCTCCAGACCATCCGCCTCGAAAAATACGAAGAAGTCGTTCAGGCAAGGGACCCGGGCGCCCTCTTCTCCGACGCCACCGCTGCTCTCCTCGATTCCAATCCCTCCTACCAGGACCAGTTCCTCACCTCCACCGATCACTGGCGCGCGCGCCTGCCCCGCGATCTGGGACTCGACGCCGTGGCCAACCACGGCCTGGCCGTGGGCGACATCAACGGGGACGATCTGGACGACCTCTACATCTGCCAGCAAGGCGGCCTGCCCAACCGGATGTTCCTCCAGCAAGCGGACGGCACCCTGCGCGACGTCACCGACAGCAGCGGAACCGGCTGGCTCGACTACTGCGCTGCCGCCCTCCTCATCGATCTCGACAACGACGGCGACCGCGACCTCATCATCTCCCAGGACTTCCGCGTCCTGGTTATGTCCAACGACGGCCGGGGCGTGTTCACCCTTGAATTCGGCTCCAATACCAAGGCCCAGTCCTTCTCCCTGGCGGCCGCCGACTACGACAACGACGGCCTGGTCGATTTTTACATCTGCGGCTACAACACCTCCCACGCCGAGCGGCGCGGCGGCGCCATGCCCGAGCCCGTTCCGTTTCACGACGCCAACAACGGCGGTCCCAACATGCTCTGGCGCAACGAGGGCGACTTCAAATTCACGGACGTCACCTCCCGGACTGGCCACGATCAGAACAACACCCGCTTCACCTTCGCCGCCGCCTGGGAAGATTACGACAACGACGGCGACCAGGACCTCTACCTCGCCAACGACTACGGCCGGAATTGCCTCTTCCGCAACGACGGCGGGAACTTCAGCGACGTCGCCGCCGATCTGCGCGTGGAGGATACCTCCTCCGGCATGTCCGTCAGCTGGGGCGATTTCAATCGCGACGGAATCATGGATCTTTACACCAGCAACATGTTCTCCAGCGCGGGCAACCGGATCACCTATCAAGGCCAGTTCAAACCGGGCGTGGACGAGGAGGTCCGCAAGCAGTTCCAGCACATCGCCCTGGGCAATTCTCTCTTCCAGGGCGTCGCCGGCGCCCCCTTCAAGGACGTGAGCGTGGAAGCGGGGGTCACCATGGGCCGCTGGGCCTGGGGTTCCCGCTTTGTCGATTTCAACAACGACGGCCTCGAAGATATCCTCGTCGCCAACGGCTTCATCACCTCCACCGACACCGACGACTTGTGAAGTGTCTACTGGCGGCAGGTCGTGTCGCAATCGCCCGTCGATGACTTCTCCGAAGCGAGCGTCTCGCCATACAGGCTGGGGTGGCGCGCCCTCAATCGCCTGCTTCATCAGGATCGCTCCTTCAGCGGGCGCGAGCGCAATTGCGCCTATCTCAACACCGGTGGCGATCGCCCCAGCTTCGCCGATGTCTCCGGGGTGACCGGGTTCGACTTCGACGACGACGGCCGCGGCCTGGCCCTCGCCGATTGGGACTTCGACGGCGATCAGGATGTCTGGATCACCAACCGCACCGCCCCGCGCGTTCGTTTCCTCAAGAACAACAGCGCGCCGTCCAATCAATTCGTGGCTTTCAAACTCCAGGGCAACGGCAAGAACACCAACCGCGACGCCATCGGCGCCCGCCTCGAGCTTTTCCTGACCGGCACCGCTGCGCCTCAAAGAATCCGCACCCTGCGCGGTGGCGAGGGTTTCCTCTCCCAGTCGAGTCACTGGATCCACTTCGGCCTGGGCGATGCGGACGGGATTGCCAAACTGGTGGTGAAGTGGCCCGGCGCCTCCCCCCAGGAGTTCACCGGGCTGAAGCCGGGCAGTTTCTATCGGCTCATCCAGGGCACTCCCGAGGCCCAGGTTTTCCCGCCTCCTTCCCCGCGTGCCCCCCTCACCGCCGCCGAGCAGGTTGCCACGCCTGAGGTCGATACCACCCGGACCATCGTCCCGGCCGGCCTTCCCTTCCCGCGCCTCGAGGTGATGGCCGCCGACGGCACGGTCGTGGAACACTCCCTCAGCCAGTCCAAGCCCACCCTCCTCAACATCTGGTCCGGCTCCTGCGAAGGCTGTGTGGCGGAGCTCACCGAATGGTCCCGGCACAGCAAGGAACTCCTCGCCACCGGGGTCGAGATTCTCACTCTCAGCACGGATCATCTGGCGGAGGGAGAAGCGGACTCTGATGCCATCACCAAGACCGCCCTCCTCCAGACCGCTTCTCCCTTCCCCAACAAATCCATTTCGCCCTCGTCCCTGCAGACCCTCGACGCCTTGCAAAAGTCAGTCCTGGATCGCTGGACCGACCTTCCCGTTCCGAGCACCTTCCTCATCAATCCCGCCGGAGAACTGGTGGCCTTCTACAAGGGTGCGGTCGCCCCCCGGCAGCTCCTCCGTGACCTGCCACTGACCGGCGCCACTCCCGAAGCCCGGCGCGACGCCGCCCTCACCTTCCCCGGCAAGTGGGTCGGCGCCCCCTACCCCGCCGATCCGAACCGGGTGGCTGCGATGCTGATGGATCACAGCAGTGTCCTCCCGGCCATCCACTACCTCGAGCGTTCCGTCGCCTTCCTGGAACCTCGCAGCAGGGAGGCCGATGGTCAACGGAACCTCGGCGACCTCTACTACATGGTCGGCATTCTGAACGCTTCCAATCCCACCCGCCGCGACCGTGCGATCACACAACTGACTCGCGCCCGCGATCTCGTCCCTCACGACATCCGCGTCCGCACCGAACTGGGCAAAGTTCTGAGCGCCGCAGGAAAATTTCGCGAAGCCCTCAACGAATTGACCGCCGCCAGCCAGATCAATCCCGGCGATGACCGTCTCCGCCTCGATATCGGGCTGCTCCACTTTCGCCTCGGGGAGTGGGCCACGGCCCGGGAGAGCTTCCGCGCGGTCCTCGCGTCCAACCCGGAGAACGCTTTCGGTGAGTATCACCTGGCCAACACTGAAGTGCGGCTCGGAAACCTTCCCGCCGCCATCGCCGGCTACCGCAAGGCCCTCCGCAAGGAGCCCAAGATGCTCGAGGCCGCCAACAACCTGGCCTGGATCCTTGCCAGCCACCCCGATCCGAAGCTTCGCGGGGACCAGGAGGCGCTGGAACTAACGCGACGCCTCTGTGCCGTCACCGACAACAAGGACCCGCGCTACCTCGACAGCCTCTCGGTGGCCCTCGCCAATTCCGGAGACTTCCCGGCTGCCATCCAGGCCGCGCAATCCTCAATCGCAATCTGGGACGCCAAAAACAAGCAGGCCAGCGAAGCGGTGAAGGCTCGCCTCGCGCTCTACCAGGCCGGCCAGCCCTTCCGCGAGGCGGGATGGAAGTAGAAGTGGCCCAGGCGGGAGCCTTGGTTAAGGCCATAAAAACCCGGATGGGAACCACGAAAATCACGAAACACACGAAAAAACCAAGGCGTTGACCAACAATTGCCGTCCACCTGATGGATGACGAGAAATCTTGTTCTAACTCAATGATTTTTACCAAGGCTCGAATCCGATGATCGGGCGCAAAATGGGCAGACCGTCCAGTCCTCCGGCTTGAACTTGGGAAACCTGCCGGGAATGCCCGTTCGCTGCCGCACCTCGCGGCACTGGGGATTTCGGCATTCATGTCGAAAGTTGTCCCACGAATCGCCGAAACCGCTCCATTCATAGTCGCAGGAATCGGTGAGCTGACCGCAGAGCCGGCATCGCATGCCGGTCAGGGTGTGGCCCGTCGCGTGGGGTATGACCGTCAGACCGGTGTGGCGGGATCGGAGGATGGCCAGAATCCGATCGCGGATGGGACGGCGTCGACATCGAACCACATGATCGACTCCCGTCCGGCCATCAGCCGCCATGATGCCAAAATCGGCGCCGCGTTCCGCCAGCAGCGCCACCACTTCCCAATGCCGCCGGCCGGCCGCCAGATGGACGGCGGTGAATCCATCAAGATCCTCGAAATTCAAGGCCGCCCCCGCTCCCACCAGCACCGCGACACTTTCGACATGCCCCTCAAGCGCTGCGACCATCATCGGCCTCCAGCGCGGCGGCGCGCTCTCCACAAAATCAACACCTGCGCCCCGAGCCAGCAACTCCCGGATGGCCGGCACATCGCCGGATTCCGCTGCCTGATAAAGCGATTTCATAGGACCTTATATCTGCCACTGGGCAGGTCGGGTGTCCACGGCGGGTGACCACGGCGGGTGACCACGCCATCGCCTGAGAGAGCGGCCCTGGGGTATCCAAATGAGCTGATAGGATTTCGCTTTGATGGGCCGGCGTTGGAGCGGGATGGCGGGACATGTGAGGAGGGGGTGGCAGGGGGGCTGGCCGCAGCACTCCATCGATCAGCGCCCGATGAGGAGTCAGGGAATGGACTTGAACGAGATGATGCGGGCTTTCATTCCGGTGACGAGTTCCGGGGGTTTGGAGTCGTTGGCGTTCCAGGAGTATCCTTGAATGTGACCCGGACTGATTTGCATTTCCGTCCAGACGGAGTCCACCGGCACCCATTGACCGTCGAGTATGACCTCGCTCCAGGCGTGGCCGCCGAAGGCCTGGTTCCGGTCGCCCGAGTACATCCAGCCTCCTACTTCGCGTGCCGGAACGCCGGCGGCCCGGGCAAGAGTGGTGAAGAGAAGCGAGTGCGCCGTGCAGTCGCCCTTTTTGGATTGAATGATGTCCATGACGGTGAGCGATTTGACGTTGGGCGCCTCTTGGACGTAGGAGCGGGTGAAATCGAGGAGTTTCTGGACCGTTGAGCGATCATCGCTGGCGCCTTTGACAGCACTGGCGGCGAGATTCCTGACGGTTTCATTGTCCAGCGGGTATCGCGGTGTGGATTTCAAGGCGCCGGCGCGGTCTTCAGCGGAGGCCGGCTGTGGTCTGCCCGCGTTGCGGGTGATCGTCACGATGACACTGCCATTGGGCTTTCGCTCCACGGTTTGATTGGCGGTTTCGGGAAGTTCGGGCACTTGCTTCCCTTTGGGGGCGGTCAACTCCATGACTACTTCAGACAGCGCGGACGGCTTGCCAAGTCTTCGGCTGGCGCTGATGCTCATCAGAACATACACGTCAGGCGCGAGCTCCGGCATTTGTTTCGCGGCCTTTTCCGTGTCGCTCTTCAATTCCATGTTCGCATTGATGAACAGACTCACCGGTTTTCCGTCCCGGCGGGAAACGCGCATGAGGGAACGGTTCTGCGTGCCGTAGTCGCAGGTGTCGATTTCCCAGACGGGGATAGTGCCGGAGGGCCCGGACCAACTGGCCTTCCGGAGGATGGTGGCCGTCTGCTCATTGATTTTCAGAGTCCCGGTCGGGTAGAGTTTGGCGGACGTGATGGCATCTCCCGGGCGGCGCCCAGGATCGGCTGCCCAGACCCGGGGAGACGTCTCCTGAGAAAGGCGAATGTCGAGATGGAGGAATTGCCTCGATTTCGCTTCCCCGCCCTCGGTGATGTCCACGGAATAGCGGGTGCCGCTGTCGTCGTTCCGAATCACGGCCCGGCGGCTTTGATCTCCCATTTTGTCCGTCTGTTCGATCAGGAACGCGCGGTACGGGGGCTCCTTGCTATAACATTTGCGGACGGAGGTGAAGCGTTTGTTGACCCTCGAGAGTGCTTTGAATTCCGTGGTCATTTCAAAGTTGCTGCACACGCAGGCCCTTCCGTCCACCACAGCAGGTCCCAGGGAGTGCACAGCCCAGCCAGCCTTGAACCCGTGGAAATAGACGCTCATCCAGCGACGGTCGGTTGCGGTGAGTACGGAATCCGGAATCGGCAATTCCAGCTGCGGGGGCTTTGGCGGAGGCGGATCAGGCGGGCTTTCCGCCGGAGCCCCCGCAGCCGCGGCCACCAGGCCGCAATACGCCGCAAGGCAGACGAGGCCAAAGGAGCGGCGGAAGGACCGTTTCATTGTCCAAAGTGTTCGTTCTCTTCGTCTGTCTGTCACACTGATTCTTTCTGATAGGAAGCCGGTTCCGGGAGCCGGCGCTGGGAATGGGGGCGTGGGTCACGGGAGAGGGGGGAAGGGGTCTGGCGTCGTAGAATTTCCTGTTCATGGCGCCGCCTTTCAGATCGACGAGCGGATTTTTTTGCGTTTAGGCCAGCAGGTTGAGTGCCGTTAGGCGAGGGGCCGAAGGATTGCCGGAGCGATCTTCGATGACCTGCGAAGTGACGCATTGACGTGGCTTTCGGCGCTGACAAGCTTGGCGAGACAGGAAAAAAGCGACACCGGAAGAGCCATGACACTCACGCACGCTGACCAGCGCGATTCTTTTCAGCGTCGATGCAGGCAAGGGCTGCTCATCTTGCTTATCCTGTTTGCGTTCCGTGTGGCGGCGCAGTTGCTGCAGAAGCTCGCGCCCGTTCATTTCCTGCCTGCTTTCGATTCCTGGCAGAGCGGCACGCTGCCTTACGGGGTGCTCCTTGCCTTGCAGATGCTGCTGCTGGTCGTGATGGTGAGGGTGCAGCTCCGCATGCGGTCAGGAAAGCTCCTGCCGCGACCTGGCCTCGGTGTCGCCCTGCTTTCGTTCGGCTCCGTCTATTTCGCGCTGATGCTGTTTCGGCTGGGCGCAGCCTATACCTTTGGAGTCGGGCAACCGTTCCTTGGGGCGGCGCTGCCGGCATTCTTTCATGTCGTGTTGAGTAGTTGGATGCTACTCCTCGGGCTATTTCATTATTTCGAAGCGCCGTCATCAAGCGTTGGCGGGATCGCTGAGAAACCATGGGAGCAGGCGGTTTCGTGGCTGGCGTATCCGCTGCTGATGACGGGAGGTCTCTGGCTCCATTTTGTGCTGCTGAGCCGCGACGTGAGCCTGCTGCTGAGCACATACATTCCGGTTGCGGCAGGCGCGGCGCTCATCACCTGGATGGAACGGCGTTTCCCGCATCGCCGCGAATGGCGGCCCGATGCGGAAGACGTGAAGAGCGATCTCACGTTCATGGTGCTGGTGCAGATTCTGCTGCCCAAGGCGCTGGCCTTTCTGCTGGCTGTCACCGCCGTCCGCTGGCTGCAGTCACACGAGCTTTCACTCGCGGGACTGTGGCCGCAGGGCATGGCACCGGTGGCGCAGGCTGGCCTCATGCTTTTACTGGCGGATTTCCTGCGCTACTGGCTGCATCGAGCCAGCCATGAATGGAGCACGCGGCTGTGGAGCCTGCATGCGGTGCATCATTCGCCGCAAAAGCTGTATTGGTTCAACGTGGGGCGATTTCATCCCGTCGAAAAGGCCGTGCAGTTTCTGTGTGATGCCGCGCCGTTCATCCTGCTGGGCGTCACGGAAGACGTGCTGGCCATCTACTTCGTGTTTTATGCCGTGAACGGTTTCATTCAGCACTGCAACATCCGGCTGCGCCTCGGCTGGCTCAATTACGTCATCAGCGGTCCGGAACTGCACCGCTGGCATCACTCGTGGGAGATCCGCGAGTCGAACAAGAACTACGGCAACAACATCATCCTGTGGGATCTTCTCTTTGGCTCCTTCTTCCAACCGCAGGATCGCGAGGTGGGAATGCTGGGCCTAAAAAACCGCCACTATCCACGCGACTTTTTCTCCCAAATGAAAACGCCGTTCATCAATGGGCTGGACAAGCACGAGCCATGAATGTGCTGATCAACCTCTTGAGCCGCCTGCGCCTGATGAAAGCGGCGTGGTTCGTCTGGCGACCATTTCTCCGGATGACGCGTGATCCCGCACGGGTGCAGCGGGAGCTTTTGCTGACGATCCTCGCTCGCAACCGCGGCACGCGATTCGGGCGCGAGCACGCTTTCGCCAGCATCCGCACTCCGGAAGAATATGCCGTCCGCGTGCCCGTTCAGACCTATGAAGACCTGCGGCCCTACATCGAGCGGCAGGAAGAGCAGAGGACGCCCGAGCTGGTGCCCGAACAGCCGCTCATGTATGCGCGGACGAGCGGATCCACCGGAGCGCCCAAACTGATTCCCGTCTTGAAGGACACCATCGCCCGTCATCATCTCAGCCAGCAGATCTTTTCGTGCTGTCACGCAGCGGAGGTGCCGGGACTGTTTGACGGCAGCATCCTCGGGTTTGTGAGTCCCGCCGTCGAGGGACATCTGCCCACGGGCACGCCATTCGGCTCGATGTCCGGGCTGATCTATCAAAGCATGCCGCGTCTGCTGCGGCGGAAGTATCTCGTGCCCCCGGAAGTGTTTGCGTGTGCCGACCATGACCTGAAGTATCGGCTCATCGCCATCTTTGCCGCCGCCGATCGCCACATCTCCTACATCGCCGGCGCCAATCCATCGAGCTTTCTGAAAATGGCCCGCGTCATTCAGGCCGAAGCACCGGCGATCATCGCAGCCGTGGAAAGCGGCGAACTCCCGGGCCTCGCCAAACTGGATGCCGAGAGCGCTCGTCGCATCCAGACGGCGTTTCGCGGCAGCCGGCAACGTGCGGCGGAACTCCGGAAGCTTTTCGATGACAATCAAGAAGTCACCTTTGCCAGGTTGTGGCCGGACCTGAAGGCGGTGTCCTGCTGGCGTGAAGGGAGCTGCCGCGTGCTGCTGCCGGCGTTGCAACGCCTGCTGCCCGAGGGCCTGCCCATGCTTGAGATGGGCTACCTCTCCAGTGAATTCCGCGGCAGCGTGCCGGTGTCGTCGCTGGGACATCTTGAAGTGCCCACGTTCCATGAAAACTACTTCGAGTTCATCGAACGTGACGACTGGGAGTCGGGGCGTGCGACGGTGCGGACCATGGCGGAGATCGAATCCGGAAAAACCTACCATGTCATTGTCACGACACAGGCAGGTCTGTTCCGTTATTTCATGAACGATCTTGTGGTCGTCGACGGCTTTTATGAGCGGGTTCCGACGATCAAGTTTCTGGAAAAAGGCGCCGGCGTCACCAACATCACCGGTGAAAAGCTCTACGAGAGCCAAGTCACCGCCGCGATGGAAAGCGTGGCCAGAACACGGAACTGGTTTCCCGATTTCTTCATGCTCGTCGCCGATGCAGACCGGCAGTGTTACCGCCTTTACGCCGAAGCCCACGACGGCATAGGGGCGGACTTGGATCGGGAGCTGGACGCGGCGCTGGCCGCACGAAACATCGAATATGAAAGCAAGCGGGAAAGCGGCCGCTTGAATCCGGTCGAACTGAAGCTGTTGCGACCCGGAACCGGCGAAGCCTACAAGGCCCACCTCGTTGCCAATGGTCAGCGGGAGGCCCAGTTCAAGTTCCAACGGCTGCAGTCGCGCGAAAAGCTGGGCTTCAACTTCGACGAGCATTTGATCTCCCTCTCATGATCCGGGCACTCACAGCGACCAGCCTGCACATTCCATTCAAGCAGAGCTTCAAGCACGCCTCCGCCGGCCGCTGCGCGACGCAAAGCGTGTGGGTGGAGGTCGAACTGGGCAATGGCGTTTGTGGGTTCGGCGAGGGGTGTCCGCGTGAATATGTCACCGGCGAGTCGGTGGCATCGGCACTCAAGTTCATTTGCCGGCTGGAGCCCGAGCTCCACGGCATCGCCGGTGTGAGCGACCTGAAAGCGTGGGTGGACTCGCATGCTGAGCTCATCGACGCGAATCCTGCGGCGTGGTGCGCCGTGGAGCTGGCGTTGCTGGACGCGCTGGCACGTGAAACGGCTCAAAGCGTTGAGCAAATGCTCGCGTTGCCGCCCGTCCGGGGTTCGTTTCAATACAGCGCTGTGCTCGGCGCCGAGGCTCCGGAAATGTTCGGGAAGCAACTGCAACGCTGCCTGCAAATGGGTTTCCGGGATTTTAAGGTGAAGCTCAGCGGCGCCGACGAGGATCTCGAACGCGTTGCTTTGCTGAAATCCGCGCCAGCTTCCATCGGCACGCTGCGCTTTGATGCCAACAACCTGTGGCAGACGCCGGGCGAAGCGCTCGGACATCTGCAACGATTGAACGCGCCCGCCTTTGCCATCGAGGAACCGCTCGCCGCCGGGAACTATCAGGGTGCCCGCGAAATCGCCAGCGCGTCCGGACTCAAAATCATCCTCGACGAGAGTCTGCTGCGCATCGAGCAGCTCGATCAACTCCAGAGCAATCCGGACATTTTTATCGTGAATCTCCGCATTTCCAAAATGGGCGGCCTGCTGCGTTCGCTGAAACTGGCCCGTCGTGCCTGTGCCCTCGGCCTCCCGTTGATCATCGGCTGCCAGGTTGGCGAAACGAGCCTGCTGACGCGCGTGGCACTGAGCGTGGCCGGGTCTTTGGCAGGCGACGCGTTGATTGCTCAAGAAGGAGCGTTCGGCACCTTGCTGCTCACGCACGACATCGTCGAGCGTCCCCTCATGTTTGGCCACGGCGGCCTGCTGGATGTCACGCCCTACGACTTCGGCAGCGCCCACGGATTCGGCATCGATCCGATGCCGCACATCGAGTCCCATTCATGAACATTGCTGCGCGCACCTCGGGAGAGCCGCGGCGGTGTGAAAGATTTCTTCGATCCCGATCAGAGGCGTGTCCATCGCGATAGGTGTTCACCGCTAATCCGCGATCTGGAGCAGTGCTTTGGCTTCGCGCAGCAGAAGGCGGGCGATGAGGATGTCGGACCAATCGATGCCGCCGAAGTCGCCGGAGTCGGGACTGGGGAGGTGCGTCGCGACCAGGTCCGAAGCTTTGGCGAGGGCGGCGCGAGCTTCGTCGGGCTGGCCGAGGCGATGCAAAGCCATGGCCAGCACTGCGTGAATGTCGATTTCGAGAGTGAGATAATCGCGATTCGCAAGGAGGTCGCGGAGTGTCGAAACAGCCTCACCGTACCGGCCCCGGCGATAGTGCGCGAGAGCTGCCGTAGATTGAAAGGAGCGGCGATCTTCATGCTGATGGCCGAGCGTCGCCGCCGCATCCGCGAGTTTTCCCGCGGTCTCCAGTTCCTCGCCTTCCACGGGGAGCAGGAGGCAAGTCCTGGCTGTCCGCTCCATGGTCAGCAAGTTGTCGGTCGCACGGAATTTTTCCAGCAGGGTCAGCCGATGTTTGCGGTAACCCGCGGAATCGCCCGCCTGCAGGAGCAGCGGAGCGAGCCGATACCAAATCGCCCGGTCATCGGGGTTGAGGACCGTGGCACGGGAATAGTCGCCGGCAGCTTCCTTCCAACGGCCCACGCGGACGTGCACCCCGCCCCGCAGCCTGAGCGCAGCTGCATACTCGCGCGGGTGGGAGCTTTCATCGAGGGAAGCCAGCAGATCATCGGCGAGCTTTTCCGCCTCCGGAAAGCGGTGGGCGTTGCGGTAGGAAAGCGCCAGGTTGGTCATCGCTCCGAGCGTATCGCGATGCTCCGCGCCTTTCACCTTGCGGCTCAACGGAAGCAGTTCTTCCCGCAGCTTGAGCGTCTCGTCCCGGTGGCCGGCGTCCTCGTGGGAACTCGCCAAAGCGACCATCGCCGATAGCGTTTCGGGGTGTTCCGGGCCATGCACCTTGCGGCTGAGCGTCAGCCGCTCCTCTCGCAGCGTGAGCGCCTCGTTCCCCCGCTTGGCGTCGGTGTACGAATTCGACAGATCTTGCATTGCCCCGAGCGTGTCGGCATGCTCCGGGCCTTTCACCTTGCGGCTGAGCGGCAGCGCCTCCTCTTGGAGCCGGAGCGCCTCGTCGAGGCGGCCATTCTCTTGGTAGAAAGACGCCAGGTTGCTCATCGCCGAGATCGTGTCGGGGTGTTCCGGGCCGTTCACTTTGCGGTTGAGCGCCAGCACTTCCTCCAGCAGTGGGAGCGCTTCGACCCGGCGGCCGGCCGCGTCGTAGAAGACCGCAAGGTTGCTCATCATCGACAGCGTGTCGGGGTGTTCCGGGCCGTTCACCGTGCGGCTGAGCGCCAGCACTTCCTCGATCAGCTTGATCGCCTCATCCAGACGTTCAGCTTCGCGGAGGGAACCTGCGAGGTTGTTCAGCGCCAGGAGCGTTTCGGGATGCGCCGGGCCTTTCAGTTTGCGGCTGAGCGTCAGCACTTCCTCGTGGAGATTGAGTGCCTCGCTTTTGCGGTCGGCACCGGCGTAGGAAATTGCCAGGCTCCTCATCGCCATGAGCGCGTAGGGATGCTCCAGGTCGGGCGTGGCCAGCTTGTACTCCCGAACCTTCTCCAACAGCGGGATCGCCTTGCGGGGAAGACCAAGAGCGAGGTAGGTTGCACCGAGGGCGGTTTGCAGCCCGGCCCGCCGCGCAGGCTGGCTGTCCAGTTTGGTTTCGACTTCCTCGGCAGCGCGGTCGAGGGATTCGGCGACGGTGATGGTGAGGCCGTCCCGCTCCGGGTTGGGGCTTTGGAAGAGCGTGGTGAGTAAGGTCACGATGGATTCCGCCTCCAGGCGGGCGGCGGCTTCCGCCTGAGCGTGCTGCTCCGCCTTGAGTCGCTGTACGGACTCGTTCGCCAGCGCGTCCCTCTTCCCCAGATAGAGCACCGTCGAGGTCACCAGACCCGCGAGCACGGCGAGGAGGACCGCCGCTGCCGCGATGACGCTGCGCTTGTACTTGCGGACGAACTTGCCGGCCTTGTATCCAAAGCTCGGCGGGCGGGCGAGCACTGGCTCGTTTTGCAGGTGCCGCTGGAGATCGAGGGCAAGGCCGCTCGCACTCTCGTAGCGGCGGGTGCGGTCTTTCTCCAGCGCCTTCATCACGATCCAGTCGAGGTCGCTGCGGGTGTCGATATCGAGGCCGCTCATCTCCGCCTGCTCGGGCGACATGTAGAGCGGCGTGCCGATCATTTGCTCGAACTGTGTGAAAAACGTGAGGTCGGTGAGCGCCCGGGACTGCGTCGCTTTGGCCACACCGAAGTCGATGACCTTCGGCACTGGCACACCATCGTGGAGGGTGACGAGAATGTTCGATGGTTTGATGTCCCGGTGAATGATCCCTTTTTGATGCGCGTGCTGTACCGCATGGCAAACGGCGATGAAGAGCGCCAGCCGCTCTGCCGTCGGGAGATTCGCCTGATCGCAGTAGTCGGTGATCTTGACGCCGCGCACGAGTTCCATAACGAAGAACGGCCGCCCGGCCGGTGTCGTCCCTGCGTCGAAAACCTTCGCGATGTTCGCGTGATCCATCATCGCGAGCGCCTGCCGCTCCTGCTCGAAACGCGCGATCACTTCCTTCGTGTCCATGCCCGGCTTGATGATCTTCAGCGCCACCCGCCGCCGGACGGGCTCGAGTTGTTCGGCCATCCAGACGACGCCAAAGCCTCCTTCACCGATCTGCTTGAGCAGCTTGTAATGGCCAATCAGTTCGCCGCCTGCTTCGGGCTTCAACAGCGCCAGCTCTGCCTCGCCTACTTCCTCACCGATGCGACTGACACGGTCGAAGGCTCGCGCGAGTTGATCAACCTGATCATGGATTATGTCGTGTACGACGAGACTTTTGTCGAGATCGACGGACACAGCGTGGCACATCTGGAACGGTATCGCAGCGACTCGCCCCTCTTCGACGTCGGGCCGCTGCCGGAGAATAACATCCTGGGCGTTGACGCGGGGACGGTCATCCCAACAGTGGACGACGGCATTTATTTGCTGATCGCGCGGCTCTCTCCCGGCGAGCACACGATCCGTTTCGGCGGCCGGGTCTTTGTGCCGGCAGGCGTTCTCGGCGACGACCCGTTCGAGTTCAGCCAGGACGTGACTTATCACATCACCGTCGCGCCACGGCGGAGATAGGCGGGCATCTCAACGGACTCTCGATGCATCGGAGAACACTAGGGGATCCCATGAAAGTGCTGGTGGGCGGCCAGTTCTGCAACAGCCTCGCCCGGTTTCAACACGAGAGAAGGGCAACCGTCGTTGCATCGCGCCGGAGCCGTCGGGACAGCGCACCCACAATCCGGGGAATCGAGATTGACGCCGCCCCGGGCATGGCCTACTCGCGCCCATGCAAGCCGGCGGGCCTCATGCAGCGGTTTTCCACACCACGCGATGGAGCGTGGTGGCGCGGGCCGCGGCGCCCGCGGACTCGGACGCGCAAAAGGCGCTGTCGGAGATGTGCCACGAGTACTGGCCGCCGCTTTACGCCTTTGCCCGCCGGCTCGGGCGTTCACCGGCCGATGCGGAAGACCTCACGCAGAGTTTCTTCGCCGTGCTCATCGGGAAAAACACGCTCGCCGCCGCGGAGCCGTCGCGCGGGAAGCTCCGGACGTTTTTGCTCGCGGCATTTCAGAATCACATCGCTGACGTCGCGAAGCGCGAGCACGCGCAGAAACGCGGCGGCGGCGCGCAGATGCTGAGCATCGATGCGGCAGCGGCGGAAGAGTGGTTCGCCTGCGAACCGGCCGAGCGTGAGACGCCGGAGACGCTTTACCACCGGCGCTGGGCCATGCTGCTGCTCGAACGGGCGCTCGATTCGCTCGAGGCTGAGCGCACCGCGGCGGGCCAGGGCAAAGCGATGCAGGTGCTGCGGCCGTTTCTCAGCCTCACTGCTTCGGGCGCCGCGACGTACGAGGAAGCCGCAGAGCAACTCAGCTGGACGGCGAACGCGGCGCGCGTTGCCGTCTTCCGCCTGCGCGCGCGCTACCGGGCGTTGTTGCTCGATCTCATCGCCGCGACACTACACGACGAAGATCCCACGGCGGTCGAAGCGGAAATGCACGAGTTGCTCGCCGCGCTTTCATAGGAGGCGGACATCGTAACATGCGTGCTCGCGGGCGAATCAGCTGCGGAATGAAAGGAGCGACTCTTTCGCTTGGCTCGGCACCCGGAAAAGCGCGGTGATTTCCTCATCCACTTCCGCCTCCGTCAGCGCCCGGCGGCGGTGGTAGAGTTTTCCCGGCGTTTCCAGAAGTAACGCCGTCGAGTGCCCGCCAGCGCCGATCGGGCCAGGGTGCCAATGTCTGCGATACCCGGCCACTCCGCCAATCCTCCGGAAAATCACACTTGCAAAGCGGTGCCGTCTTTCCCCACTTACCGGTGTGGATTCTCCCGATTCCAGCGATGCAGCTCCCTCCGGTTCGGCGTTTTTCGACACGACTCACTGGAGCGTCGTCAGTGCGGCGGCCGACCGCGTTTCTCCCCATGCGGCGGCTGCGTTGGAGAGGCTCTGCCGGACTTACTGGTATCCGCTCTATGCGTACATTCGCCGTAAAGGCTATGCGGCGGCGGACGCCGAGGATCTGACGCAGGAGTTCTTTTTCCGGCTCATTGGGAAAAACTACCTGGTGTCCGTGGATCGCCGCGCGGGCAGCTTTCGTTCATTTCTCCTGGCCTCCGTCAATCATCTGCTCGCCAACGAATGGGACAAAACTCAGACACTGAAACGCGGAGGCGGCCATGAAATCATCTCGCTCGATGCCGAACAGGCGGAGGGCCGCTTCGCTCAGGAAGCCTCCATCAACGACTCCCCGGAAAGGGCCTTTGATCGAAACTGGGCGCTGACGATTCTCGACGGAGCGATGGCCCGATTGCGCGATGAATTCGCCGCGGCCGGCAAACTGCGGCAATTCGACCTGCTTAAAGGCTTTCTTTCGGATCTCGCGGGCGACGGCGACTATGCGGCGGTGGCCAGGGAACTCGGACTGGATGCCGGCGCGGTGGCGGTGGCCGTGCACCGCCTGCGCCGGCGCTACCGCGATATTGTCCGCACCGAAATCGCCCAAACAGTCACGACTGAGTTTGAACTCGAGGCCGAGATGGACCATCTTTTTGCAGCCCTGGATTGATCGGCTGCCGCCCCGGTCTGGCACGGCGCGTTCCGGTTCTCTGAAGAAATCATGTAATCATTCGAGGGACTTCCTTCTTTTATGGAGTAGGGAACATCAATGGCCGGAGAAAGGACATGTCCCAGGTGCGGGACACTTCTGTCATCCGAAGCGCTCGAAGGGCTTTGCCCAAAATGCGTGGGCCGCATCGCCTTCGAGAGGGCGCCGGACTTCCTGATGGAGCGCGAAGAGCGGCGCGAAGGCGATGCACCGAAGGTGACCACGCCCACTGAGGCCGAATCGGCGGAGCCAGGCCAGGAGGAAGCAGGCGGGCGGATTGGGAACTACAAACTGCTCGAGCAAATCGGTCAGGGCGGCTTCGGCACCGTGTGGGTCGCGGAACAGGAGCGCCCGGTGAGGCGTCGCGTCGCGCTGAAGATCATCAAACCCGGCATGGATACGACGGAGGTCGTCACACGTTTCGAACAGGAGCGGCAGGCGCTGGCAATGATGGATCATCCGAACATTGCCAAAGTCTTCGATGCAGGCGCGACGCAATGGGGCCGTCCGTTTTTCGCCATGGAACTGGTTCCCGGCAGCCGGATCACCGACTACTGTGATAAAGCGAATCTCACCACTGTGGAGCGGCTCCATCTTTTTATTGCGGTCTGCCGGGCGGTACAGCATGCCCACCAAAAAGGAATCATTCACCGCGACCTCAAACCGTCGAACATCCTCGTCACGCTGCACGATGGCGTGCCCGTGCCGAAGGTCATTGACTTCGGAATCGCCAAGGCCATTCAGCAGGAGCGCCTCACAGAACGCACGCTTCATACCCAGATCGCGCAGATGATCGGCACGCCGCTCTACATGTCGCCCGAGCAGGCGGAGATGAGTGGACTGGATATTGATACCCGGAGCGACATCTACAGCCTCGGGGTCCTGCTCTACGAACTGCTCACCGGCCGCACGCCATTCGATCCCGGGGAATTGATGCGCAAAGCGCACGATGAAATCCGACGCGTGATCCGCGAGCAGGATCCCCCCAAGCCCTCCACGGCTTTGCAGACGATGGCCGCCGATGTTCGCACCAGTGTGGCGCAGCGCCGCCAGGCGGACGGCACGAAATTGGCGGGAATGCTCCGGGGTGACCTCGACTGGATTGTGATGAAAGCGCTGGAGAAAGATCGCGCGTGCCGATACGAGACCGCGAACGGATTCGCCGAAGACATCCGGCGCCACCTCGCCAGCGAACCCGTAACGGCGGCGGCGCCGGGTATAGCCTATCTTTTTCGGAAGTTCGCAAAACGCCACAAGACGGCGCTGGCCGTGGCGGCGCTGATCGTCGTGGTGCTTTTGGCGGCGACGGCAGTCAGTGTGTGGCAGGCGAACGTCGCACGCGAAGCCGCAAGCGCCGCCTTGAAGGCGAGGAATGAGACGGCGGAGAAAGCCGTCTCGGAGCGGATCGCGCGGGAGGAATCGGAGGAGATCACGAAGTTCCTCGTGGGGGTGTTCCAGAGTCCCGATCCCGGGAAGGATGGCCGCAAGGTCACGGTGGTGGAAACCTTGCAGACCGCCGTGAAAAGGCTGGATACCGACTTCTCGAGCGACGTTCCCATGCAGGCCGTGCGGCGGGCGCAACTGCAGTATACGCTCGGCACCACTTATTCTGCGCTCAGCCTTCCGAAAGACGCGATTCCGCTCCTGGAAAGTGCACGGGATAATTTCATCTCCACTTATGGGAACGAGCACCCGGAAACACTCAAAGTCCTGCACAATCTCGCGAAGGCAATGGACGAAGCCGGACGGGGCGCAGAAGCGCTCAAACTGAGGGAAGAAATAGTACCTATAAGTCGCAAAGTTCTCGGCCTTGAAAATCGGTTCACGCTCCTTGCCATGCGAAGTCTGGGAATATCCCTTTATGAAAGTGGCAAGCGGCGCGAGGCACTTAAACTGCGGGAGGAACTGCTGCCTCTATTCAAAAAAGTGAATGGCCCGGAGGATCCGGAAACGCTCACAGCGATGAACAACCTCGCCATATCCCTGGCCGATGCAGGCCAGGGCAATGACGCGCTCGCATTGAACAAGGAAACACTCGAACTCAGCCGAAAAGTTCTGGGAGCAGAGAGTCCGGACACCCTCGCGGTCATGAACAATACCGCCATTGTGCTCGCGAATACCGGTCCTGTGGATGAAGCGCTGACGATGGGGACCGAAGCACTCTCACTCACTCGCAGAGTAATGGGGCCGGAGCACTCCGCGACGCTCCTGGCCATGAACGGTCTCGCCAATATTCACAGGGAGGCAGGACACAAAGAGGAGTCGCTAAAGCTATTCGAGGAATTGCTCGAACTCCGGCAAAAAGTCAGTGGGCCGGAGCATGAGCAAACGCTGGGCATCTTGAATAACGTCGCCATGTCCCACCACGAGGCGGGGCAGCGCGAAGCGGCGATTAGCAGTTGGCGGGAGCTGCTTCCGTTGATGCGCAAAGTGTGTGGTCCTGACCACCCAAACACACTCCTCGTCATGCAGAATATGGCTCTGGCACTCTTTGAACTTGATCAAAAAAATGAGGCCCTACAACTGCGGGAGGACGCTCTCCCCTTGAGCCGCAACGGGCTCGGGCCCGAAAACCCTGAGACGCTCATGGCCATGTATCAACTGGCGCGCTCATATTCCGATGCGGGGCGCAACGACGAAGCACTCAAGTTGCTGAAAGACCTCTTGCCACTCGCCCGGAAAGTACACGGCGCCGGCCACCCGGACACAATTGATGCGATCCGCGCCCTCGCCGATTCCTACGCCTCGGCGGGCGACGAAGCGGAAGCGCAAGCCCTGCGCAAATTGGTGCCCGGCAAGAAAACTCCCGCCGCTACCACCGCCCCAAACGCCCCCACCGCCCCCACCCCCCCCACCCCCCCCACCCCCCCCACCCCCCCCCCCCCCC
>JBJXFS010000260.1:0-53481 GCA_046155625.1 Verrucomicrobiales bacterium | reverse complement strand
ATGAGCAACGGCCAGCGGTTCGGGATGAAGTACAACTGGGCGCTTGTGGTCTCGAACCGGGCGAGTCCGGTGCCCGCCAGCCCGAGCGCGGCGCCTCCCATGAGTCCGAGCAGAGCGTAGCCCAGGGAGCCGGTCCACCACAGGCTGGTCACTGTCATGGTGAGCAGGAACACCAGGGTGGAGGCGAGCAGCACCCAGGAGTTGACGGCGATGACCCAGGGCACGGCACGCCGCTTGGCTCGGCCCAGTCGATACTGGCGCCAGACCAGGTATGGAAGCAGGAGGATCCAGGCCGCGAGCGCGACGAGGAGAACGGCCGGGATGATCAGGAGCGGCATGCGGATTCGGCGGTGCCCACCTCCGCCTGGAGTTTGTACATTTCACATTCTTTTTTGTTAGCGGAACGACGCTGCCAGCGAATGAGAGAAGGTGGCATTGGGGTGGGACGCGACCTCCCGGGCGCGTCGGCGGCGAAGGCGTACCCTCTGGGAATGGTCTCCACTTCCCGAGTGATGGTCGCGGGATTCACACCCGGAGAATTCCCGATCACCGCTTCTTGGCTCATCACTTTTTCTGGCTTTGGGCACCACTTGAAAAGGTGAAAATGGGCTTCCTTCAGCACGCACCTACCGCCTACGAGCCCGGGAGGTCTCGTCCCACCTCCAGCCTCAATCGTCGGCTGAAACCTCTACTGAAAAGGTGCAAGCGATTCTTATTTAAGGTGCTTGGACGATAGCTGACAATGCTTGCCTCTGCCAAAATCTTCCGCTCCTAGCATCACTCTTGGCGCAAATATGGACAAACTCCAGTCGGCGGTGCTTACCGTCGCCGCGTGGCCGTTTCTCGTGACCAGATGACCAGGTAGGAGCGGTCGGCGGGGATTGACCCGCGACCGGTGCAGCGGCGGCAGTCGACTCCGCGGATGACGATTCCCGAGCCCCGGCAGTCCGGGCAGTTGGTGGGCTCGGTGCGGCGGAGTGATTCGCGACCGCCGGCTTTGAGGGTGGCGATGAATTCCTCGTAAGATTTCCACCCGGCGCTGGCGGATTCGGCGGCGGTGACTTCGCGCCATTGTTGGAGGGACAATTTTTGCCCCTCCGGCGAAGTGTAATCATGGCTGCCGGCCGTGCGGACGACAGTGACGGCCAGCGACGCTCCGGCGCGGAAGACGGGACGGGTGGGGGACAGGTCGAGTTTGACGGGTTCTTTTAACGTCTCCGATGTCACGACATACGAGTGGCCGCCTTGGGGGTTGGGGCCCAACGCTTGCACGACACGGACGTGGGTATTGGTGCCTCGATCGCCTTCGTTCTGCTGGCGAAGCCATTCGTAGACGTTGCGGCGCGACGCTTCGGGCTTGTCGGCGAGTGTGTAAACATGGGTGTGGCGCGGTCGCTGGGCGAAGCCAGTGGTCAGCGTGAGGATGAGAGCGGCAAGAGTGCACAGGCCTTGCATGGCGGTGGAGCAGAGAAAAGAAATGGAATTCGGGAAGCGGATGAGCAACAACGAAAATGAGTCGTCGGCGAGGGTGTAACCGCGTTTCAGAATTGGACTTGAGGCGCGGCCAGGGTCGGGGTTGACAAGGGCGAGGGCGGCTGCGTTGAGTCGATGATGATACGATCTTTTGCGACACGGGCGGTGGCGGTGGCGGTGGGTGCCTGGCTGATGACCGGATGTGACCGGCCACGCCCGTCGACGACTGGGGAAGCGCCGGGCGCCGTGGCGGCGAGCGGCTTGAAGGAAAGTACGCGTTGGGCGCATGTGGGATCGGATTTAAAACCGGATGCGCAGGCGGAATTTGGCGCTCTGGCGAACGGGATGCGGTTTATTCTGTTGCCGAATGCCGAGCCGCCGGGCCGGGTCAGTCTGCGGTTGTTCATCGAGGCGGGCTCGCTGCACGAGAGCGAGGAACAGCGGGGGCTGGCCCATTTTCTCGAGCACATGGCGTTCAATGGGACGAAGAATTTCCCGGCCGGGCAGATGGTCGAATACTTCCAGCGCCTGGGCATGGCGTTTGGTGCGGACACGAACGCCCACACGTCGTTTCGGGAGACAGTCTATAAACTCGAGTTGCCGCCCGGGCCGGACGGTCAGCGGCCGGAAGCGGGGACATTGCGGGACGGATTGGAGCTGTTGCGGGACGTGGGCGACGGGATGTTGATCGACGGGGGCGAGGTCGAGAAGGAACGGGGTATTATATTGAGCGAGAAACTCGCGCGCGACACCACGCAGTCGCGCATCATGGAAGAGGGATTGAAGTTTCAGCTGCCCGACCATCGGATTTCCAACCGCCTGCCGATCGGATTGGAGGCCGTCATTTCGGAGGCGCCGGCCGAGCGACTGGTGGATTTTTACCGTCGGTTTTACACTCCGGACCGCATGGTCTTGGTGGCGGTGGGGGCGATCGAGGCGGCGACGTTGCGCGGACAGATTGTGGAAACATTTGGTTCGATGGCCCCGGGCACCCCGGCACCGGATCCTCGATTCGGATCGCTGGCGGAGGGGCGTGGCATCACCACCAAGGTCCACCTGGAAAAAGAAACCGGCCACGCCACCATCAGCTTTGTCGTGGCGCGCACTGCCGTTCCGACGCCGGATTCCGCCGCCTCCCGCCGCGCGGAGTTGGTGCGGGATCTGGCGGCGCGCATGGTGACGCGGCGGCTCGACGTGCTCAGCAAGGAGGAAGGATCGCCGATTCTCCAGGGCCAAGTCGCGCTCGGGCCATTTTTGCGACTTATTGAAATGGCTGAACTTGAGGTGATGGCGCCGCCCCCGCGCTGGAATGATGCGGTGGCCCTGGGGGCTCGCGAGCTGAAACGCGCCATGACCCACGGTTTCTCCCGCTCGGAATTGACCGCCGCCCGGGCCGAACTGCTGGCCGAACTCGAGAACGAGGCCAAGTCGGTCTCGACGCGCAAATCCCGCGATTTAGCCGACGAGGTGGTGCGGACCTTGGGCCTGGAGAAAGTCCTGACGCATCCCGAGGTCGAACTGCCGCGGGTGCGCGAGGCGTTGGCCTCCGTCACCGCTGAAGAATGCCACCAGGCCTTTCAGAAAGGTTTTGGCAGCAATGATCTATCGGTTTTCGCCGCTGGAAACCTCCCGCCTTCCCCGACGGGCGAGACCCTGGAGGCCGCTTTGCAGCGAGGCATGTCGGAAAAAGCCGAAGCACCGCGGGAAGAAGCAGACCTCGCCTTCGCCTATGCTGACTTCGGGCCCCCAGGAGCCGTGACCACTCGGACCGAAGTGTCCGATCTCGGCGTGACCCAACTCGTCTTCGCCAATGGCGCCCGGGCCAGTCTGAAACCGACCGACTTTAAAAAGGATGAAATCCTCATTCAGGTCAGCTTTGGCACCGGCAAGTTGTCGATTCCCGCGGACCAGCCTGGCTTGGAATTCTACACCCAGCGTGTCTTCGAGTTGGGCGGCCTCGGACGCCACAGCGTCGATGACCTCAAGCGCATCCTCGCCGGCCGCACCGCCAGCGTCACCTTCGCCGTCGGCGAGGACGCCTTCGCCCTGGCCGGATCCACCACCCGCGACGACCTCGACGTCCAACTCCAATTGCTCTGCGCCTACCTGAGCGACCCGGGCTGGCGCCCCGAGGCCGATCGCCTTTTTCGCCAGACGGCCGGTGCCCTGTTTGCCCAAGTGGCGCATGCCCTTGAAGCCCAACCGCAAGTCCAAATTGAACCCTGGCTGCGCGGCAGCGATCACCGGTTCGCGTTCCCCTCCCAAGAGGAAGCCCTGGCCCGCACTCTGGGCGAAGCCAAGGCTTGGCTGGCCCCGGCCCTGACCCGGGGCAGCCTCGACATCGGCATCGTCGGCGATTTTGATCCGGCCGCCGCCGAAAAACTCATCGCCGCCACTTTTGGCGCCCTGACCGGCCCGCGCGAGGATCCGAAACAGTCCATCAAGCCGCTCGCCTTCCCTGACCCGGGCCGCCAGATCATGCGTTTCCAATCAAAGATCGAAAAGGGTCTGGTCGCGGCGCATTTCCCGACCACCGACCGCTCCGATATTCAAACCGCCCGCCGACTCCAAATCCTCGCCGCCATCTTCAGCGACCAATTGCGCGAGCGAATCCGCGAGGAACTGGGCGAATCCTATTCACCCCGCGCCAGCGCCGCCTTCAGCGATGTCTTCCCCGGGTATGGGTATATCTTCGCCAATGTCCTCGTCGCCCCCAGCCAAGCCGAAAAAGTCAGCACCGCCATCCGCGAAATCGCCACCTCCCTTCAAGAAAATGGCGCGTCCGAGGACGACCTCGAACGCGCCCGCAAACCACTCCTGGCAGCCATTGAGGACCAGCGACGCACCAATACCTACTGGCTCAACATGGTGGTCGCCACCGGCCAGCGCGACCCCCGTCGACTCGACTGGGCTCGCACTTTGTCCACCGACTTTCAGGCGGTCACCGCCCCCGAAGTCGCTTCCCTCGCCCGCCTGTACCTCAGCCCCTCCGCCCTCCGAGAGGTCCACGTCCTACCTACCCCTTGACACCGCGGCTTCCGTCCTCGTGCCGCCCTCGGCCAGTTCCTCCACCTCCACCGCCCGGCACACGTCTCGCCATCCTGGAAAGTTCCACGTGTTCGGAAATTCACGGCATTGCAACGGTTTCACCGGCTGCAGCCGGCAATCGACCCCCTCAAGCCAGACACACGTCCCATCCTCATGCTCTAATAACGACAGACCCTGGCGATTGCCGGTCAAACGCGTGTGCCCATGAACAAAGTCCCGCACCCCCAGGCCCAAATACCCCGCAATCGCCGCCACTTCGTCCTCCCGAATCCGCACCTCGCCGGGCCACCGGCAACACGCCGTGCATCGCTGGCATTGAAAAAAGCGCGCCATGGCCCATTTTCCACACCGAAAATACCCTCTGTCCAGTGGCCAATCCGCTCAATCCAAAAATTTGCCTCGGGCTCCTGTTTATTTTCGAATAAAGACTTGCACGGCGAGCGGCCCTCAGGCATTCTGTCTTCGAAATTCGACAAATTTCAGGTCTCCCCCCCAACATCCTTACCCACAACCCAACCATCCGGATGAAAAAGTCCCTTCTGCTCACCCTGCTCGCCGTGGCCACCACTTCGGTGACTTTCGCCGCTGAAGATGCCAAGGAATGCTCCCAGTTGAGCGCCACGGTTACAGCGGAGGTGACAGCCAAGCCATCGGACGTGCTGAGCATCGTCAGCGCCCAAATCGCCGCCAACCCGGACTGCGCCTGCGAAATCGTGAAGGCCGCGATTACCGCCTCGAAAGCCGATAAAGATCTGGTTGGCCAAATCGTCTTCACCGCCGTCACCGCCGCTCCGACCGAAGCCACCACCGTCGCCGAATGCGCCGTTGCCGCCGCCCCGGAAGCCGCTGAAAACGTCAAAGCCGCCCTCCGGAGTGCCTATTCCGACAAAAACCCGGCCGGCAAGAATCCCGACAAGAACCCGGACAAAAATCCTCCTGCTCCTCCAACGGATGAGACCCCGGATTACGGCCTGAGCCCCGTGGCGATCGGCGGGGTGTATCTGGTCTATCCAGGGAGCGGCAGTTCTGGTCCTCAGCTCGTCAAGCAAAATGGTGAACTCGGCTTCATCGGGCCTGATGGATTTGTTCCCCTCGAACAAGAGCCGCCGACAATCATCGTCCGTCCGCGTCCTCCGGGTGTTATCATTATCGTTCCCCCCACTCCGACCAACGGAAATCCCACTCCCTAAGCGGCAGGTGTAGAATCATTCTCTTGTGCCAAGAGGCCTTTCCATTCGGTGGAAAGGCCTTTTTGCTTGTCGGCGGGCCGCGTCGTGACTAGGTCCCCGAATGGCAGCCAAGCGGAAGGAATCGGTCGTCAAAGCGCCGAATGTGCATTTTGTTTTCGGCACGGACGAGGCGCAGGTGAAAGAGGCGGCTCTCGCCTTGGTGCAGCGACTGAGCCCGCCAGGCAGTGGGGATTTTGGAACGGACATTGTCGATGGGGCGGCGGAGAATGCCGACCAGGCGGGGCGCGCTTGCTCGCAGGCGGTTGAAGGGGTGCTCACTCCATCATTGTTCGGCGGGGCCAAGGTGGTCTGGCTGCGGCATGCCACCTTTCTCGCCGACACCGTGACCGGAAAGGCCCAGAGCACGCTGGATGCATTGGACCGTTTGTGGGCCGTGCTCGAGTCCGGAGTCCCCGAGGACGTGCAATTCGTCCTCTCCGCCATCGCTCCCGACCGTCGGCGTGCGTTTTTTCTGAAGTTGGAAAGCCTGGCGCAAACGAGCGTGCACGATTTACCGGACACCTCCCAGCGCGGCTGGGAAGCGCAGGTCGAAATGACGATCCATGAACGGGCGCGGACGTTGGGTCTGGTTTTCGACGATGAAGCCATGGAGTTGTTCATGACGCTCGCCGGCGAACGAACCCAGCAAATTACCAATGAGTTGGAGAAGCTGGACTTGTTCCTGGGACCGGAGAGGCGCCGGGTGACCGCCCAGGACGTCCGCACGATGGTGCCACTGAGCCGAGCCGGCGTGATCTTTGAACTCGGCAATGCGATCGGCCGACGCGATGCCCGGCGGGCTCTCTCGCTCCTCGATTCCCTCCTCGCCCAGGGCGAGAATGCGGTCGGCCTGCTGCTGGCCGCCATCGTGCCAAAAATGCGCAACCTCGTGCTGGCCAGAGATATGGTCGAACGCCATCGCGCTTCCACGCGCAGCTACGCCGAGTTCCAAGCCGCCTTGGAACGGCTTCCGGCGGAGGAGATCGCGCATCTACCCAAGAAAAAGGACGGTGGTCTGAGCGTGTACCCGCTTTTCCTCGCCGCTCAGGAAAGCCGGCAGTTCACCGAATCCGAACTGCGTTCCGGCTTGCGCGCCTGCCTTCGCGCCAACCACCGGCTGGTCGGCTCATCCCTCGACCCCAAAGTCGTGCTCAGTCAGTTGGTCGTGGAAATCCTCGGCGGCGACCAGCGGCCTCGCTCGGCACGCGTTGCCCATTGAATAGGAAATTTTTCGCATCCAAGGTTTTAGGGTTAACGGAGCGACGCTCCTGGCGAATGAGAGAAGGTGGCATTCAGGTGGGACGCGACCTCCCGCGCGCAGGCGGTAAGGCGTACCATCTGGGAATGGTCTTCATTTCTCGAGTGACGGTCGCGTGATTCACACTCGGAGTATTTCCAATTACCGCCTCATTCCCCGTCGCCTTTTATGGCTTTGGGCACCGCTTGAGAAGGTGAAACGGGGCCTCTTTCACCACGCTCCTACCGCCTACGAGCCCGGGAGGTTTCGTCCCACCTCCATCATCCTCGCAAGAATGAGCCCACGGCGATTGCCTCCCGCTCGGCATCCCCACGCCCTATGGGAACTCGGGGTTTGGCTGAGAGCGACGTGAGCCGCGCCCATCCGCTTCGGCATTGTCAGCGGACCAACCTCTTCGGCATGATGGTCGATGATGGCAATTGGATGGCATTGGCCCGTCGGAAGCGGCGTCGGCACATGGCGTCGACGTATGGGCGCGGCGGGGATGTGCAGCGCGGGGATTTTGCTCCTCTGGCCGGCGCTGTGGGCCGCCTCCGCATTGCCATCTGCCGAAGCGAGCGAGGTGCCGGCTCCGCTGCCTCAACGGATCGACGAGGCGCTGAATCGCGGTGTGGCCAGCGCCGTGACGGACCGCTGCTCGGACGAGACATTTCTCCGACGCGCGTCGCTCGACTTCCGCGGGTTCACCGCAACCGCCGATGAGGTGCGCGCTTTCCTCGCCGACACCGCCCCGGACAAACGAGCGCGCCTGATCGACGCGCTCATCGCTGACCCACACCACGCCCGCCACTTGGCGACCGTGCTCGACGTCATGCTCATGGAACGCCGCGCCGAAAGGCATGTCAAACCAGCGGAGTGGCGTGCCTGGCTGCGGCAGGCGGTCACCGCGCGCACTCCCTGGGACCAAATGGTCAAGAGTCTGTTGGTGGCGGATGGGGCCGAAGGGGCCAGTGAGCCCGATAAGCCCGACAAGCCAGCCAGCCCACCCCGCGGCGCCGCCCGCTGGCTGCTCGACCGCGAGGCCGAACCGAATGCGCTGACTCGGGACGTCTCGAGGCTCTTTCTCGGCACGGATTTGTCCTGCGCGCAATGTCATGACCACCCGCGCATCGCGGATTACTGGCAGCGCGATTACCAGGGATTGCTCGCGTTTTTTAGCCGCACGTATCTGTTTCAACCGGACCCGATGAAACCGGCCTTGGTCGGCGAACGCGCGGAGGGCGAGGCGTCGTTTGTCTCGGTTTTCACCAAGATCGGCGGACACCCGCGCCCGTGCCTTCCCGGCGGTGAGGTAATCGCGGAGGCAGCGGTCAGCCCGGCCGACGTCTGGCTCGTCGCCCCCAACGACAAGGACAAGTCCGTGCGTCCCGTGCCGCGCCACAGCCGACGCGCGCTGTTGGCCGATCAGCTGACCAACTCGCGCGGATTTGCCCTCAATGCCGCCAACCGGTTTTGGGCGACCCTCATGGGCCGCGGCGTGGTCGAACCGGTCGACTTGCGTCACTCGGCCAATCCTCCGGCCGCCGATGACCTGCTCGAAATCCTCGCCGATGGGCTGATCACCCTGCGCTACGATATCTCCGCCTTCTGGCGCGAGGTGGCTCAAAGCCGCGCGTATCAAGCGCCCTACGACACGCCCAGCCGTCCAGCCGACGTGGCGCTGGACGAGCCGGCCCTGAAGACTGCGGCGGAAACGGCCACAGCCACCGAACACGAGACTCGCCGCCGCGAATCGGCCGCCCGCGAAGCGTGGGAGCCGCTTCAACGCACGGTCCAGTCGATCGAGGCCGAGAGCGCGGCCGCTGCCAAGGCGGTCGCCGATGCCCGCCCTCCCGCCGATGCCGCCCGGACCGCGCTTGAAGCGGCTCGCTCCGCTCTCGTCCAGAAAGCCGAATCCCTCGCCGTCATCGAATCGGCAGCCACTCGATGCGCCGAGGCAGCCGCCATAGTGGCCGATGCCCCAGAGCTCGCGCGCGCCGCGGAATTGCTGCAGGCTCGGTTGGCGACGGCGCGAAAAGAGCAGGAGACGCTGACCACCGACGTGGCCGCGAAAGAGGCCGACCATTCCGCGAAAACAGGAGTCCTGACCGCAGCGGAGCAAAAAGCTGCCGCCGTCGCGCAACGGTCGGCCGAGGCCACCGCCGCCGCCGCCAACGCCTGGAAACAAGTCGCCGAGTCCGCCGAGTCCGCCCGGGCCGCCCGCGCCGACGCTCGGCGCGCCTCCCGTGACGCGACGCGCGCCCGCGCCTTGGCCGAGGTGCGCGATGCGTCCCGGCGCTTGGACGACGCGACGCGTCAACGCGAGCAGGACGATCGCTCGGCCCAGGCCGTCGCCGCCGCGGCGACCGGTGCTCAGGCGGCCGGCACGCGCCTGCCCGAGGATTCGGAACTTGCCGCCGTCATCGCCCAAGTCGAATCGAGACGCACGGCCACGGCGGCGGCGGCGGAAGCGAGCCGCCAAGCGGCGGCGGAGGCTGCCTTGGCGTTTGCCGCGGCCACTGAGTCATTGGTCCCGCAGTGGACCGAAGGATTTGCCTTGGCCTCGCTCACCCCGCTCACCCCGGAACAACTCTGCTGGAGCCTGCTCCGGGCCACCGGCACCCTGGATCAATTGCTCACCCAAGCCACGCGAGAATGGGACGAAAAAAATCCCGCGCCAACTGACCCCGCCGCGGCGGTCGAACCCGCCCGCGCCGCCGCCCGCTCGTCCGGCGTCCAGGCCCTGCTCGAAGAAAAAGTGCGCCCGCACGAAGACCAATTTGTCCGGCTGTTTGGCAATGGGGCCGGCAGCCCGCAAACGGATTTTTTCGCCACCTCCGATCAGGCGCTGTACTTTGAAAATGCGGGCGTCTTGCGCGGTTGGACGCAGCCGGGTGGCGGCAACCTCGCCGAACGCCTCACCGCCATCACGGAGCCCACGTCCATCGCCCGCGAATTGTATCTCGCCGTCCTCAACCGTCCCGCTTCGGACGAGGAATCCGCCGCCATCGTCAGTCACCTCTCCAGCCGCCCGCCAGACCAAAAATCCGCCGCCCTGTCCGATGCCCTGTGGGCGCTGCTCACGTCCGCCGAGTTCCGCTTCAAACATTGATCTTCCCTCTTCCCCGGCCCCCCACTCCATCACACCATGTCCCACGCCACCTACGCCTGCCACAGCGCCGACCATTGGATTGGCCGACGCGAGTTTTTCGGACGCCTCAGCCGGGCCGGAGCCGGAGCCGCCCTCGCGGGCCTGGGGACATTCGCCAGCCCGGCCATGGCCGAGGCACTCGCCAAGCAGCAAAAACGCATGCTCGTCATCCGCCTCGCTGGCGGCGTCAGCCAGCTCGAGACCTGGGATCCGAAACCGCGCACCAAGACGGGAGGTCCCTTCCGAGCCATCCCGACATCTGTGCCTGGCGTGCACCTCTCCGAGCTCCTCCCGCTCACCGCCAAACAAATGCATCGGCTCGCGCTCATCCGGTCGATCAACACGCACGAGGACGACCACGGCAAAGGCCATCACCTCATGGTCACCGGTCGCGTCCAGACACCCGGCCAGTCATGGCCCGAACTCGGCGCTGTCGTCGCCAAGGCCCTCGATACTCCGGAACGCACTCTCCCTGGCCACATCGTCATCTCCCCCGGTGGCGGCGGCGGACGCAATGCCGACTCCGCCTACCTCGGCCCGAAATACGCCAGCCTCGTCCTCGGCAATGGCCAGCCGCCTCAGCACACCGAACGCCCGGCCAGCCTGGCCGAAAATGCCGCCCTCTGTGCCAACGACCTTCGCCGCGCTCTGGATCATCGGTTTGCCCTTCGCCGCCGCTCCGCGGAAACCGAGGCCTACACTCAAAGCTTTGATCAGGCCCGCGAGTTGATGGCCCGTCGAGACGCCTTCGATGTTTCCAAGGAGCCCGCCGCCGACCACGAGCGCTATGGATCCCACGACTTCGGCCGCCACTGCCTGCTCGCCCGCCGCCTCATCGAGCAGGGCGTCACTTTCGTTCAGGTCACTCATTCGAACTACGACACCCATAACGAGAATTTCAATTTTCACTTCGAACAGGTCGGTGAGTTCGACCGCCCGTTCGCCACGCTCATTGACGACCTGGCGCAGCGCGGTCTGCTCGATCACACGCTCGTCGTCGTGCTCTCCGAATTCGGACGCACCCCGCATATCAACCATCTCTACGGTCGCGACCATTGGAGCAAGGCTTGGTCCATCGCCCTCGCCGGCGCCCGCATCCAGCCCGGCGCCGTGATCGGCAAGACCAATGACCTCGGCACGGAAGTGACCGAACGCGAAGTCGACGGTGGTCACCTCTTCCACACCTACCTCGCCGCCCTCGGCGTCAAATCGACCGGCTCGTTCACCATCGCCGGTCAAAAGCTCCCGGTCGCCGATCCCGCTTTTGAGCCGATCGACGAGCTGCTGGTTTAGGTCAGCATTTCCGGCACGACCAAGCCATGAACGTCGGTCAGGCGGAATGGGCGGCCGTCGTACGGGAACGTGAGTTGTTCGTGGTTCAGCCCGAGCAGGTGGAGAATGGTGGCATGCAGGTCGTGCATGTGGACCGGGCGCTCGGCGACCTCGCCGCCGAACTCGTCGGTGTCGCCAAGGGCGATGCCCGGCTTCACCCCGGCGCCCGCGAGCCAAACGGTGAAGGCATTGGGATTGTGATCGCGGCCCGTGCCGTTCTTTTCGGCATACGTCACCTGGATGAACCGGACGCCGGCCTCGGCAAGCCGCCGCGCCATCAGGCATTGCCGCCCGAAGTCATCGGTCGGCTTCTCGTCGATGCCGTACAGGGCGCGCGTGGCCGCCGATTCGCGACCGAGATCGAGCACATCCGGCGCATTCATTTGCAGCCGCCAGGCCAGCTCGAACGATTCGACCACGGTATCGACTTCGCTGTCGTGAGGCAACCGTCTCCGTTGCTCCGCATTCAGGCCGCGGAGGAGATCGAATTCGCGTCGACGCGCCTCGAGCGGCCGTCGTCACGCGCACATGGCTGAATCCCGCCGTCTCAAACCGATACCGCCCGAGCGACACCCAACGCCCATCGATCGCCGGCTCGGCCTCCTGATCAACGCGCACCTCGGTTTCCCCCTGCGCGTGAAATACCGTCACCGGCACCGCGCGATCGCGTCCGCCTCCGGGAATGTAGGCCAAGCGTACTTCGCATTCGTCCGCCGCCGCGGCGGCCACCGCTTTCGCTTACCTTGAGTTCCGCTTCCAGCGCCGCCAATTGCTTTTCGTGGGCAACGAATCGCGCCTCTTCATCCGGCGCGAGCGGGAGGGGTATTTCCATCCACTTCGACACGTTGGCGTGCTCCAGCTGCTTGTGGTTTTTGAAAATGCCCGCCATCGCGTGATAATCCCGCATCGGGATTGGGTCGAACTTGTGGTCGTGGCACCGGGCGCACCCGAGCGCCTGCCCGAGAAACGCTTTGCCGAGCGCATCCAACTGCTCATCGATCACATCCATCTCGAGCTGCCGCTTGTTCTGCTCCTCGAGATTCGTGTTTCCCAAGGAATGGAATGTGGTCGCCCTCACCGCCCACGTCAAATAAGGCCTGTAGACGAAAAGACCAAGATCTTCCCGCGGGGCTTCCGATGCCAGGTGCTCTGGAATGGAACGCGTCTCAGCGCCCGGGCGGTTTCGGTGGCTGGAAGGGCGTACGTTTCGGGCAAGGAGTCGCTTCCAGGTCGGCTCCCTGATCCTTGTAAAAGATGACACCGCGGGCGCGCAAGTTGCCGACCAGCGCCTTGAAATCGTCCCGCAATTTGGGATCGCTGAGCAGCGCGGCCAAGAGACCATCGCCATCGGACGCCTCTCCGAAGGTCCGCCCAGCCTTCTCAGCCGCCTTGGTGAAAGCAGCGCCACTTTGCTTGAAGGATCCGGCGGCTTCCCCTAATGTGGTCATCGCCTTGTCCCCTTTGGCCAGGATCGGCTCAAGCTTTTTAACCTGCTCGGCCAGCGATTCACTCGTGGCGCGAAGGCTGGCGAGCGATGCCGTGACATTTTCGGTGTTCTCTTCGGTCAGAACTTGTTCATCGACCTTCTTGAGTGCGCTGTTCAGGCTGGCCAGGGAATTCTTGACGTTGGCCGTATTCTCATCGGAAAGCACCTCGGAATTCAAGCGCGTGACCGCCGATTCGAACGATTTGACCCCCTGTCGCAACTCCTTGACCAAGGTTTCGATCTCCACTGAGATTTTTCCCGCCGATTCCTGCAGCGTGTCGAGCCCGGTGGTCGAGCTGCCGGTCAGCACGTCGCCGGCCTGATGATACCCTTGGCTGGCATCGGCAGGTCGCGTAATGGCGATGTACGAATCGCCAAGCAGGCCTTCCTTGGGAATGGTCAGGCGGGAACCAAGGGGAATCCGGTTCTTCGGATCCCGGTACACCGTAAATTCGACGGCCACCTTCCCTCCTGCATCGAGCTGAGGTGTTCGATCGACTCGGCCAATGGTCGTACCGCCCAAGCGCACGGGGGCGCCTTCGCTTAAGCCAGAAGCATCCTCGAAAACGACGGTAAACTGATCGCGCTCACGGAATCGCTCGCGGATGCTGCTGAATCGGAGAACCAACCCGCCCAGCAGGGCCATGCCGAACAGCAGAAAAAGGCCGGCCAATACCTCGGTGCGTTTCGTTTCATGTTTCATGGCAATGGCAAATGTTCCAATCAGTCGTTCGTCCGCTCGTCCGGCCGCCCGTCGAGAAATTGGCGCAAAATCGGATCGCTGGAGGCAAAAAACTCGCGGGGCGTGCCGAGGAAATACATGCGTCCCCCCCTGAGGAACGCCACGCGATCGGCAATGCGCTGGACCGTCATGAGGTCGTGGGTGATGACCAGGCTGGTGACGCGGAGGCGCTCTTGGAAGCCGCGGATCAGCCGGTCGATGTTCGCCGTCCCGATCGGGTCGAGGCCCGCCGTCGGTTCGTCATAGAGAAGACACCGCGGCTGGGTGATGATGGCCCGAGCCAGGGCGACCCGTTTTCGCTGGCCGCCGCTGAGATGGATCGGCATTTTGTTCAGGTGGTCGGCCATGCCGACCGATTCGAGCGCGGTTCGAACGCGCTTCCGGAGCTCCGCCGCGTCGCGCTCGCCCTTTTCCACCAACGGGAAGGCGACGTTTTCCTCGACGTTGAAGCTGTCGAAGAGCGCGCCGTTCTGGAAGAGCAGACCCATCTTCCGCCGCACCGGGCCCAATCGCCGCTCGTCGATGCCGACAATTTCCTCCCCCTCGATGCGAATGGAGCCCTCATCCGGTTGCATCAGGCCGGCGAGGTGTTTCAGGAGCACGCTTTTACCTTCACCGCTCCGGCCGAGCACCGCCAGTGTTTCTCCCACATGGAGCCGCAGCGAAGCGCCGTCCAACACCCGCTGGCCGCCCAGCCGTTTGACCAAGCCGGTCGCTTCCATAAAGGCAGGCGGTGGATCCGTGGGCATGGCGGCGGGAGCAGGCGGAGGGTTCAGGCACCGCTGCTGTACGGAAAGAAGATGTTGAGCAGCAAACTGAGGAAAAAATTGACGATGAGCACCCACAGGGCCGAAATGACCATGGCCTCGGTGGTGCTCTGGCCGACGCCCACGGCCCCGTTTTTCGCATGGAGCCCTTGGTGGCACGAGATGATGACGATCAGGATGCCGAAGACGAACCCCTTGATCATGCCGATGCTCACATCCTCCATGTTCGTCGAGGCCATCGTGTGATGGCGGTAATACGCCATCGGCACACCAAATCCTTCCACCACCACCAGATAGCTCAGCAGGATCCCAAATGCGATGGCTTCCGCAATCAGCAACGGCATCGAAACCATCATCGCCAGCAGCCGCGGAGTCACCAGGTAGTCGATCGGATGGATGCCCAGTCCGCGCAGGGCATCAATCTGCTCGGTCACTTTCATCGTGCCAATCTCAGCCGCCATCGACGAGCCCACCCGCCCCGCCACCATCAGCGCAGTCACGACAGGTCCCAACTCCCGACACATGGCGACCGACACCATGGCCCCCGTCGCCGACTCCAAGGCATACCCTTTGAACTTGGCGTAAATCTGAAATCCAAAGACCGCTCCCACAAAGGCCCCGGTCACAATCACCACCAATTGCGAGCCAAACCCCGTGGCAACCAGTTGCTCGCCCAGCAGCCGCGGCCGCCATTTCCCCCGCCAGATCGAAATCCAGATCTCCGCGGCCAAATCAGCGAGCTGGCCGAGATAGGCCAGTCGGTCGAGCAACCACCGTCCCGAATTGCGGATTATCCCCACCATGCGTAAAAGTCGCTACCATAACCGCGATGCCTCAAGGCGCGACCCGTGCCGTGAAAAAAATAAGTTTCGGTGAATACCGGCCTGGCAAGACCGTCCCAGCCACAGCGCGCGGCGTGTGCCGCCTCCGCCCCAACCACCCACACCAACTCACCAACCACTCCTCATGAAAAAGTTCATCCACCTCGTCATCGCCGTCGCCGCCACTTTCACCACGGCGTCCTCAGTCGAAGCCCGCGACCGCGGGTACGGTCGCCACTATAACGGTCATCATCATGGCGGGTACTCCGCGCCGCGCCCGGTCTGCCCACCGCCAGTCTATTACGAGCCGCGGTACTGCGCCCCGCGCCCGGTCTGCCCACCGCCGGTCTATTACGAGCCGCGGTACTACGCCCCACGCCCGGTCTGCCCACCCCGGTATAACTATGGTTTTTACGGACACGGCGTGCGCCCTGCGGTGCAACTGTCCTTTAGCTACGGCGGCTATCGCCGCTGTCGATAGCCACGGGCTCAATCGACCCACGGCCGCGCCTGCTTGATGACCAGCCGATCATCTCGAGTGATCTTGAACTCCACTTCCATCGCGAAATCAGGATCACTCGAGCGGCCGTAAAGGGGACGAAAACGTTGTTCTATAATTCGGAGCCGGTCCGCCAAGAGGAAGGCTTGGGCTTGAGTCAGAAGCGGGGTGCCGCGCGGAACCAGACTGGAGAACCGGATGTACTGGATTTCGTAGCGTGCGGCACCCAGAAGTGCCGCGACCAGCATTTCTTCCGGCACGGAGTCGGGTGACGGGTTCGTGACGAGCGCCTCGCCGAGCTGGCTGTTCACGTACACACCACGCCAATTGGGATCGAAGATGTTTCGGCTGACGGCGACTCCATTGACTTTCTCGTCATCAAAATTCGGATGGATGAGCACCCCCATGGCGGCGGCCCGATGCTCCACGCGGGCGAATTCGCGTTCCTCGAACGCCCGATAGTTCCATAGACTGGCCCACACTTGGCGTATGGTATTCATCAGGTGGCCCTCGTCTGGAGGCCGGTGGGTGAAGCTATCGTACAACCCGGCTCCATTGAAACCAATGAGGTCCTCACCATTGCTGCTGGACCGGCAGCGCAACGGGGTATCGGCCGGGTAGGCGACGGTGACGGCGTCGAATGCCGGATACATCCAGGCAGGCACTTGGCCTCGGCGGATCACGCTCCTGAAACTGCGAAGCATGCGTTCGCGGCGGGCGGGATCTGTCCGAAATCCTTCGTCGGACAGAATGGAGTCAAGGACGGCATCGAAGCCGTTGTAACGCATGAATTCGTCGTAAAAATAATAGGGAACGGCGAAGCCAGTCGGCACGGTTCCGGCCGGGAGCCACCGGGCCATTTCGGCGAGGTTGGCGGCTTTGGCGCCAAACGACCGCGAATCGGCGAAGGCTAGGGTACTGGTGCGTTGGATGGTGAGCCGGCTGAGATTTCGCACGGGGACCTGGGGGGTCGATGGGCGGAGTTTTTCGAGATGTTCCTCGACCTCGGCTTGGGTGGCTTCGCGAAGGAGGAGGCCATCGGACTTGGCTTCGAGGCGCACGTTTTTTCCCAACAACGAGATGATGGTCGGGTCGGTTTCGGCGTTCCGGATGTAGCAATTGGGCATGTTGTTCTGACGGGCTTTCAGATTGACGTGAGAGAGGGGCGTCTGTGGGGTGGCGCTGATCACGCCGGCGACGCGGCTGAGGTCGTTCGGGAGCGTGCGAAAGACCGGGATGTCACGGGCCGAGAGCACTTCATTACCCTGGATGAGCCGGAGTCGGCCAAAGGCCACCCCAGGGTTGAGCATGGTATAGGTGACATCGGAAAAAAGCTGTTCGGTGTCGATAGTGGGAATGGGCGAGGCGGTGTAGGCGGCCTCTTCCAAGTGCTTGAGCGTCCGCTGCGTTTCGCTGGCCGCATGGTAAGCAAGGGCGCCCTGGACAAAGGGGGCCGATGCGGCAACAAGTTCGACCGCTTCGCGGACGAATTTCTCGCCCACGGGATCAGCCGGCCAGAATTCCACGGTGTACAGGCCGGGCGCGCGTCCCGGCGCGGTAAAATGCGGATGATGAACGAAGCTGCCGGCGATGAACTGCCTCCGCGTATTGGTGAAGTAGCTGATCTCGTTGAACAGCACGAGTCCATCCCAGTATTCGAGATCGCGGGCGAAGCCGAGAACGGAGCGAGCGAAGTCGTAGTGATATCGCCGGGTGTTGGTATTGAGGAAATAAAGCGCAGGCCGGGAACCATCGGCTCCGCTGACGAGGAACTTCACCTCGCGCACTCCCACCGCGCCAGGAAAATTATCCCGATGGGACAGCAGTTCAAAAGTCGCCCAATCAGGAATAAAGACGGCGCCGTCCTCGAAATCTAGCGACCGGGCAGGATTCAGAGAGGCGAAAGACGGCTGGCGGGCCAGTTCAAGCAGATCGCTCTCCCCATCCCCATCCGCATCCAGCGGGGCATCGATCGGAACGACCTCGACACGATAGTACCCCTGACGGGCCATGGGGAGCGGGTCGCGCAACTCCACTGGCGCCGCGCCTCCCAAACGCAATCCGATGCATCGCATGGGACCGCCCAGCGAATCAGCGCGCCACAGCCGGAAATAACGGCCAGGCATCGGGGGGGCGGACAGTCCGAACCGGCCCGCGGCATCCGGCCCCAATAGAAGTGGCGCCTCCGAGGCATCCGGCGCAACAGCCGAAACGGGCGCGTGCCATCCGCCGACCACGGCCAGCAGCAGCGCCAGCCGACGCCAGGCACACGACAGCTTCATAAGCGCCGTAAGTATAGGGGTGCCATCGGTCGTCCGCCATCGGATTTCTGGACACACCTTGACCCCTGCGGTACCCGGCCCCATAAAATGGATCATGACTCCGCTTTACGAGGGCAAAGCTAAACGCCTCTTCCCGACCGATCATCCCGATGAACTGCTCATGGAGTTCAAGGACAGCGCCACCGCCTTCAACGGCGCCAAGAAAGCCGAATTCGAAAACAAAGGCCGCTTCAACAAGGCACTCACCGTCCTGCTCTATCGCGCCCTGGAATCCCGCGGCGTGCCGACTCACTTTCTGCGTGAGGCCGGCGACATTGCCATCATCGTCAAAAGAGTCACCATCATCCCCATCGAACTCGTCGTCCGCAATGTGGTGGCCGGGAGCTTGGCGAAGCGCCTGGGACGGCCGGAGGGAGAGCGACTGCGGCAACCGCTGGTCGAACTGTACTACAAAGACGACGCCCTGGGTGATCCCATGATCAACGATGAACATGTGCGGGAACTTGCCCTGGCAACCGACGACGAACTCGCCCGCCTCAAACAGTTTGGCCTCCGCATCAACGACAGGCTCACTTCCATTTTCGCCGGGGCGGGATTGACGCTGGTCGATTTTAAGCTCGAATTCGGACGGCTGGCCAACGACCCGTCCTCCATTGTGCTGGCAGATGAGATTTCCCCCGACACCTGTCGATTGTGGGACGCCCAAACCGGCGAAAAAATGGACAAAGACCGTTTCCGCCGCGACCTCGGCGGCGTGATGGAAAGTTACGCCGAAGTCTTGCGCCGACTGGAAATGGAACTCGCCCCTCACGCCTGACTGACCCAAATTCATCGCCCATGAGCGCACTGCTGCACGCCGAAGTGACCGGACGGTTTGACCACGCCGGCAACGCCAATGCGTTGGTGTATTCACCCCTCGCTTCGCCGCACACCTACCACGGCACCCGCCGCTACTGCCTCGAAATCGAGGAAGCGACTCCTGCGGCCCTCGCCGCCGCCCGCGCGTTCGTCGAACGCACCCTGGTCGAGGAAGTCAGTCAGCAAGCTCACTTCGGCGAAAACCCCGCCCTCGCCGGCTATACGTTCATTCTCGACTACGGATTCAAACCGGGTGCCCTCGATCTCGAGCGCGAAACCATCCTTCAATACTACCGAAGCCTGCTCCACCCCGGATTCACGCTGAATCATCTCACCATCACCCAACGGCTCTACCTCTTCGCTGAGCAGGACTCCGCTCCACCGGAAAAATTCGTCCGCGATATCGTCAATCCCGCCATCCACCGTCATCGCGTCATCAAGGGGATCAGCGGCCCCGAAGAGCTGTAATGCCCCCAGCAGAAGGCCGAAAGCCTTCGGCTCCCTCTGCTTCAGGCAATCTTGATTTGTCGTTTATAATCAAAGTATTGCTTCAACAGATGAACACGCTTTGTCTCCCCCATCGCCCTTTCGCAGCAAACACTTGATTGTTTGGTTTAATTTGCTATAATTACAATAGTCTTTGGAAAATGATGTCCATTCTGCTTGATCCCGTCGTTCCTGCTATATCCGCTGCGATGCCAGCGGGAACCGGGCGTGGGCGGATACTGGTGGTGGACGACCAGCCATCGGTGCGCGAATTCATCAAGGCGGCCTTACATTCTGGTGGTTATGACGACCTCATTTTTTTGGCCGGCGGTGCGGGGGTTCTGGGGATGGCCTTGAGCGACCGACCGCGGTTGATCATTATGGATGTGATGATGCCGGGTGGGAATGGGATGCGGGCGCTGCGGGCGCTGCGCACCTGTCGGGTGACCGCCTCCATCCCGGTCATTATCACGAGTGGCTTTAATGTGCCGTTGGCGGAGGACAAAGTGGCCGGGCGGCCGGACGAAGTGCTCTCAAAACCCTTCACCGTCGAGCAATTGCTGGAAGTTGTAGGCCGGTTGATCAAAGCGGGTTAAGGCGCCCAGGGAAATTCCTAGGAAATACAAGGATTTCCCTAGTAGTGCACAGGGCATTCCATGAGTCACTGGCCCATGGTCGCCATCCCTAATTCTTTGGAGGCCCATTCCCGATGGATTCCGGGTTGGGTCGAACGTTGTCTGGCTTACGGGCGCTATTTCAGACTGAGGGGCTTAGTTCTCTGTGTGCTTGTGGGAGGTCTCGCCTTCGCGTATGCGCCGCCACGGGCGTACACGGTGGTATTGGCCTGGGATCCGAGTGGAGATGAGGGAATTGTGGCGCATCGAATTTATTATGGGGAACTCAGCGGCGTCTATGGGGCGCCCTTGGAAGTTGGCAAAGTCACCACGGCGTTGGTACCCGGTCTGACCGGCGGCCGACGCTATTATTTTGCGGTGACGGCCGTCCACTGGAGCGGACAGGAAAGCGACTACTCGGATGAAATCAGTTTTATCGCGGGGCCTCAGACTATCCGGATTGCCCCGGGTACCCAGGGAGCGCACGGCGGCCCCTTGATTACGATTCATGGCGTGCCCGGCGAGTATCTTGATGTGGAGGCGACTGAGGATTTCAAGACGTGGACCGTGGTGGCCACGGTGCGCATCGAAGCCAATGGCTGCGTCGAGTTCGAGGATAGCGAGGGCAGGCTGCATGCGCTGCGTTTCTATCGAACACGAAGGATCGAATGAGGCGCCGGTGGTGCCTCACAGCCCCGCCGGCACCAACCCCATGCGCACGGCAAACCTCACGAGTCCGGGGACATTATGGACATTGAGGGCACGCATCAAGTGCATGCGGTGGTATTCGACCGTCTTCGGGCTGATTGTGAGTCGGGCCGCGATCTGCTTGGTGTTGTGGCCGGCGGCAAGGAGTTGAAGCACTTCCCGCTGGCGGACGGTCAATGACTCCAGCGCCCGCCGGTCTGGATCCCTGGTTTCCCTCGCCTTCGCCGTCGCCGCTACCGCCGACGGCGCCTGGACCACTTTTTCTGTCAGCTTCGCTACGATCGCTTCCGCCAGTTCCGCCCGCGCTTCCGCCAGTTCCGCCCGGGTCTCGGCCTGTTCGGCCCGGGTCTCGGCCTGTTCGGCTCGCGTCTTGGCGTACTCGGTGCGCGTTTCGGCATGCTCGGCCCTCGTTTCCGCGTGACCGGCTCTGATTTTTGCCTGCTCCGCCAGCGCCTTCGCCTGCTCCGCCCGCGCCTTCACCTGCTCCGCCCGAGCTTCGGCAATTTCGGCCCGCCGTCTTGCCTGCTCCGCTCGGGCTTTGGCTTTTACCAGCGCTTCCGCGGCCTCATCGGATTGAGTAGTCATGACACGATATGCACAAGCGTACGGGCGGCCCGCCAAGCGTCAAGGCCGCCGGCTTGATTCACGGTCCCGAGCTTGGTTTAAGGCTTCCCTTTGCGAATCACGCCCAGCGTCACGAGACTACCCAAAACAAGGCCGCCGCTGGCGATCCAGAGAAAGTTTTGCGGCGTGTCCGCCAGTCGGCTGTGAATCTCCATTCCGAACAAACTGGCCAAGGCAGTCAACGGAAGAAAGAAGGAGGCCAGCAGATTGAGGCGATGCGCGGTGGCGGCCATTTGCCGGGCCGTGGCGGCCTGGGCTTCGGCTTGGCGGGCGGCGGTAAAATTCAGGCCGAACTGGGCGTCTTGCAGCAGCAGCTCGGCCGTGCGTTCGATGCCCGCGGTTTGGTCTCTCAGGTCGATCAAGTTTCGATCGGCCTTCACCATTTCCCGGGCTTGTTGCAGAGCCCGATGCAGTCCGCGGGAGGCGCGCAAGACCGGGGCCAGGCGTTCCAGGACAGTGTGGTATTCGGCGGCGCTGGTCGCCTGGTTTTCTGCCTGCTCCAGAGCAATCAAGGTTTCGTCGTATTCGCGAAGGTGCGCCTGGAGTGCGGTGAGCCCGGCACCCGGTCGGTTGCTCCGCCAGGTGCCGTCGGGACTGCGCCAGAAGAGGGCTGCCCGTCGCGCATGTTCGTCCGGGTTGGGAATCTGGTGCAGCACGAGTAACAGATGCCCGTCCTCCAACAGAGACCGCTGCGGTCCCGGTTCGGAACCGAGACGGCCACTGAGAGCCGACGGGAGCGTCCACACAGAAGGATACAGGGTGCCAGTCGCAGCCATTTGCGGAGGTATTTTACCTCGGCGCGCGCTGAGGGGAAGCGGGAATCCCTTCACATGAGCAGAATAGCCAAAGCGTTGCTTCTTAATCGAGCACCGGCCATTCAACCGACGAGGGGATCGTTTATCGCAACCCCAAATGTTTTTGTGTCTCTCGCGGTTCCATCGTCCCTTTTCAAAGTCGCGACCCAATCTGCTGCCGGGCCGCCTCCACTTTCTTCGACAGCTCCTCGGGACTGAGACCGGCGTCAGGGGCGTAGCGTGCAATGTCGGGTTGTTTTCCATCCAGAAGGGCGCACGCCAAGGCGTTGGCCACCGTGTCGGCGCGCCTGGCCGGGCTGACGCGGCGCGCCCAATCCATCGCCTTGTCCAGATCGACGCGGGCGAATCGGGTCGCCAGCGCTTCGCTCGACATGTCGGTGGGACCGGCATTCAGCAGCCAGGCGGCGGCTTCATCGGGAGCGACCTCGGCCCACTGGTACAGGCAGAGACGATAGGCCTCGTCGCGCTGATCCGGCGGGGTGCGCTGCAACAGCCAGTCGGCATTGGCGCGCGGGTTGGCACGGCCGAATCGTTCCGCCACCGCCCAGAGCAGGTTACTGTCGGCCTCGGATTCGTGCGCATCGATCCATGCGGCAGCCTCGGCCGGGGCGCTGGCGGCCCATTGGCGCAGGGCGCTGCCGATGGCCGCTTTGCGTTGACCGGTCTCCTCGATGCCTGAGATGAGCGACATGACTTTATCGCGGTGCGCGGGCAGGGAGACGAGCCCGGTCAACCCCGCCCATTTGTCGAACGTCCCGTGCTTGCCCGCGGACAGGCACGCACTGAAGGCGGCCGGCGCGTCTTGCAGCGCCCAGGCATGGATCAGCCGAGAGAAATCCTGCTCGAACCGGTAACGCGGATCGGGTGCGGAAGCCCAGGCATCGCGGTACCACTTCCAGGCGGCCTCGGGATCCTGCCTCGCCCACCCGGAAAGAACGGGACCGCGCATCGTGTCCTGCCGCGCCGGACTCAGCCGTTGCATCCATGCCATGGCCGCAGTTCCATCGTGCCGAGCCCAGCGCCCGAGCACCGCCGCCAGCAGGCGGTCGGGGGTCGGCGTCGGCGCGGCCATCAGATGGTCGAGCACAAGGGGAATCTCCGAGGGTTCCAGCGACTCGACCAGAGCGAAAAGTTCGCCGGAAATAGCCGTGTCGACCGTGGCTTGAAGCATGGGATTGAGCAGGGCTGAATCAATTCCGGCTAAAATTTCCTGGAGCGGCCGCCCTTTCCGAGGATCAAACCGCGGTCCGGCTGCCTGTTGATAATGGGCCTCCTGATCGGGTGTAGGCACAGTCACACGGGCGGGGGAGTCCGGCGGTAAGTTCTCGAGGGCGCGGGGGCGGCCGATGGCCCAGCCGATACCGGCGGCCACGGCGCAGGCTCCTAACGTTAAGACAAGTCGATTCGGGAAAGGCATACCGATGAGGGAAATAATTGGATGTTGGGAAGTTACGGCTGCGCCAAGGCTTCAACGAGTTTGGCGCGGGTGGCCTCGTCAAGTGCGGCGGATTGCACGGCATCAGCGGCGGCCTCCTTGTCCGACCGTGCCCAAGTGACGGCCACTTGCCGCAGGGCATCGGGGCGGTACGGCGAATTCGGCACGCGCAAGGCCCACTGCCAGGCGCGCTCAGGATCGCTGCGGGCAATTTGCGCGGAAAGCGTGGCCATGCTCCGGCTCGCGCTTTCGTCCAACGGCTGGCCGGCCAGCCATTCGGCCGCCGCGAACAGATCGACCTCGGACCACGCTTCCATCAGAGTGTCCATGCGGTGGGAGCGGTCGGGGTAGCCACCGGGAGCTTGGAACCACCAATCGATCGCGGTCACCGAATCCTCCCTCAACCACCCCGCGAGGATCGGTTTGGCGAGGCTGCCGTGATAGGATTTGTCCACGTCCGTTCGGTCGAGCCAGCCCGCCAATTCCGCCGGTTGATGGTCGCTCCATCGACGCAACAAGCTGTTCAGGTCGGACCAGGCATGGCGCTGGTCGCGATTCATTTCCCGCCAGGCCTCCAGCACGAGGAGTCGGCCCGATGCCGTGCCACTCAGCTCGGCGAAACCCGTGATTGCGCCGTCAATTTCATCGCGTTGAGTGAGCGACTTGAAAGCGGCCACCGCCGCCGGAGCATCGCGCAGTGCCCACGCCCCCATGATCCAGCGCAAACTGGAAATCGGCTGCCATCGTTGCCCGTCACGCTCCTTGGTTTCTCGCGCCTTGATTTCATCCACGGAGGCCGCCCGGCGATACCAGTCGAATGCGGCCCGCGGGTCCCGAGCTGCCCAGACTTTCAGAGGATCGGCCAGGGCAGGCATCCCGAGAAACCCACCCGATCCACGAGCCAGCGCGGCGTCGCATGCCGCCTCCGGATCGAACTCCGCCCACCGCTGGAACACCAGAGCCGCCAGAGTGGACGAATCGCCCGCCGCCGCCACAAGTTCATCGGCCAAGGCGAGGGCGGCCCGCACGTCTTCGGGAGCGATGGCCGCGATGCGCGCCGCGGCCCGGGCCGCGGCCGCGGGATCGTGGGTAGCCGTGGCGAGATCGCGCTGAGCCGCCTCCAACAAGGCCCGGAGCGACTCGCGTCTCGGCCCCAAAGCGGTGGCCAGGGGCGGTGGTTTGGGCGCCGCGTCCGGCCGCGCGGATTGAAGCGGTGCTGAACCGGATTCCTGCGACACGGGATCCGCATTGAAGGATCGGGCGGCCGCAAACCCGAGCGCGCCACTCAGGAGGGTCAGCAACAAGGGAAGCACTATCGTGGCCTGTTTAGTTTTCATAAGCATGAACAATTCCCCCATCCCCGTGAGGGCGGGTGCGCTCTTGGCCGCTCCGGTGGCTCCGGCCGCAAGCTGCGCCAACACCGCCGGCGGAACCGCCGCCTCCGTGAGTGCCGACGTCAGACCCGCCGCGAGCGCACCGGCACTGAGCACCACGCCGCGCCCACGCAGGAACCGGCTCATCCGGGCCATGGCGCGCTCAATGCGCTTTTCGCAGGCCGCCACCGTAAGCCCGGCGGATTCCGCGATGACTCGATAGGGTTGCGCCTGCATGAAGCGCAGCAGCACGATCGCGCGATCGCGCTCCGGCAACGCCGCCACGGCCGCATCGAGCTCCGGCAACGCCTCGCGCCACCCGCGTTCGCCCGTCGATTCGGCCAGACTCCCCGCCTGTTCCTGAGCATACCGGTGCATATGACGTCTCCGATTCGATTCCTTCTCCACTGCCCTTCGGGCCTCGAAATGCGCCGCCTTGTGCAGCCAACCCGCTAGCGCCGGATGCGCCGCCAGTTCGCCCGCCCGCCGCGCCAACGTCGTCAAAACATTCTGCGCCACTTCTTCGGCCATCGTCCGGTCGCCCGTCCGCCGCACCGCCACGCCATACACCAACCCTCCCCACCGGCGAACAATTTCCCCAAAGGCCTCCTCATCGCCGTAGTCGGCGAAAGCCCGCAACAGGTCTCGGTCGGAATCATCCCGCATCCCCCTATCATCCGACGCCAGCGCCCGATCCGACATTTTTTTTCAATCGCACTTGAAACCGGTATAGCGGGCTTCCGGATGAATCCGGTGCTCAGTCGGGAATCGACGGAACGCGAAGCGTTTCGTTGAGTAGTTTTCGCTCCAGCTTCGATCTCTGGATAAATCGGGTACGCCATCGCATGACGTGGGTCCACCTATTCCGGCGGTGGACCCACGTCATGCGATGTTCCGCCTTCAATACCACGCGCGCTGCCGCACCTCGATGCCGAGGTCCGTGCCGACGAGGTTCTTGAACCGCTGCGTGTCGAAAAGCACGCTTTGCCGGAAGTGGTATGGAAACACTATGCCCGGGCGAAACGCGCGCACGGCGCTGGCGGCCGCATCCACCGTCATGTTCGACGGCAGGCTCATACAGACGAATGCGACGTCGATCGATTCCAGGGCGCGCATCTCCGGGATGTCCTCGGTGTCTCCGCTGAAATAGAGTCTCTTTCCGCCCAGCCTAACGACGTACCCGTTGCCCACGCCCTGCGGGTGATTCGAATTCGAAAGGTTGTACATGGCAATCGCCTGGACCTCGAATCCGTGGGCGGTGCCAGTTGCCCCATTGGCCAGCACGGTCGTCCGGCTGCGCAGTGTGAAATTCTGCCCCGGGACATTCGTCGTCGGCAGGCCATTGAAGACTGACTGCGGCGCAAAGAGGACTGTCTCCGGCGTCACCAACTGGTTGAGGCGCGACACCGCGAAATGATCGCCATGGGTGTGTGTGACCAGAATGACATCCCCCTTGGGCAGGTCGGCAAATCGCGGACCGTTCCCATTCAAGTCGCTCGGATCGCTGTACAGCGTCTTCTCGTTCCAGACCACTCCCACGCTGGCATGTCCGATCGGATGAAGCACGGCATCCCCCTGCTCCGTTTCCAGATGATCGCCGGTGACAACGCCCTCACCAGCAACGAGTACCGCCCTGTAATAGCGCTGGTCATGCCGAAGCGCCGCCACGTCGAACAGCTGGTCGCTTCCCGTGCTCCGTACCGTGACCAATGCCGCCCATTCGCGCAAGTCAGAGGACGTCTCGATCCGATAGAACGCGCCCGCTTCCGCCGACGCAGTGAGCCATACTTCACCATCGGCCTCACGGACCAATTCCGCCACCTCAGGTTCGCCCGCCGCCAGCCAGAAGGCCGCCACTCCCGCCGCCACTGGCCCCGCCCATGTCAATGCTCGAAAACTCATGATCGAAATGCGGTGGGTTCAACAAGCCGATGTTCTCTGGCGACAGCCGAGCGGCCGATTTTAAAGCTATTATATTACGCGGCGTCGCCGGAGCGAAGTCCAAAACAATCCGCAGGCGACCAAGGCCGCTCCAGGCTCTGGAATCACGCGGCCGGGGGCGGCGATCGACAACGTGGAGGACAGCTCGGCGCTCAAGGAGCTCAACGAAAGGTCGAGGACCACGATGGCCGTGCCGCCGGGCGGAAGCAACGTCGGCAGTCCGAAGGGCAATGCGGGAAGGTCCAGCCCAAGGTCGGTCGAATTCGAAAAATCGAAGCCGGACGAGGCGGTCACGTGTGCGCTCTCCCCGTCGCCGTCGACTCGTATCTGTCCGTTCAGCGTGTAGGGAACGGGGATCGGCGGCAGCGGAGCCGCCCCCAGCAACCCCTCGAATGATCCGCTGATGAGCAGCAGCGTGGAGATGCTGAAATCCCAGAGGTTGATCCCCGCTGGAGTCGCCTCCCCTGCCGCCGAGCCGATCTGGGCGGCCGCCAATGCCGTCAACTGGTTCTCGCCCAGCGGCACGCTCAATGGAAATCCGCCAATGAAAAGCGAACTGGGAGAACGCGTGCGAAAGGTATTGTACTCCAGCGTCACCGTCGACGGGATGGTCAGTGGGCCTCCCGGCAGCAGGTCAAGCGTGAGGCCTGACAATACCACCGTGCCGGCCTCCGCGTTGAGTTGCAGCTGAAACGCCCCGCCCGGCACCGAGTTCACCGGCCCGTTCAACCCCGGGATCAAATCAACCGGCACCGCCACATTCTCGGTGCTGCCAAAAGACCCAAACAAGCCGGGTTTGGTCCGCGTCCCGGACGGGTTCGTCTCCGACTCGTAATCGCCGAGCAGCGATCCCGTCGCCGCCGCGGTTATTCCAATGTTCCCAGTCAGCCTCGTGCCCTCAGGCGTCAGCGAAAACGCAAACGTCGCCGCCATGGCTTCCGCGGGCCACGCGACTAGGACTAAAAAGAGTCGGGAGAAGATCGTCATGATTCCACTCATGATTCGCAATCTCCCCGACTGCAACAATTTGTAGAGATAACATCGAATTGTCATCCGTGCTTCCGGCTTGCGAACGAGCCGCTGGTCGGATGATTCAGCGATTTTTCAAACAGTTCTGACACCGGCGGAAAGACGCGCCGGTGCTGTCGGTCGTGATGTCCTGGTTCGTACGACGGAGAATCCGCCGCGTGGGGAGACTTTTCGGCGCACTTTGGAATGGCGGGGCTCACGAATTCTGATTGAATCGGTGTCGACTTCCAACGCGCTCGCGACCGATGACGGAACTTTTCCAAGCCATGGTGATGCCTCACCAGATCCTTTTGACGGTATTGCTGGCGCTGGTCGTTCTTTATTGGCTGCTGGTGATTTTCGGGGCGCTCGATTTAGAAAACGACGTGCTGGACGGGTTGGGGGATGCCGACGTCGAGACATCGCAGGGGGCGTCGGCGGTTTCGGCGCCGCATGGCCTGAGCACGGGAGGCGTCTGGGTGACGGCCGGGCGATTCCTCGGGTTTTCGCAGGTGCCGATCGTGGTGTGGCTCAGTTTCATGATTCTCTTTCTGTGGTTTTTCTCCCTGGTTTTGAACCACTGGTGGAATGAGGAGGCGACGGCACATCGGGCCCTCTTCCTGCTCGGGCCGGGGCTGCTGGCCAGTGCCGTGGTCACGAAGGCGGCCACCATTCCCATCGGCCACTTGTTCCGGGCAATGGCGGATGCGGACACGGAAGCGGAGGCGGTGATAGGCCGGTCCGGCACGATCAGTTCGATGGAAGCGGACGAGCATCACGGCCAGCTTGAGATCACCACGAAGGGGGCCCCGCTGCTCGTCAACGCCCGCACCCGGCCCGGCGGACCGACCCTGAAAAAAGGGGAGGCCGCCCGGGTGACCGCGGCGGGCCCTGACCACGCCTACTATTTCATCGAACCCGTCTGACTCCTGACCCCAAAACTTATGCCTCAACCAGCCACCCTCGCTCTTGTCCTCGAAGGAACCCTCGTCGTCGGCGCCATCATTGTCGGCATTTTTGTCGGCGTCCTGATCCTCTTTTCGCGGTTTTTCCGCAAAGTGACCCAGGGTCAGGCCATTGTGCGCAATGGACTCGGCGGCACGAAAGTTTCGTTTAACGGCATGGTGGTGATCCCGGTCGCCCATCAGGCCGAATACATGGACATCTCGGTGAAGCGCATCGAGATCGAGCGGCGCGGCTTGGAGGGCCTGATCTGCAAGGACAACCTGCGCGCCGACATCAAAGTCGCCTTTTTTGTCAGGGTGAACAAGACGCCCGAGGATGTGCTCCGCGTCGCCCAGAGCATCGGCTGCGCGCGGGCCAGCGCGGTGGAAACCGTCCGGACGCTCTTTGACGCAAAGTTTTCCGAGGCCCTGAAGACGGTGGGCAAGCGCTTCGATCTCGTGCAGCTCTACAATGAGCGCGATCATTTCAAAACCGAGATCCTCAAGGTGATCGGCACGGACCTCAACGGGTTCACGCTGGACGACTGCGCCATCGATTTCCTGGAGCAGACGCAGCTCGAGAATCTCGATCCGGACAACATCCTGGATGCCGAGGGCATAAAAAAAATCACCGAATTGACCGCCGAGCAGGCGAAGCTGGCCAACTACATACAGCGCGACAAGGAGAAGGTCATCAAGCAGCAGGATGTTCAGGCGCGGGAGGCGATCCTCGAGCTGGAGCGCCAGTTGGCGGAGACCGAGGTCAAGCAGAAGCGGGACGTGGAAAGCGTGAAGGCGCGGGAGATGGCGGAAATGATGAAGGTGCAGGAGGAGGAGCGCCTCAAGGCCGAGCGCGCCAAAATCTCCGCCGACGAGGAAATCGCGGTGGCCAACCAAAACAAGGAACGCCAGGTCCTGGTGGCCCAGCGCAACAAGGAACGGACTGACGCGGTGGAGGTCGAACGCGTGACCCGCGACCGCGAGCTCGAAATCATCGAGCGCGAGCGCGTGACGACCCTCAAGGACATCGAGAAGGAGAAGGCGGTCGAAGTGGAGAAGAAAAACATCCAGGAGGTGATCAAGGATCGGGTGGCCCTGGAAAAGACCGTGGTGATCGAGCAACAGAAGATCAAGGATACCGAAGCCTTCGCCACGGCTGATCGCGAGAAGCAAGTGGCCGTGACGCTCGCCGAAAAAGCGGCCCAGGAACAACTCATCATCAAAATCAAGGAGGCCGAGGCGGCGAAGCAGGCGGCGCAACTCGCGGCCGAACAGGCGGCCTTCGCCGAGACCAAGGCGGCCGAAGCCGCCAAGCTGGTCGCCGAACTCCACGCCCAGGAGATGCTCACGCTGGCGGAGGCCAGGGAGGCGGCGGCCGGCAAGGAAGCGGCCGCCGAGAAAGCGTTGGCGGGAGCGGTGACCGCCAAAACCGCCGCGCCGGGACTGGGCGAGGCTCAGGTCTTGATGGCCCGGGCAGAGGCCGCCCAGAAGCAGGGTGCGGTTGAGGCCGAAGTCACCCAACTCAAGCTGGCGGCGGAGGCCGACGGCATCACCAAGAAGGCGGAGGCCATGAAACGCCTGGAAGATGCCGGCCGCGCTCACGAGGAATTCAAGCTCAACCTGGACAAGGAAAAGGCGATCGCGCTGGCCGAAATCCACATTCAGAAAGACATCGCCGCCGCCCAGGCCAGCGTGGTGGGTGAAGCCATGAAGTCGGCCAAAATCGAAATCGTCGGCGGCGAGAGCCAGTTCTTCGACAAAATAACCAGCGCGATTGGCACCGCGCGGGCGGTTGACCGGATGGTCGAGGGCAGCCGCACGCTGACGGACGTGAAGGAGACGTTCTTCAACGGGGATCCCGAGTATTTCAAAGCGCAGATGCGCTCGGTCATCGACCAGTTTGGCCTGACCTCCGAGGACACCAAAAACCTCACGCTCTCCGCCCTGTTCGCCAAACTCATCGGGCTCAATCCCGACGGAGCCACTTTGAATAAACTAACCAGCCTGATCGGCGCGGCCTCGCGTTTCGGCCTCGGCGACCAAAAGGTGGCCGGGTTGCTGGCGGCCAAGACGGGGAAATGAACTGACCGAGCCTGATGCCCGACGCGGATCCACCAACGCCGCCGCCGCCGCAATTGGAGGCCGGCGCCTATGAAGTCATTCGTCAGCGGCTGGCCCGACAGGGGGCCGAGCTGCAACGCCGGCTGGACCAGCTGAATGCCGACCGCAAAGCCGAATTTGGCGGCATCGAATCGGCCTTGCTGGCCACCACGCGCCTGACCACCGAGAACAACTGCGTGCCGCGCGACTTGGCGGCGATCGGGCCAAAGCGATTTCTTTTCGGTTACAACGTCCACCTCGGCCTGCGCACGACCATGCGGATCGAGGACGTTTTCGGGGCGTACGACTACGACGCGAACGACCACACCTTCCACCTGAACAAGGACGGCCTGCTGGCGGACTCCCGCTTCGCTGAGGATTTCGCCTTCCTCCACAACTACTACAAACACGCCTCCTTCCTCAGATTTCACCGCATCGGGCCTCATCTTTACATGGGGTTTCAGGTGGGTCAGCGGACGACCGAGGTCAAAACGTTCAAATGGCTGGTCGATGACGAGTCCGGCACGCTGCAATACCTCGGAAACCGCAGCGACCATGAGTTTGTCTTTCCCACACCGCAGGAGTTTGCGTGGAAGCGGGCGACGCGGGACATGTACATCCACGGCGAGCACCCGCACATCAGCATTGAGGACCGTGTCTTTGTCGAGACCATCGGCGGCGACCTCACCATCAAGGTGGAAAACAACACCGCCTCGGGCCGCGGCATTTACAGCGAGCCCGTCGACAATCGCGACCAGACGCTCGACGACGCCGAGGTGCACTATGCCATGGTGGGCGATCTCGTGCTGCTCAAGGTGGTGCCCTACCAGGAAAAGTCCTGGCGTCACCTCGTGTACAACGAGCGCACGCGCGAGGCCCATCGCATCGACAGCATCGGGGAGAGCTGCGTGCTCCTGCCGGACGACCATGGCATTCTTTTTCCCCACGGCTATGTGCTGCAAACCGGGGAGGTGCGGCGATTCGACACCGGGCTGGCTCCGATGCGATTCGAGCGGCGCGTCGCGGCCGCCAACGGCGAGGACACATTGTTCGTTTTCAGCCACTTGGAAAGCGGAAGCCAGCTCCTGCTCAGCTACAACCTGATCACGCAGTCGGTGGCCACGCCGCAGCCGTGTCACGGCTTCGCGCTCTTTTCGACGGGAGAACTGATCCTCTTTGACGGTGATCCGGAACCCCGCAAGCACCACGTTGTCCAGGTCTGGCGCACCCCGTTCGTTCACGCGGACGCCGGCCCGGCTCGCGCCAGCCAGACGTTTCTCGGGAAAATCGGGAACGCCGAGATCGTGCGTGGCATGGCCGAATGCCGCGGTGTGCTTACCCTGCTGGGCAAAGACGATTCTTTCTCCGGTCTGTACGTGGAATTGGCGCGTTCCTGCGGCGACATCACGGATAGTTATTTTTGGATCGGACGCGAGGAAGCTCACGATCTCAAGACGACGCTGACCGAGATCAAAACCACCGCCGAATCGGCGCTGGAGGAATTCGAAAAAGTCCGCCGCCTGCGCAAGGCGGCCGCGGAGCAGACAGCCGCCCTGAAGGAACAGGCGCGTCGGGCGATCGCCGCGGCCACCGGCGCCACTCCGGGTGATATTCTGGAGTTCGTCACCCAGCTAACCACCCTGCGCGGTCTGCGCGGCCAGCTGATTGCGCTGCGGGACGTGCGGTACACGGACTCCGCGGTCATTGACGAGACGGACCGCTCGGTGGCGGAAGCGGTGGACGCGCTCAGTGCGCGGTGCGTTTCGTTTCTGCTCCAGCCCGAGGCGCTGGATCCGTATCGAAAACGGATCGCCGAGCAGCAGGAGCGTGTCCCCGCACTGACGCGGGTGACCGAGGCCGAGGAGGTCGAGCAGGGACTGGCTAAAGCCGGCGGCGAGCTGGAGATGCTCACGTCGATCGTGAATGGCTTGAAGATTCAGGATGCGACCGAGACGACGCGGATCGTCGAGGCTCTCAGCGAGATGTTCGCGCAGCTCAACCAAGTGCGCAGCGTACTGAGGAACAAACGCGACGAACTCGCGAAGAACGAAGGGGCCGCCCAGTTTCGGGCGCAACTCAGCCTGCTCGGCCAAAGCGTGCTCAACTACCTCGAGGTGTCCACCACTCCCGAGAAATGCGACGAGTCGTTGACCCGCGTGTTGGTGCAGATCGAGGAGATGGAGACCCGCTTTGGGGATCTGGATGAGTATGCGGACGAACTGGTGAAGAAGCGCGAAGAGGCGCAAAGTGCGTTCGAGACGCGACGTCAGAGCCTGAGCGACGCCTTGAATCGCCGGTGCGCCAGCCGGGGCCAGTCGGCTGAGCGGATTGTGACCAGTGTGCGCAACCGGCTCGCCGGATTCGCCCAACCCGAGGAAGTGCATGCCTGGCTGGCCGCCGACGCGATGGTGGCGAAGCTGCGCGACTTGATCGACGAGCTGCGCCAACTGGGGGACACGGTGCGGGCGGACGAACTGACGACGCGGCTGAAGTCGGTGCAGCAGGACGCGTTAAAGCAGATCCGGGACAAGTCGGAAATCTATGTTGAGGGTGACCTGGTGCAGTTGGGCGGGCACCGATTCAGCGTGAACCGGCAGCCGCTTGAGCTGACCATTCTGCCGCGCGACGGCGGACTGGCCTATCATCTGACCGGGACTCGGTTCATCGAGAGGATCGAACATTCCGAGTTGGAGGCGCTGCGCTCGGTCTGGGACCAGTCGGTGGTTTCGGAAAACGAGGCCGTGTGCCGCGCCGAATTCCTGGCGTGGCGGATGCTGCAGGCCGGGGCGGACGACGCCACCGCCTTCATGGCCACCCGCTACCACGAGGGGTACACCAAGGGCGTGCACGATCACGACGCCATGGCCATTCTGCGGCCATTGCGCGAAATGGAACAAGCACTCGGCCCGCTCCGCCACTCGCCGGACGCTCGCGGCTGGGCGCGGCTGATCTGGCTGGCATGGCCGGAGGACATGGAGAAGCGCGCGCTCTGGACGCGTCTGCAATCGCGCGGCCGCCTCCGCGAACTGGTCGGTTCCGCGGATGCCACCGTCGACGATCAGTGCGTGGCGCGGATAACGGAATTGCTGGCCGCGGCTGGAGACCGGGCCTTCACGCCACCGCCGGCCCCGCTGGCCGTGGCCCGGTGCCTGACCGACGAATTGCAAGGGCGTGCGCCCTTCACCCGCTCGGCGGCCGCAGTCGGCCTGGTCCGGGTGTTTCGCAAGGAACTCACCGCCAAACGGGCCGCCAATGAGCTGGAGCAGACGCTGGAGTCTTTGTCCGGCGATCCATGGCCGGCCCACGCCATCGCCCTGGAATGGCTGCGTGCGCTTCATCCGGACGCCGATCCAGGCGTGCTCGTCGAAACGGCGGCGATGATAGTGGCGCGGGACCAGCCACCGGCGGCGACGCTGTCCGAGCCGGCCACCCGGGTGACGGTGCAGGGGCTGACCAGTACCCATGCCCGCCTGAGCGGCGGTTCGCTGACGCTGGATTTCCATGAATTCACCGAAAGGCTGCGGCGGTACGACGAGGAGGTGGTGCCCCGGTTCGAAGCGTTTCAGCGGCTGAGGCACGACCTGGTCGAGGGGCGTCGCCGCCAGTTGAAACTCGCGCAGTTCAAAGCGGGTGTGCTCAGCTCCTTCGTGCGCAACCGATTGATTGACCAGGCCTACCTGCCGCTCATCGGAGCGAATCTGGCCAAGCAGCTCGGGGCGGCGGGGCGCGACACGCGAACCGACCGCATGGGGCTGCTACTCCTCATTTCGCCGCCGGGCTATGGCAAAACGACGCTCATGGAATACGTGGCCAGCCGGCTCGGCATCACCCTCGTCAAAATCAACGGGCCCGCGCTCGGCCACAGGGTGACATCGCTCGATCCCGCCGAAGCGCCGAATGCCAGCGCCCGCGAGGAAATCGATAAGCTCAATCTCGCGTTCGAGATGGGCGACAACGTGATGATTTACCTCGACGACATCCAGCACACCCACCCGGAATTTCTGCAAAAATTCATTTCCTTGTGCGATGGCACGCGGCGCATCGAGGGCGTGTTTCGCGGCGAAGCGCGAACCTACGACCTCCGCGGGCGCAAGGTGGCCGTGGTCATGGCCGGCAATCCGTACACCGAAATCGGCGGAAAATTCCAGGTGCCGGACATGCTGGCCAACCGCGCCGATACTTATAACCTCGGCGACATCCTGGGCGGCCACCAGGAAGCTTTTCGCGACAGTTATATCGAAAACGCGTTGACCAGCAATCCAGTGCTGGCTCGCATCGCCGCGCGCAGCCATGCGGACGCACTCGCCGTGCTCCAAGTCGCCAAATCCGGGTCGCGAGAGGGGGTCGAATTCGAGGGCGGCTACGGTGCGGAGGAAATCAACGACGCCGTGGCGGTCATGGAAAAACTCCTGCACGTGCGCGAGGTCATCCTGCGAGTGAACCAGGAATACGTGAGCAGCGCCGCCACGGAAGACGCCTACCGCACCGAACCACACTTCAAACTGCAGGGCAGCTACCGCAATATGAACAAGATCGCGGAAAAACTCCTGCCGCTCATGACCGCCGAGGAGACGGCCCAAATCATCGCCGACCACTACCGCGGCGAAGCCCAGACGCTCAGCCAGGCCGCCGAATGGAACCTCCTCAAGTGGCGCGAAATCAATTCCCTCGACACCGAGGCCGATCGCCTCCGCCGCGACGAAATCAAACGCACCTTCAATCGTAACCTGCTCACCGGCGGCTCCGGCGAAAAGGACCCGATCACCCGCCTCATCGGCCACGTGAGCGCCTTTGCCTCCGGCCTCGAAAAAATCGAGCAGGCCGTCGCGCACCCGACCCTGTCCGATGCGACCATCGAACGGCTCCAATCAATCATTCAAGGCTTGCGCGCGGTGCCCGTCAATGTAGAAATCCGCGTCCAGCCGGTCGAAAAGGAATTGGTCACCCCAGCGCCTCCCGCCAACTCGCCGGGGCTCCCCTCCGCGTCCGGCCCCCCCGTCGAAATCCACTCTGAAGTGGTCCAATCGACATCCCGGAACCAATGACCTGCATCCGAAGATGCCCAGAAATGAGGGGCTTGGTTCGAGGGAGGTTCCGCCGCCTCCTCAATAGAGAAGAGCTGTGAGGCCCACGGTCCAAGGACCATCGGCCGCCGTCTTCGAAGAGCCGTTCGCCGATTGTTAGTAGAACACGACGCAGACGGGTCTTCCGAGTTCGATGGTGGGTCCGGCGGGTTTGGGGATGCCGGTGGCGGGATCCACCGAGTGGACGACGACGGAATTACTGTCCTGGTGAGCGGCAAGGAGCCATTGGCCGGTGGGATCGAGGGAGAAGTTGCGCGGAGTCCGGCCGCCACTGGGCGTGGTCTCGCCGAACCGGAGCCATCCGGTGGTCGGGTCGACGGTGAATCGGGCGATGCTGTCTTGCCCGCGGTTGGAGCCGTAGACCCATTTGCCGCGCGGATGCACAGTGATGTGGGCAGTGCTGTTGCGCAGGTTGTCGCCGGGCGGCAATGTGCTGACGGTATGGACCGGGTTGAGGGCGCCGGACTCGGCGTCGTAAGTCAGGGTGGTGACGGTGGAAGCGATTTCGTTGATGACGTAGGCGACGGGCAGGGTGGGGTGAAAGGCGAAATGGCGTGGGCCACTGCCGGCTTTGACCGTGGCATCCGTCACGGCCAGCGGTTCGAGGGTGGACGATTCCTTCACGACCCGACGGCCGAAGATGCGGTCGAGTCCGAGGTCGCAGAAGTACGCATGTTTGCCGTCGGGGGAAAATGTGCCGCTGTGGGCGTGGGGGCTTGACTGCCGCGAAAGGATGCTTTGGCCCTGGTTTTGCACAAGGGTGACGGGCGCACTCAGGGTGCCATCCTCCTTGAGCCGGTAGCTGACGAAACTGCCTCCGCCGTAATTGGCAATGATCACGGTGCGCGAATCGCCGCTCACCGAGACATGGCACGGGGCCGTACCGCGAGACGGTTGTTCGCTCAGCTTCGTCAGCTTTCCGCTCGCCGAATCGATACCCCAACTGGTCACGGCCCCCGACGGATTGGCTTCCGTGCCGCTTTCGTTCACCGCCACGATGAATTTTCGGTCGGGTGTCAGCGCGAGGAAACTCGGGCTCTTCGTTTCTCCCGCCAGCTCCGCCTGGCCGAGCGCCCCGCTGCCCGGATCCCAGGTCGCCACGTAGATCCCCCGGCTTGTATCGCTGTCGTAGGTGCCGAAATACACACGAGTGGCGGCAGGATTCGCGGCGGTCAGCGGCAGGCTGGCCGAAACGAAAGCGGCCGTGACGAGGAGCAGGTGGGACAAGGAGCTCATGGATATGTCTGGGTGATGCGGGGGCCCCGGCAGAATGCGCGGCACGGATGGCCGATAATGGCGCGATTTGGCGCGCGCGCCAAGCCATGTCTTGCAGGACGCGAGGAAGCAGGCAATTTGTTAAGCGATGTTAAGGATGTTTCTCACCGGTCGACGGCCTCGTGTTTGCGCGGTCTTGGCCGTGTGGATGTGCGTCGGGAGCTGGCCGTTGACCGGAGCGCCGGGTGACGGCCGGCCATCAACCGGGCGGCCGACGGGGCGTGTCGTTCCGGTACGGGCGACTGAGTCGAAAGCGACGAAAGCGGCGGCGGCGCCGACGCCGACGGATGAGGAATTCGAGGCGAATCTTCGGCTGCAGATCTTTCTTGATGAGGCGCGATTTGGGCGTGGGGTGCTGGACGGGAGCCTGGGGGAATTCACGCGCAAGGCGTTGGCGGCGTGGAACGTGGCGCGCGGCGAGTCCGAGGTGGACGACCTGACGGAAGCCCGGGGCGCGGCCATTCGCGATGTGCCCACTCTGTATGCGGCGTACCGACTGCGGAAGGAAGATTTTGGATTTATCACGCGCGGGTTGGCGACGAAGCCGGAGGAGCAGGCGAAGGTAAAGTATTTGGGCTATCGATCGGCGGCCGAGTTTGTCGCCGAACGATTCCACACGACGGAGGCGGTGTTGGCGCGGCTCAACCGGGCTGAGGGATTGAACGGTCTGAAGGTCGGGTCGGTCGTGAGGGTGCCGAACGTGACGCCGTTTGAGATCGAGCACCTCACGGCGCAGCGCAGGTGGAGGGAGCATGAAACCTTGAGCCACCACGCCGTCCTGATCAATGTCCGACACAAGACCGCGGCCATTTACGATGGAATGGGCGACTTGATGGCGCTCTTTCCAATCACGCCGGGACGAGAGCAGTTCATTCCCTATGGGGAGTGGACCATAGCGAGCATGGTCAGCACTCCGGTCTTCCGGTGGGACAAGCAGCTCCTCGAAGAGGGAACCCACAGCGCCACCGCCCACCTGTTGCCCCCGGGGCCCAACAGCCCGGTCGGTGTGTTGTGGGCCGGCACCAACCGCCGGGGCATCGGGCTGCATGGAACAGCTTTACCCGAAACCATCGGGCGCAGCCAGAGCGCCGGGTGCATCCGGTTCGCCAACTGGGATGCCGTGCGGCTGCCGGAATTGCTGCGGCCTGGCGCACGGGTGATCGTGAAATGAGGGGTGGAGGGACGGAAGGGACGGAAGGGACGGGAGGGACTCAAGGGACGGAAGGGACTCAAGGGACGGAAGGGACGGAAGGGACTCAAGGGACGGAGGATCCGTGGGACGCTGGCTTGCGTAATGGGCGGGGTGGGCCGAAGATATCGCTTACTTTTTTCAGTTCATCATGTCTGATCTGCCTCATATTCCAGTGCTGCGGGCCGGGTTGCCCTATGCCAGCCTTGATGTCTCAGGAATCAAGGGAGTGGCGTCCGGAGAGCCGGTCGTCCGGATTTCCCAGGCCAACGCGGGTTTGATCAAACGTGATCTGGCGGCCATCAGCCGCGCCGCGGCGGCGCTGAGGCGACTGCGGGCCGCGGATCGTGTCGCCATGGTGAAGCGCGCTGGCGAGATATTTCTTCACGACACGTTGCCATTAGGGGACACGGGCGCGATGCAGACACCCGACGATTATCTTCGGCAACTGGCGGCGACCAGCGGGCTGCCGCACGCGCTGATCCGGCGCAACATGCAGCGACTGGGAGTAGTTTTTGCGGAGATCGACATCATTCTCCGCGGGCTCAGCCGGGGACTGGATCTCGAGGTGCTGGACTATGGATTTGGCCAGCAGAATGGCGTGCCCGTCAGCTACGCGGTGCAAACGGACAGTCTGGGTGTCATCCTGCCTAGCAATTCACCGGCAGTGAACGCGCTGTGGATTCCGGCGATTGCCCTGGGGGTGCCGGTGGTGCTGAAGCCGGGACGCGAGGAACCATGGACACCGTGGCGGATCATCCAATCGATGATCAAGGCCGGGCTGCCGGCGGAAGCTTTCTCCCTCTATCCCACGAGCCACGAAGGATCGGCGGCCATTATCCGGCGCTGCGGCAGGGTGCAGCTATTTGGCGACGACAAGACGGTCGCTCAATATGCCGCGGATCCGCGGGTGGAGGTGCACGGGTCCGGGCGCTCGAAGATATTGTTTGGCGAGGACACCGTTGACCGCTGGCTCGAATTTCTGCCGGTGCTGGTCGACAGCATTGCGTTGAATTCCGGTCGCTCGTGCATCAACGCCAGTGCGATCGTGGTGCCCCGGCATGGGGCCGCCATCGCTGAAGCGATCGCCACGGAACTGTTGAGCATGGTGGCGCGCGCCCCGGAGGACCCGGAGGCCCGGCTCAGCGGGTTCGCCAATCCGGCCATGGCGGAAATGATCGACGGTGCCATCACCGACGGACTGGCCGAACCTGGGGCCGAGGATGTTTCGGCCCTCATTCGCGCCGCCGCCGGTCAGCAGGCCGACCGCCGCGTCACCCGCGATGGCATGAACTACCTGTTGCCGACCATCATTCGGTGCGACTCGTTTGGCCACCCGCTGGCCAATCGCGAATTTCTCTTCCCGTTCGCGAGCGTGGTCGAGGTGCCGCAGGCGGCGATGCTTGAGACCATTGGGCCGAGCCTGGTGGTGACGGCCATAACGGACGACGCCGCTTGGATCCCGCAGTTGCTGGCAGCGCCGCACATCGACCGCTTGAACATCGGGCCAGTGGTGACGGCGCAGGTCGACTGGAGCCAGCCGCACGAAGGGAACTTGTTTGAGTTTCTCTACAAGCGGCGCTCGATCAGTGTCGTCAATGCCCCGGTGACGGGGTAAGGGACGCCCGCCGCTTGCTCCCGCTTTCGGTGCCATTAGCGTCTTTGGCTTTCACGTATTCAATGAGTTTGAACGTCGTGGCGGGGGCACTCACTGAGCCATCGCCACGCCACCCTTAGTATTGCACCCACGATCATGGTCGCCCCCTCTACGCACTCCACCGCCATCGGCCGCCTCCTGCAGGAGCAGCTTCCCGAGGGGGCCGACATGGGCCCCGAGTTTGTCTGGCGGTTCGAGCATGCGCCTGGTACCAAGGTGCATTTTGGCGAAGGGGTGGTTCAGGAAACCGGGGTGCTGTGCCGGGCCATGGGAGCCCGGCGTGTTTTGGTCGTGACCGATCCGGGCATTGAGCTGGCGGGTCACTTGGGCAAAGTGCTCGCAAGCCTCCGCCATGCCGGTGTGGAAGCCGAGGTCTTTGATCATGTGGTCGAGAATCCCACGACCGAAACCGTGGACGTCTGCGTGGCGGCGGCGCGGGATGCGGGGGCCGACGGCCTGATCGGTCTGGGCGGCGGGAGCAGCATGGACACCGCCAAAGGCTGCAATTTCATCCTGACCAATGGCGGGCAAATGAAAGACTACTGGGGCGTGGGCAAGGCCACCCGCGACATGCTGCCACTGCTGGTCATTCCGACCACGGCCGGAACCGGCAGCGAATGCCAGTCGTTCGCCCTGATTAGCGACGCCGTGACCCATGTGAAAATGGCCTGCGGGGACCGCCGAGCGGCGGCGCGTCACGCTGTCCTCGATCCCGATCTCACGCTCACCCAGCCGGCCCGGGTCACCGCCGTCACCGGCATCGATGCCATCGCCCATGCCGTGGAATCGGCGGTTTGTCGGAAAGCAACCGATGTGTCACGCGCTTACTCGCGAACCGCCTTCCTCCTGCTGGCGGCCGGATTCCCCCGCGTCCTCGAGGATCCGGGCTCGCTGCCGGCGCGATCGATGATGCAACTGGGGGCCGCCTTGGCGGGCGTGGCCATCGAGAATTCCATGCTCGGCGCCGCTCATTCCGCCGCCAACCCGCTGACCGCGCACTTCGGCGTCGTCCACGGCATCGCCGTCGGCATCATGCTGCCGCACGTCGTGCGACTCAATGCCCAGGAGCCCGCGGCCGCTGCGATTTTCAGCGAACTTTCACCGGATGAACCGTTAGCCGACCGACTCACGGGGTGGTTGCGGCTCGCCGGACTCCCCGCCCGACTCCGCGAAGCCGGGGTGGCCGAGTCGGCCGCCCTGGCGCCCCTGTCCGCGGAGGCGGCCGCGCAGTGGACGGCGCAGTTCAATCCGGCGACGGTGACGGCGGACGACTTCGCCCGGCTTTACGCCGCGGCCTGGTAGGGGGAGCGAGAGGCTGTAAGTGGAGACGCTTCGCGCGCCGGGTGAACCCGGTACACCAACCGGAAGCGACGGGTGAAAGATTGGTTGCCTGCTCAACGTCGCCCGCGCCAGCCTTGAAGAGCTCCTACTCGATTTCGAGGATTTCCTGCGCCACCGCCACCTGCCCCAATGGCGGCTGGGAAGCGACGAAGCGCGAGCGGTTCGCGATGTGCCGCGGAAGCTTAAGGCTGATCAGTCGGATCTGACTGATCTGACTGATCAACAGCGCTGGAGTCTGTACGCTCCGTGGTTGGAACACGCTGACCCTGCCATCCGCGCCAATGCCGCCATCTGTTTGATCCATCAGGCGAATTTCTTGCTCGATCGCCAGATTGCGGCGGTGGAAAAGGCGTTCGTCGAAGGTGGCGGCTACATCGAGCAACTCGCCGCCGCCCGACTCGCCGCACGGCAGCGCCGCCAACACGATCAGTCGGGTCAGTCGACTCCATCGGACAGAATCCCTCCCTATCCACAGTGCGGAAAACCCATGGTCGTGCGTACCGCCAAGAAGGGGTGGAACGAAGGAAAACAATTCTGGGGTTGTTCAGGCTACCCGGACTGCAAAGGCACTCTGGAGAACTGATCTCCCAGCCGAACACTCACACTTCAGCGAGGCGTTCGGCCGAGTCGCCGAAGCGGTCGAGGCGGACGTCGAATTTGTCCATGAGTGAGAGGAAGAGGCTGCACATTTTGCGGTTGTCTTTGCCTGAGTAGTCGAGGACGCGGCCGGATTCGAGTTTGCCGCCGGCGCGTCCGAGGATGGTGACGGGGAGGCGGGTGGCGTCGTGGCTGCCGGTGAGCATACTGGAGCAGTAGAGGATGATGGAATTGTCGAGCAGCGACCGTGCGCCTTCCTGAATGGCGTCGAGGCGGCGGGCGATATAGGCCATTTGTTCGAGGAAGAACTGATTGACCTTGAGCCAGTCGGTGGTGTCGCTGTGGGACAGGAGGTGATGGATCATGTAATCGACGCCGAGTTTCGGGAAGCGGAGGGACGAGTGGTCGTTATTGAGTTTGAGGGTGCAGAAGCGGGTGGTGTCAGTTTGGAACGCGAGGACGAGGATGTCGGCCATGAGGCGCATGTGTTCGTCGATGTCTTGGGGGATGCCGTCGGCTGGGCGTGGGATATTGGGGGCGGCCAGGGTGGGACGCCACCCTTGGAGTTCGCCTTTGCGGGCGGCCCGTTCGAGGCGCTGTTCGACTTCGCGGACCGAGTGGAGGTATTCGTCGAGCTTCTGGCGGTCGGAGTACCCGAGGCGTGGGCGGAGCGAGCCGGCGTCGGCGAGCACGGCATCGAGCACGCTTTGGTCGCCGCGGGCGGCCTCGGTTTTGAAGAGTCGGTCGAAGGCGAGGGCGGGGTAGAGTTCGAGCGGCGTGGGGGTGGTGGGTGAGCTCCACGAGATGTGGGAGCTGTAGATCATCGAATAGTTTTTATGGACGGAGGAGTTGGATTTTTCGCACGCGAGGACGAGGCTGGGCACCTTGGTTTGGTGGCCGATGCGCTGAGCGAGGACCTGATCGATGCTGGTGCCGGAGCGGATTTCACCGCCAGAGGCGAGCGGGGAGCCGGAGAGGAGGTTGCCGGTTTGTGAGCTGTGGATATTCCCCTTGAGGGCCTCTTCGTTGTAGAGGCCGCTGATGAAGGTGAGTTTTTCGCGATGCGGTTCGAGCGGCTTGAGCACGCCGCCAAGTTCCATGGCGGCGCCCTGGCCGCGGGCCCACCATTCGCGCGAGTGAAATCCATTGCCGGAAAAGAGGACGGCCAGACGCACGGGCGGCTCACTCGATGTGACCGATGAACGAGCGGGTTCGTCACCCCAGACCGGGAGTGATTCGAGCCAGGGCAGGGCCATGCTGACACCGAAGCCGTGGAGGAAGCGGCGTCGGGAGAACGGGTATTTGAGTTGCGGGTTCATGGCGTCGGATGTGGGGTAAAGTGTACTTGGGCTGAGGGGGTTGGTCACCGGATTTCCTCTTCACGGGTGGCCTCCAGGCCGCGTTGGCGGAGGAACTGGGGGCTTTCGAGGACGAGGTCGAGGGCGGTGGTGAAGCGGAAGTTATTTTGACGAAGCGACTCGACCATGCGTGCGATGAGCGGCTGGTCGGACAATATTAATCCACGGCCGAGGGCGTAGCCGAGCAATTTCCGACAGAACGACTTGAGGAATTCCTCCTGGCGGTCGACGGCGATGTGGTGGCGCAATCCGGCGGGGCCGTCGATGACGAGGCCGCTGGGCAGGGTGACGGTGGCGTCAATCGGGCGACCGCCGAGGTCGAGGCCGCGGAGGCGACCGATGGCATCGAAGGGTTCGAGAGCGTATCCGTAGGCGTCGATGCGGGCGTGGCAGCCGAAGCAGTTGGGGTCGGCACTGTGGCGTTCGGTGATCTGGCGCATGGTCAGGTCGCCCTGGTCCTCAGTCTCGGGCAGCGGTGGCACGCCGGCGGGCGGTTTGGGCAATTTGTCGCCGAGCAGCACTTCGACGAGCCAGTTGCCGCGGAGGATGGGGCTGGTGCGGGAGGCGCCGGAATGTTTGGCGAGCATGGTGGCCATGCCGAGCACGCCGCCGCGGCCGTGCGTCTTGATGCCCTCGACGCGCCGCCATTCGGGGCCGGTGACGCCGGGGATGCGGTAGTGAGCGGCGAGCGATTCGTTGAGGAACGTGTGGTCGGCGTCGACGATGCCCATGACGGAGCCGTCGTTTTGGAAGAGGTCGGCGAAGAAGCGGATGGATTCCTCGTACATGTCGGCGCGGAGGGCGGCGAACTCGGGGAAATGGCGTTCGCTTTTTTTGTCGAGCTGATCGAACTCGCGAATGTGGAGCCACTGGCAGGCGAACTCGGTGGCGAGGGCACGGACGCGCGGGTGGGCGAGCAGGCGTCGGGCTTCGGTGCGGAGGACGTCTGGCTGGCCCAGGGATCCGTCGCGGGCGCGGGCGCGGAGTGTTTGATCGGGCATTGATGACCAGAGGAAATAACTGAGACGGTTGGCCAATTCCCAATCGCTGACGGGTTGGGGATCTTCGCCGGCGGCAGGCTGTTCGGCGCGGTAGAGGAAGGCGGGAGAGACGAGCGTGCGGGCGAGCGTAAGGCGGAACGCCTCGTCATGGGCATGATCCTGCTGGCGCAGGGTGTGGTAGAGTCGGCGCACGTCGTTCCGTTCGGCTTGCGTGGTGGGGCGGCGGTAGGCGAGGGCGATGAAATCGACGAGTTGCTCGAGGTGTAGGGGTTCTGATTCGGTCAACGTCTGGCGGAAGGTGGCCGCGCGTTGGTAGAACGGGTCCTTGAGGTGATGAAAGAGCTTTGGGTCGCTGTCCTGGGACGCGTATTCGAGCAATTGTTCATAGGCATCGACCATGGTGAGCGCGTCCTGGCCGATGAAGTGCAGTTCGTTCCAAAGTTGGTCCAGCTCGGATTTCTCCGCTTCGTCGAGCATGAGGCGGACGAGGTGGTCGTCCTCGCGGTGGTAGACGGTAAGCGTGATGACTTCGTCGACTGGGATGATTTTTGGATAGCAGAGGGCGGCGGGAAAGAGGGAGCGGAAATCGGCGAAGGCAGTCAGGAACCGCTGGCGAGGGGACCCTTCGTCCGCGACCAGAATGGGTCGGCCCGGATCAAATTCCCCGGCGGCGAGAACCGGTGGGTCAAGCGTCGCTGTGACTTGGATTGAGGCGCCCGGATCCGCGGTGGTGGCCGTGGCCCAAAATTCGCATCCGCCCACCAAACTGGCGGGCAGCCGGATCTCGATGATGGAAAACCCCAATGTGCGCAGATTCCCGGAAGGATCGAAGGCCGACGGATCCAAGCCCCAGTCGGAGGCCGTGGCGGCGGGCGTGGCGTCGGGCGGGTTCGGCAGCGCGCTGAGCAGCGGTCCACGAAGTGATGAAAGCAGGCGTTTGAGGGCGGCGTCGGGCGAATCGGGGGCCGGGGTGGTAGCGCCGGTCAGCAAGTCCTGGGTGGCGGCGGCGAGTGCATTGCGGTCATCGTCGCTGGTGGCCGCCTGCCAGCGTGCGAGGGAGGAGCCGGGGGGGAGGACGATGGCGGCGTCGGCGGTGGCGACCGGCTCGGTGTAGAAGTGCCAGATGTCCGGACGGCCGGAGCTGTCGGCATGCGGATTTCCGGCGAGGACATCGGGGGCGATGTCATGGGCGAGGGACCAGGCGCGCGCTTCGCCGCCGATTTCCTGGAGGGCGAGGTCGACATCGGTGAGGTCGCAGGAGTGGTTGCCGTCGCGCGGGCCGATCAAGAGCGAGATCAAGTCTCCCTCGCGCAGCTCGAGTGATTCGATCGGTGGGATGGTGGCCGGGGTGCCGCCATGGGCGATGCCGGTGGCGAGTCGGCGGCGGTTCAGGCCGCGACGGCATTCCAGCGCCCAAGTGACACCGTTGCCGCACTCCGGGTGGGCATGCGTGACGCTGGCGGTAATGCGAAAGGGCGCCGAGACCGGACTGCGCCAGCCGACGGCGGCATGGAGGGTGGGCGATGGATGCACGGCCACGCCGCCGCCGCGCAAGTTTCCGGGCACCCGCACGTGCTGATCGGAGGGATTGGCGATCAGGTTGGGCGTTTCGGCGCGGCCCCACCCCGCGACAAATGGATGGGCGGGGTCGGGAGGCAGGCGATCCGTGAAGTAATCCAACGACAGCGGCACCGAGCCACCGATGCCCAGGCATGGGAGCCAAGCTGTCAGAGGTGCGGGTGGCACACCATGCGTCGCCGCGAGCGACTCCACATTCACCGGAGTGGTTCCCGTCTCAGCCTCCGCGGAGGCGGCCAGGCAGGCTGAGGTGTCGGCAAAGAGAATGGTGCGCTGTTCGGCCAGGACGCCGGCGCGAGCCCGCACGTCGCGCAACGGGACGTCCGGGCGGCCGGGCATGACGAGGCGCGGTTGCTGCCAGTGCGTGCTGTCGTTTTGCGTGCCGTCGCCCGCATCGGAGGTGGCCAGAAACAATCGCACGACGTCGCCTTCCGCCTGCTCGGGCAGCTTGACCCGCACTTCCTGTTTCGATTGCAGCGGGTCGACCGGGACCATCCACGATTTGACGTGCCCCACGGTTTGAAACCGCGTGAGCGCGCCCTGCCATCGGTTCACAAACGCTGCAGTTTCCTCCGGCGGGCGCGAACGCCATCGATGAGCCACCGATGAGACGAGCCACGACACGTCCGGCTGGTTCAAGGCCGACCAGAAGAGGCCGAAGTACTTCGGGTTCAGGCCGTGGGCACGGGCCGCGTCTTCGGGCGTGGTGGTGCCAGCGACCAGAGCTTCATGCGCCGCCGTGGCGGCGGTGAGGTATTTTTCGACCGGCAGGCGGCCGCCGGCGTTGGTATCGAATTGAATGCCCTGGAGATTGATCGGAGTGGCCCCGGCGGCGTCGGTGTGGCGGGCGTACAACGCGCGAATCCGGCCCATCACTTCCTCCGCCCAGTCGCCGCGGCGGTCGCTCGCGGAGAATCGAAAGCCATTGGGCAGCAGCACGGTGTGGGCGGCGATCGCTTTGGCGGCGGCGAAGTACTTGTCGAAAAGCGCGGGCGACATGGCGAGTGCCTCGCCCACATTGACGAACCCTTCGCCGGCCGCCCCGTCGACGGGGAACTCGCGAGCGGGATCGAGGGGCACGCCGGTGAGGTCGCGAATGGTGAGCGTATATTCGGTGTTGTTGAGGCGGCGCATGACCACGCGCCCCGGATCGCCAGCACTGGCCCGGCCCTCGGCTTCGAGGAATTCGCGCACCCAACTCATGAGGCGATTCTTTTCGTCCGCGGTCGGTTGCGGTTCGTCGTCGGGCGGCATTTCACCCAACGCCACCTGGTCCAGCGTCTTCTCCCACACGGCGGTATCGCGCCGAGCGTCGGCCACGGTATGGAAGCGCTCGAGGTTCAAGTCGCCTTTCTGCTTATCGGCGTTGTGGCAACCGTGGCAATACTTGCCGAAAAGCGGGCGAATCTCGTCCGCCATCCGCTTGTCCAAGCCGGCGAAGGCCGGATCATCGGCCGCGCCTCCGGGCAGGGTGAGGGCCAGTTTGAAGGCGAGGAGACCAAGTAACCGGGGAATCATAGGGGTCGTTCGTGTCATGCGGAGGCAAAGTGTCGGCTTGCTGGAAGCGGCGTGGGGTGATGGTTTTCTTTCAGTGGGAGCCACTCGCGCCACCCGAGGATGTGGTCGCGCATCAGGCGCTCGGCCTGAACCGACGTGCCCGTCCGCAGGCAGGTCAGGATCTCGGCGTGGGACTCGGCGGTTTGAACCCGCGCACTCCGAGTCTGTCGGTCATGATCCCGATGCAGCGCCGCCAGCCAGAATTCCAGTTCGTAGCGCACCGAGCGCCACAACCGAAACTCCCGAGCCACCGCCGCTTCCGCCAACAACCGACCCGCCGGCCATCCGAACGCCAGAATGCGGCTGCGCATCGCGCGCAACGTGCTCTCGGCTAAACTCACCCGGGAGGAATCGTTCCGGATCATCCGCCAATGGTATACCGTTTGTCCGACCCGCCAGCCCGGTGCTCGGCTCGGGGATTCCGTGAGGTGGGGGCGGAGGGCGGCGGTCGGAGGGCGGAAGTCGGAGGTCGGTATTCGGTATTCAGCGGTCAGTGGTCAGTGGTCAGTATTCAGCCCGAAACGAGCGGGGCACGATGGAGAGGGAGAGTCACTGGCGTGGCGGTCAGCGCAGCGGCCACTTCGAGGACGAGGACGAGGACGATTCCAAGCTTCCTGAATTCGTCTTTTCCGCCCACACGATGGCTCGTCACCCTCAGCCATCCATCCTTTGCGCCACTCGTCCTCGTCCTCGACTTCCCGTGTGCGATCCTTGTGCATTGAGAATGCTGCCTTGGGAGGGCTGCTTATTCGTCAGAAGCATGCGCCATTCGTTGGACGGGGAGTGCGACGCGGCTGCTCTTCAGAGCAATCGGTAAGCCAACCCAATGCTTCCGGTTGGTGGGGCGGGTTTACGCGGGCGGGGGAATGTTCGTCCAGGGAATGGGCAGTGATCAGTCCTGAGTGGGAGTTTCATGGGCCGATGGGGTATCGGGCAAGGGAATGCTTTGATCGGAAAGCGTGAGCCGCACGGGCACCCAATCGTGAAGGATGGTGGCGCCGAGGGATTGGTAGAATTGGATGGCACCGAGATTCCAGGTGAGGACGCGCCATTCGACTTTGGGGGCGTGTCGTTGGCGGGCGAGGGGTTTTCAGGCATGGGCGTGGAAGCGCGGAGGCAGGGACGGGCTCGCTCCAGCTACTGGCGTTCCAGGCGTCGGAGGAGCCAAAACGGCAGGTAGAGGAGCGAAAAGAAGGCGAGGGCCAGCGGAATGAGGGCGAGCACATACCACGGCCATGGTCCGAGGATATCGAAAAGGCTGGCGCTCTCCGGTTTCTGGCGGACGAAGGCGAAGTTGGTGCCGAGCAGGGAATTGATGGCGATGATGGCGATGAGATAGGCGAGGCTGGCCATGAAGACGCGGCGGACGGCGCCGGGTTCGGGCCAGAGGCGGCGGCCGCCGACGAGGTAGGCGGCGGCGGTGACAACGGAGCCGTGGAGGAGGAAGAAGGCGAGGTAGGAGGGATGAGGAAAGGCGTATTTCACAGTCGGCGTGATCAGGCCGTTGAGGGTGCCGGCCATGGCCCAGAAGTAGGTGAGTTCCGCGGCGCGCTGGTGCCGCCAAGCCAGGGCCACGGCGCCGGCGAAGGAGGCGATGTCACAGAGGTGGAGCGGGAGGATTTCCTCCCAGGTGACGTGGTTCGAGTAACAGGCCGACAGCCAATCCGCCGGCCAGCTCAGCAACAGCAGTCCGACCAGCATCCATTCCTGCGCGCGCTCCAGGCGCGGCCACCGGCCGGTGCGGGCCACGGCGATCATTCCGCCGGCCACAACGGCCACCACGCCGATCGTGGCCAGATGAGCGGGGCTGAAAACCACGAAAAAAGGTGATGGCATACCGGCATCAATGCCGGTCCTGAGGCGCTCCGAAAGCGATTTTCGACTAGGGTGGGCATTCCATGAATCGAGCACAAGGTGGCAGAGGTGGGATGCGACCTCCTGGTCTCGTCCCACCACCTCGATTTCCCGCACGTGACCGGGCTTTCGTCTCCCCTTACGCTTTTGTATCGGCCGCCGCGGTGTAACTCAGGCAGGCGATTTCGTCGAAGGTTGTATTGCCCGCGAGGACGTGGGACAGGCCTTCCTGGTAGAGCGAAAGGAAGCCGCCTTTGAGGGCGGTTTTGCGCATTTCCTGCATGGAGGCGCCGGTGGCGATGAGGTTTTGCAATTCGGCATCGACGGCGCACATCTCCATGAGCGCGACCCGGCCACTGTATCCGACGCCATTGCATTCGGGGCAGCCGCCTTTGTTGTAGATCGGCGTGTTGGGGACCCGACCGTCTCTGAGCACGCCGTTTCGGCCAAGAAAATCGGCGATCTCCGAGGTGATGGGCGCGGGTGTTTTGCAGTAGCCGCAAAGGCGCCGCACGAGCCGCTGCGCCTGACTCAGGCAGAGGGCGTCGGCCAGCAGGTAGTTTTCGACGCCCATGCTCATCAGTCGGGACACGGCACGCAGCGAGTCGTTGGCGTGCAGGGTGGTGAAGACGAGGTGGCCGGTGAGAGCGGCGTTGATCGACGCCTGGGCGGTCTCGGGGTCGCGCGATTCGCCGACGAGGATGACGTCCGGGTCGCAGCGGAGCAGCGAGCGCAGTCCGGCGGCAAAGGTGATGCCGTGGTAGGGGTCGGTCTGGGTTTGGTTGATGCCCTCAATTTCGTACTCGATGGGATCCTCGATCGTCTGAATGTTGATGTTATCGGAATTGATCGAATTGATGAAGGCGTAGAGCGTGGTCGTTTTTCCCGATCCGGTCGGTCCGGTGACCAGGCAGAGCCCCTGGTCGCGGTGCGTGACGTCGCGGATGATGGCGGCCTGGCGCGGCGAGAGGTTGAGTTCCGAGAGTTTTTTGATGCCGTCCTGCTTGTCGAGGAAGCGCATGACGAGTTTCTGCTGCTCACGGCGGCACGGGATGGCGGCGACGCGGACGTCGAGGCGGCGTTGGCCGAGGCGGATGGAGAAGCGGCCGTCCTGTGTATCCTGGCGCTGCTGGCCCATGCCGCAGTAGTTTTTGAACATGGCGACGTACCGCTGGAGGTATTCCTCGGAGCATGAGTAGATGGAAACCAGTTCGCCGTCGACGCGGGCGCGGAAGCGGGCGGTGTTGTAGAATTTTTCGACGTGGAGGTCGGACGCGCGCATGGATATAGCGCGCCAAATGATCCACTGCACGACCTGTTCAGGGGTGTTGTTGGGATTTTGCGGATTGACGCGGGCGATGTCGACCGGGTCGATTTCGACCAGGTTTTCGACTTGGTCGGAGAAGTAGAGTTCACCTTGCTGTTGCGACCCGCCGCTGGCGCGGGCCGAGCGCGACCGGTCTCGGGCGATGGTGGCGCGGATGGAGGAGACGTCGGCCAGCACCGGCACGATGGGGACCGGCGTGTGGCCGGCGGCGAGCCATTCGTCCTCGAAGGCGTAAACGGCGGTATTTTGGCAGAGCAGGTAGACCGATTTTTCGCCGATGTGGAGCGGGTAGACGCTGTGTTTTTCGAGCAGTTCCGGGGGAAACAGGTTCTGCGAGGGTGCCATCTCGGGGTTAAAGACCGGTACACCTGTCGCCATGTGAAGCAGGGCGACTCCGTAGTGGCGGGGCAGGAACTGAAGATCCTCGAGCCGCCGCATCGGTTTTTCTTTGTTCTCGTCGAACAGGCGGCGCATGCGGTCCGCTTCCTCTTCGTTGGCGAAAGGATAGTTCTCGACGAACCAAGCGAACACGCCCGCGACATCGAGGTCTTTTGGCGGAGGTGGCAAGGTGCCCTCGCGAGGGTTTTCAGCCTCCATCGGCTGGATGCTCAGCCGTCCTTGGAGATCCTTGCCGACTTCCGCGTAATCCGATCGCGAAATCAGCGTCCGGATAATCAGGAATGGAGGCACGCCCCAGAAGTCGGTTTCGTCGGGACGGTAGTGACCGACGATGAGGAGCGGGCCCAGCGTGGCCAATGGCAGCCAGGGTTCAGCGGCGCGCGGCAGGCGGCCGTGTTCACGGATCATGGCTTCCGCGGGGATGGTGCAGGAGGGGCGGAGCAGTTGCAGGGGAAGCAGGCTCGCTTGTTCGGCCAATTCCTCCAGGGAGGCGCTGGGTCGGGCCGAGCTCGAACCGGATCCGTTGAGCGCCCCCACGGTCGTTTCGCCGTCAGGCGCGGCGGTCAATCGATTGCCAGTTACAGCCGGTTCGGAGGTCAGTATTTCATTCATGCCGTCAAATCCCATTGATCTTCAGACCTGTGCCGTTGGTGCCGCGCGGCAGCACCACGAAGAATCGCCCGTTCCACGTGACCCGATACGTCTGGACGTCATCGGTGACCACGCTCGGCCACTTGGTGCCCTTGAGGTACGGACTGCCCACCACTCCGGAGTCGGCGGTCGTGAGCAGAGCCATGACCGAGGTCTCGTCGGCGCCGCTGCTGGCGTTCGCATTGAGCGTGATCTCACTGCCGCACTGGCGGTACGATGTGACCGCGCGGTTGATGGTGGTCACAAGTTGGTTGGAAACTTCGCCCTTGGCCACGGTATCGGTGCGCGAGATCATCGGCACGGCGATCGCCGAGAGGATGGCGATTATGGCGATGGTCACGAGCAGCTCAGTAAAGCTGAGCCCGCGCTGTCGTTTGTTCGATCGAACGTGCGAGGACATGGGTGGCGAGGGATGGCGCGAAAACTTGGCTACGGATCAGTAGTTAATGACGGTCACCGGATCGGTCGAGGTGTCCACCAGTTGCACTTTCCCCAAGGTGGCCGTCCCGCTGGCGGAAATCGTGTAATTGGCTACGTTCAAGCCGTAGGGAGCCGAGACGTACTCGGCCAGGGTGGGTTCGGCGAACGCGAGATAGGGACGCACCCGGCCGTAGCGGGTTTCGGCATTCAACGGCGCCCAGTCGGCGGCGGCGGCCGTGATGCCCAATGCCTGGACGTAGGCGGCCACCCCCAGATTAAAAGCCTCGGCCCGCGCCGTCGCCATATTGCGCTCGGCATCCTGGCGCATGCGCACGATGTTCGGTATCGCCAAAAACGTGATCACCCCGACAATGGCCACCGTGGCCAACGCCTCAATGAGCGAAAAGCCATTCCATCGCCGGCGCAGCGAGATGTGTGTGTGGGTGTCGTGGTTCATGGTTCTTTATTCTTGGTTCTTGGTTCCTTGTCGCGAACCGCTGCTCCTTATTGACTACTGACTACTGACTACTGACTACTGACTACTGACTACTGATTACTGATTACTGATTACTGATTACTGATGTCCCGCCCCCGAGTCGGCATCCCGCGGCAACTGCCCCAATTTCCAAGCCGCGTCCGCATCAAACGCCCAGTAGTTGCACGTGATCTCTTCGCCGGCCGCGATGTCGCGTAGCGCCACCGTCGTGATCGGCGGCGCCGCATCCGGCGAGGCACCGGTGTTTGGAGACTCGGAGTGATTGATGAAGCAGGCGTGATCGCCGCTGAGGAACACATGAAGATTACCGGGGCCGACGAAGCCGTAGTGTCGGGTGTGACTGCGGGCCGGCTCCGGCAATGCCGCGCGTTGTTCCGGCGTGAACTCCTGATCGAACCCCGGCAGAAACCGCCAGATCGGCGTGCCTTTCGGAATGAACTCAACCGCGAAAAGACCGCAGCCATGAATAGCGCTGGCCGCCACGCGCGTCGGGATCAAAACCATGCTATCGCGCAAAGGTGGACTGAAATCTCACGGACTGATGCTTCCTGCCGCACGCATCGCACACGAGACAGGAACGATCCACGCCAGCCCGCCTTCGTCCTTCGTCCTTCGTCCTTCGTCCTTCGTCCTTCGTCATTCGGATTTTCTTCAGTGCGTCATCGCGTAAAACACGATGTTGATCCCGAGCGGATAAGCCCATTTTTCACCGAATTCCTTGAAG
>JBJXFS010000015.1:0-45806 GCA_046155625.1 Verrucomicrobiales bacterium | reverse complement strand
CGCTGGTGCCGCCGTTCTCGGTATTGGAATGGGTGTCGGTGTGAAATGGCGGTTCGGGTCCGCCTTTCCTGCGACTGAAGCCGCGGCCGAACCGGTCCGCGATCCCTCCGCGCCTCGATCCACTGTCGCCGAGGGACGCGAAATCGACCGTATGGTGGAAATCTCGGCGCGACCGCGCCCCACGCTCGCAGAGCTGAATGCGGCTGACCCGAGAGCGCGGCTCGGGCTGCTCATCCGATGGCTTTCGGCGGCCACGGCGGAGGAAGTCGCTTCGCTCGCGCACGCGTGGTTCGGCGAATCCCGTGCCGGGGGCACGACCCAATGGCATCTGGTGACCCTGCGCTGGGTGGACCTCGATCCGATGGCGGCCGCCGCATTCGGCCGCGCGTACACAGATCGTTTTCTCCGGACGACTGTTGACTGGGACAGCAGCGGCATCGCTATGAATACTCCGCTCGACCCAGTGTACCGCGCCTGGGGAAAACGGGATCCGGACGCGGCCCTGGCTTCGCTCGCGCAGGAGCCACGAAAATACCGCAAACATCTTGCCAGCGGCCTGGGCGGCATGGTCGACGACGAACGGGCTCGTGCCTGGGCGCTCGCCCACCCGGAACTGCACGAATTCGCCGGTTGGCGCGCCGACAAGTCTGGTGCCGCGCAGCTCGACATGAGCAACCCGGCCAAAGCCGCGGCGGAGCTGCGCCCGGATGCCCCTTATTTTCAGGCCGCCCACATTGCGGGGGAGTGGATGAAATCGGATCCCGACGCGGCCCTGGCCTGGGCGCGCGGCCTCACCGACTCCAAACATCGGCGACACGCGCTGCAATCCGTGATGCATGGATTCCTTGCCAGCGACCCGGCGCGCGCCCGCCCGCTCATCGACGAGCTGCCCGCCGGCTTGAGCCGCGCTCAGGTCGAAGCCAGTTACGCCGCCGTGCTGGCGAAGACGGATCCTGAGGCCGCGCTGCGCCACGCCACCGAATCGCTCCGCGGCACCGCGCGGCTTGAAGCCATCGCCGGCATCGCGGCGGAAAAAGGCAAGACCGATCCCCTGGCCGCGCTGAAGATGCTGAGCGACCACGGCATCGGTGATTTCGGTGTCGGCGCCCTCAATAATGTTCACGTCGAAGGGCCGCACACGGCCATGGGGGGCAGTTCCGGCGTCGGCGCCGTCAGCGAGGTGCTCAAAGCCGCCGCCGCGCTCGACCCCGTCGGCGTGATGCAACTGCTGGCCGACACCGGCACCCTCCGGCCAGGCAACCGCGATGGCTCATTCGGCCGTGACAGCACACTTGGGAACACCTTGTTTTCCGAATGGACCGCCCGCGACACCCACGCCGCCGCCCGCTGGCTCGCGGGACAGCCCACCAGCCCCGGCATCATTTCACTGGCCCAACTCACGGCCGACCGTTGGCCGGCGCATGACGTCGCCGGCTTGCAGTCGTTGGCCACGCAGTTTGCCCCCGGCGACGCCCGGGACACGGTTGTCGCCGAAGCGGCGCGGCGTCTGGTTTCCGCGGATCCGGCCGGCGCGCTGAGTTGGGCCGCGCAAACGGGGGGCGAGTCGGCTTTCTCCGTTGCCTTTCGGCATCTTGCGGAGTCCGACCCGCAGTCGGCCGTTGCCCTCTACGCGGAATCATTGACGTCGCCGCAACAGGACGCCCAGCGCCAAACCCTCACCGACCAACTCGCGCGCCGCTCAGCCACCGACGCCATCGCGTTTTTCGAATCACTGCCGCCCGAAGCCCAGGCCGGAGTGAAACTGCATGACACCACTCGCGCCTATGCCCGGCAGGACCCGGAGGCCGCCTCCGAATGGATCGCCGCGTTGCCACCCACCGCCGCCAAGGACACCGCCATCAGCGGGCTGGTCGAATATTTGCTCTCCGATGCCGCGGAACCCGACCCAGTCGCCGCCGCGCACTGGGCCGCCGCTTCGCCCGATCCCGAGGGCCGCAACCGGCGACTCCAACGCGTCGCCGAAGCATGGATCAGGCGCAATCCAACCGGATTCCGCACCGCCATCGCCGATAGCGGCCTGCCCCCAAACATTCAATCCGCCTTGCTGAACCATGCCCCACGCCCCCAATAACCACCGCCGATTCGCGCTTGGGCTGGGCGTTCTGGCCGCCTTGGCCGGCGGCGGTGCGCTCGGATGGTGGTTCGGGCCGATTCGTGCGCGGCCGCTCGCCGTTGCCCCACTCGCGGCTCCCGCCAAGCCAGCTCCGATTTCGCAATCAAAACCGGCCGCGGGTCTGGCTTTCGACCTCAGCGACTTTCATAACCCATCCCTTCAGGACTTTGTCGATCTGGAGGCCTGGCTGGCCGGCGCCACCTGCGAGGAGGTGTGGTCGTTGCTGGATCGTGGTCGACGCCCGAGGCATCTCGGTTACAGCCCGCTGCTCGACCACCTATTGATCGGGCGGTTTCGCGCGTTCTCGCCCGGCGATCGCCTGGCGGTGGTACTCACCCATGCCGATTCCAATCCCCGTTCTCTTGAGGTCGACAGTCTCGTCCTGCTCAACCTCATGACCGACCTGCTCCCGGCGCGCGCACATGATGCGGCGGTAGTGTCGAAGTTTATCCACGACTTCCAGGGCCATCAGACGGCGATGGCTCTGGATGCCTGGGCGAAACAGGATTTTGACGCCGCGCTCTCCTTTGCCCAGTCGCTCGGCCACGCCGATGCGCCGTATGTCGCCCGACTCATCCGGCATCTGGCGGCCACCGACCTGCCCGCCGCCCAGAGCCGGGTGGCCGCACTGCCATCGGGAGCCGAGCGGGATGAAGCCATGGTCAGCGTGGCTTCGGTCATGGCCAAGACCAACCTGGCGGAGGCGGTGGCCTGGGTGATCGGCCAAGGTGGCGGTGCGGGACGAGTCGGCGATTCCCAGCGGTTCCCGGCGACCGAGTTGCTCACCCGTGTGGCATTCAGCCAACCAGCCGCGGTCGCGGACGTGATGCGGCAACACCCGGAGCTCTTCGAAGGCCCCGGCGGCTTGCAGGCGGTCCGCGACATCTTCGGACGCTGGGTGTCCAAAGATCCGCAGGCCGCCGCCGACTGGCTGCGCGCCCACCCGTTGCCGGAAAGCCATCAGGCCAGTGCCGAGGCATACGTTTTCACCAGTCAGCTCATCGATCTGCCCGACACCGACGTCGTTGACGCCTGGCGATCACAACCCGAGGCCGTGCAAAACTTGACCCTTCGCATGGTGGCTGCGCGTATCGCCGAGGGTGATCCCGCCACACTCCTCGACCGTGTCGCCGCCGCTTTCCCGGAGGCCCGGCGAGCCGAGGCCTTGCGACGCGTGCTCGACCGCGTGCCCGACAACCCGCCTGACCAAATTCTCCGCTGGCTGCCCGACCTGGCGCCGCACTTTGCCGAGAACACCGCCCACGACCACTTGCTGACATCCCTGCCGGAGAAGGAGCTCGAAAGCGCCCTGGCCCGACTCCCGGAGGCCCACCGCCGCGCCATCCAGGAACGCCTCGCGGAAAGCAAGATCCGCGAAGATCCCGCCCGCGCCCTCGTCGCCCTGCCCCCCCTCGAGCCGAACAAAGATAATCCGTTTGTATACTCGCACCTCGCCACCGAACTTCTCAAGTCCGATCCCGCCCAAGCCGCCGATTGGGTGGCCGGCTTCGCCGAGGGCACCAGCAAAGAATGGACCGCCCAAAATCTCGTCGCCTCGTGGGGTAAATTCGACCCCGATGCCGCCACAACCTGGGTGGAAAACCTGCCGCCCGGCCCCAGCCGCGACCGCGCCAGCATCGAACTCGCCTTCCTCCACGGTCTCACCGGCGATGTGACCCGCGGCGTCGAACTCGCCGCCGCGGTGCAAGACCCGCATCGACGCATCGAAGCCGCCGGGTTCGCGCTCCAGTCGCTTTGGCGCCGTCAGCCACTCGAAGCCCAATCCGCCATCGCTCACTTGCGCCTCTCGCCCGAACATCAACAATCGCTCCGCACCCGACTCTCCCAGGGTGAGTTCGCGCGATGAGACGGGCGAACGGCTTGGCACGACGACGCTTGAGTACCGGCACTGTCGGCGGGGATCAACGCCCGGCGGGACCTCAGTCGCTAACCAAACAGTCAGCATTCCCTGGTTGCCTGAGGAAAGGAGATCGATTTCGATAAGTCGGGGCACGAGGCCCCGATTGTTGGATGAACATCTTACTGGTGGAGGACGAGTCGAAGCTGGCCGCGCATGTGAGCCGGGCGCTGGGGCGTCACGGGCACGTGGTGGAGACGCGCGGGGACGGCGTGGGGGCGATTGAAGCGGTGTTGGCGCGTCCGTTCGAGCTGGTGGTTCTCGATGTGAACCTGCCCGGGTGCGACGGATTTGAGGTGTTGCGTCGGATCCGGCAAGCCGGGTTGGCGGCGCGCGTGTTGATGCTCACGGCTCGGGCGGAGATCGGGGACCGGGTGGCCGGGCTGCGGGCCGGGGCGGATGATTATTTGGGCAAGCCGTTTGCGCTGGAGGAATTGTTGGCGCGGATCGAGGCGCTCGGCCGTCGAGCGACCGGGGCCGGGGCGGCCGACACGCTGAGCGTGCGCGACATCCGCATGGATGTGCGGCAGCGACGGGTGTGGCGGGCCGGCGAGGTGGTGGCGTTGTCGCCGCGGGAATTTGAAGTACTGCAGATTTTCATGCAGGAGCCGGGCCGGACGTTTTCGCGGGATGAAATTTGCGAACGCATTTGGCAGTGCGAGCACGAGTACGACACGCGAACGGTGGAAATCTTCATTATGCGGCTGAGGCGGAAACTTGACGACGGGCCGGCGGCGCCGCTCATTGAGACGGTGCGTGGTGCCGGGTACCGACTGTGCCCGTAAATGAAACACCTGCCGTTGAAGGCCAAGTTTTCGCTGGGCGCCGGGCTGCTGACCGCGGCCACCGTGCTTCTGGCCGGTCTGGTGACGCGGCCGGTCATTTATCGGGCGCAATTGGGCGAGTTGGACCAACTGCTGGCCGACAATGCGGCGGAGTTGTTCCGGGACTTGGAAAACTACCGGGGGGCGCCGAGTGACTTTCGCAAGCCGGTGAACGAGCGGTTTGTGCCAGTTAGTTTGCGCGGAAGGTATTTGCAGATCGGGGGACCGGAGGGGCAGGTCTTGTATCGTTCGGCCAATCTGCGCGGGACCAGTCTGGGCGGGCCGGAACCGGGCCTGCGGACGCAGGAACTCTTCGGGCGCCGGGCGAGGCTGGGCACGTTTCGGCACGGGTACCTGACGCTGCACATTGGGACTCGGTTGGGAACGATCGAGGACATGCAGGCGCAGTTGCTGCGCGTCCTGCTGTGGACGGCGCCGCTCTCGGCCGTCGTGGGATTTGCCGCTACCTGGTGGCTTGGCCGCTGGGCATTGCGCCCGGTGGTCAAGCTGACCGAAGCCGCGGAAATGATTAGCGCCGACCGGCCCGGGGAACGCCTGCCGGTGCCACCGACGCGGGACGAAATCGCGCGCCTGACGGAAGTGTTGAATCACTCGTTCGACCGCCTGCAAAACGCCTTGCAGGCCGAGGCGCGGTTCTCCAGCGACGCCTCGCACCAGCTCAAGACGCCGTTGGCGGTCCTGCGCACCGCGCTGGAGGAACGCCGGGGACGCCCGGAAACCACCGCCGGCGAGCGCGAGGAAATCAACCAACTCCTCCGCCAGACACGGCGGCTGTCCTCGCTTGTCGAGGACCTGCTGCTCCTGGCTCAGGCCGACGCGGGCCGACTGCGGCTCGACACGGGGCCACTCCCCCTGCCCGCCGCCCTGGCGTCGCTATTGGACGATCTGGATGCGTTGGCTTCGACCCGCGGATTGAGGCTTGAGCAGTCATGGGAGGCCGGACTGGCCGGGCTCGGGGACGCGCGCCGACTCGGCGTGGTGTTTCAAAACCTGGCGGAAAACGCGGTGAAATACGCGGTTCCGCCTGGCGCGATCACGGTTGAGGGATGCCGCGAGGCCGACCGGGCCATCATCCGGGTCACCAATCCAGGACCGCCGATCCCGTCCGAGGCGCGTGAACTCATCTTCGAGCGGTTTCATCGGGGCGGCCGCGGTGAGGATGTGGCTGGGCATGGCCTGGGCCTTAATCTCGCACGTGTCCTTGCGCGGGCGCAGGGCGGCGACATCTGGCTGGTACGCAGTGATGAGACCGGCACTTGCTTTGCCATGAGCCTGCCGACGACGGTCTATCCTCCGGAGCCAGCCGACCCGCTGCGGCGGTGATCCTTTCAGGATTACGGCCCTGGAGTTTGTACATATTTGCGCCAGGAACCGTGCCAGGCACAGAAGATTTTTGGCATCGGCGGCGGTGTCAGTTATCGTCGGGGCACTTTGGAACCGAAAACACTTGCCCCCTATTGATATTGGTTTCAGCGGGTGTTTGAGGCTGGAGGTGGGACGAGAGCTCCCGGGCTCGTAGGCGGTGGGACCTTGGGGAAAGAAGCCCCCTTTTCGCCTTCTCAAGTGGAGCCCAGAACCTCAAAAAGCGATGAGCAAAGTCGCGGTAATTGGGAACTCTCCGGGTGCTCCGGGTGTGATTCACGCGACCATGACTCGAGAAGTGGAGATCACTCCCAGATTGCACTCCTTCACCGCCTACGCGCCCGGGAGGTCGCGTCCCACCTCAATGCCACCTTTTCTCATTCGCTTGGAGCGCGTTCCCTTCACTCAAAAGCACGGAAAATGGACAAACTCCAGGGCGGCGATCCTTTTAGGATCACGGCTGAGTGCGCCGTGCCGCTTGCAGCAACCGCTGGTGTTCCTGAGCCAGGGCCTGGCGCGCGGGCGCGGGAAAGTGGCTCCATTCCCCCTGCAGCCAGTCGGTCGCGGCGGCGGGGTCGTCGCGATGAAATTCCCGGTAATACCGGGCGAGCGCATCGCTTTGCTGAACCGGGTTGGCCATGCCGGCGGCCAACTCCAGGGCCGCCGCCGGCTGTTCCTCGACGATGACGTCGCCCAGGCTGCGACGGGCCTGATCGCCACGCGGACCCGGATGGAGCTGCTCAATCCAGTCGGCCAAGCCAACCGGATCGGTGGCGGCCCACGAGTTCAGGGCGCCGGCAGTGCCGCGGGCGGCGGTCTCGGGCGGGAGCGAATCGAGCCAGGCCAGGGCACGATCGGGTTCGATGGCGCCCCACGTGGTGCCGAGATGCGCGACGACGGCGCTTTTCAGGGCGGGATCGGCCAGGGTATTGGTCCAAGCGACGGCGGCGGCGATATCGCTGGACGCCCAGACGGTGGCCAGCGTGCCGGCGGCTTCCAACTGGTCCTTGCCCGCGGGCAGGGCGCGCACCCACTCGGCAGCGGCCGCTGGATTGGTGTTTCCCCAGACATCGGCGAGCACGGTCGCGAGGTCGCGCACCGGGGCGGCCGCCTGCGGGTTGGCCGGGTCTGGCCGCAGAAATGGTTCGGCCGCCGCCGCCGCGGCCGCAGGGTCCTGGCGAGCGATTTCACCCAAAGCACTGGTCAGTCCGACATCGCGGTTGCCCGGATCGGGAAGCTGAGAAGCCCACTGGACAGCCGCCACCGCATCCTGGCGCGCCCAACTGCCCGCGATGGCGGAAAGCAGCGGCTGCGAGGTGCTGCCTGTCTCGATGAACCAGGCGGCGGCCTGCTGCGGCGCGCGGCTCGACCATCCCTGAGCGAGAGCGACCAGCGCTTCCTCCTTCATCGGTCCAGACAAGCGCTCCTCCATCCACAGGAACGCGGCGCGCGGGTCGGATTGTCCCCAGGAGGCCAGCGCCACGCGAATCGCTTCGGAACGCGCTTCACCGACCGGCAATCGGGACTCGGCGTAAGCCGTGGCTGCTTGAGGATCCTGTTTGGACCAGGCTTCGAAGGCGCCGCGGAGAAACACGGTGCGGTTTTCCTCCCCGGGGACATCCGCGGCCATTTCAAGCGCGGTGGCCGGGTCTTCCGCGGCCACTTCGCGGGCCAGTCGGTTGAGGTCGGACGCCTGATGTTCCGGGTTGTCGGCGGCGATGATCTGGGCCAGTTTCACCCGGTGGTCGCCGGCCCGGGAGGTGAGCGCGGATATCCGGGCCGGCGACTCTGCGTGCTCCGAGGCGGGGGATTCCGACTCGGAGAGTGGAGTGACGGTCCCAGGGCGCGGCATCAGGGACCAGGTCATCACGGATCCGGCCAGCGCTCCTCCGGCGACAAGCAGGAGGTTGCTGAGGAGGCTGCCGTTGTGGAGTCTGGGTTTCACGCGATGGACCGAGTAGAATCCCAAACGTGGCCGAGATAAAGCAATGATCTGTAACCGATCGGTTACCGTTCGGGCGTCGCGCCGCGCGCGAGATGGGCGATACACACCCATTGTATGAGAGGCCATCGTTTTCCCCTGACCGCCATGCTCGCCGCGCTTTGCCTGGAATCCAAAGCGGCATCCTTTGATTTGCTCGCGACGTTTGCCCGCGGTGGCGAACAGGCCGTCGCGCCACTCGTGGCCCATCCGGACGGACATCTGTACGGGACGGCGGCCGCCGGCAGCAGCCATGGATTGGGCATGGTGTTTCGCGTCACCCCGACGGGATCATTGACCACTCTGGCTTCATTTGCAGGCCCCGACGGGGCCTCTCCGGATTCCGAACTGGTCGTGGGAACGGACGGCACCCTCTACGGGCTCACCGCGGGCGGAGGCGCCGGGGGATTCGGAACCGCGTTCAAAGTGACGACGTCCGGAGAACTCACTCATTTGACTTCCTTCACCGGGACGGCCGGCGCGGCCGAGGGGGCTGTCCCCTCCGGCTTGGTTCGGCACAGCGATGGATTCTTTTATGGCGTCACGCAAGCGGGGGGAACCGCCGGACTGGGCACCGTGTTCCGCCTTTCCCCGGCGGGAGCCGTCACCACGCTGGTTGAGTTCACCGGCCTCGCGGGGCCAGCCCGGGGCGCCGCTCCCATCGGCGCTCCGACGGTGTCGGGCAACACGCTGTACGGGGTGACGCGCGACGGCGGGAGCGGCGGCTTTGGCACCGTGTACAAGGTGACGACCGCCGGCGTGTTTTCATCGATGGTGGAATTCACTGGTGTGGGCGGAGCACGGCCGGGCGCCCACCCAGCCGGCGGTCTGCGCTTGCATCCGGATGGCGCGCTGTACGGGACAACGGAATTCGGCGGCGCCAGTGATTTTGGCACGGTCTTTCGCCTCACCACGGCCGCGGCGCCCGCCTTCGCCAGCCTGCGCAGTTTCGATGACCCGAGCGGGTCACAGCCGACCGGCAACCTGGGACTTGATGCCGCCGGGGCGATGTATGGATCGACGGCGGCGGGCGGCAACGGCGGGCTCGGCACTCTGTACCGGATCTCCAGCCAAGGTGCGCACAGCGTTCTTGCGCATTTCACGGGCGCGGGCGGGGCGGTTCCCGGCGCCACACCGCGCGGCGGCCTGACCCCCGGAGCGGACGGCGCCATGTATGGAGTGACCAGTGCCGGTGGCGCCGGTCAGTACGGCCTGATTTTTCGAATGTCCCCGGCCGGTGCGTTTAGTCCGTTGGCTCCGATGTCCACCGCGTCAGGCTGGATGCCGTCCGGCGCACCCGTCGTCGAATCGACCGGCGCTCTGCTGTTTCCGTTGGCAGCTGGTGGAACGGGGGGTGTCGGCACTTTGGTTCGGCTGACCACAGCTGGGGACGCCAGCGTGGCGGGTTCATTCGTGCCGGTGACTGGCGGCGCCCCGGTCGGCGGATTGGTGGCCGCAGGGGCCACGTGGCTGGGCCTCACCTCGGCCGAAGGCGCCTCCGGCCGCGGCACCGCGTACACGTTGGCGGCGGGACCCGGAGTGTCGTTGCTGTCGAATTTCACCTCCGCCGGCGGGTCGTTGTCTGAAGGTCCTCTCCTTCCCGGGCCTGCCGGTGATTACTTTGGCGTCAGCCGGGAAGGCGGCCTCGGGGGGCATGGGACGGTGTTCAAGTTGACGGCGGCCGGAACTCGCACGCGCATCGTCTCGTTCACCGGATCCGCCGGGGCCGCCCGCGGGCGTCGGCCCCGCGGGCCGCTGGCCCTGGCAGGGGTCCAGTATTTCGGCGTCACCGAACAGGGAGGTGCGTCCAACGCCGGCACCATTTTTCGGATCTCCCCGGCGGGAGTGCTGACCACCGTGGCGGAGTTCACGACCACGGGCCCACGATCGCCTGCCGGAGGCATGGTGGCTGGAGACGATGGTTTTCTTTACGGAACGACCGCGCTCGGAGGCGCCCAAAACGGCGGCACCCTGTTCCGGCTCGATCCCACGGCCGGCACTTGGACCGTGGTGGCGGATTTCTCCGCCACCACCGGCACCTCCCCCATGGGTCCGTTGCTGGCGTGGTCCGGAGGCTTTTATGGATTGGCAGCGTCAGGCGGCACCGCCGGATTTGGCACCGTCTTCCGGTACACCGCCGCCGCCGGCTTGGAAGGCGTGGCCTCGTTCACCGGGTCCGGCGGCACCGCGCCGGGCCTGCCCCGTGCCGACGACGGAGCCGGGTCGGAGTTTCTCGGCGGCCTGGTCGGGGGCGCGGACGGTCACCTGTATGGGGTGGCGGCCGGCGGCGGCCCGGGTGGCGGCGGCACCGCCTTCCGCATCCGTTTGAACGCGCCCCTCGCCCCCTTTGAAGCCTGGAAATCATCGGAGCTCGGCGATCCCTCGGTCCCCGACACCGCGGATCCGGACGCCGATGGACTCTCCGTCCTGCTGGAATATGCCCTCCGCCTCCAACCGGACCGGTCCGATGTCGCTGACGTGCCGACCCCAGCCACCAAAACATACACCGACGGGGAACGCCTCTCCCTCACCCTGACCCGCGATCCCGAGCGCCACGACATCACTCTGCTCGTCCAAGCCGCGAATGACCTCGCCGGCCCATGGCAGATCGTCGCTTCCAGCCTCGCCGGCGCCCCGTTTTCCGGCCCGGGTTACGTGGGCGGAGATGCCGCCGGTCCCGGGCCGAAAACCGTCGAGATTCGTGACGTCCAACCGCTCAGCGCGGTCCAACGGCGCTTCATGAGGCTCAAAATCAACCACTAAGGGTCATCCACGGATTCCGACCAACCCGTTACCTCAGACCCTTTGCCGACAGACGCCCGATCTGTCATTATCTTCCCGAGCGCAGAACCTGACCCCAGCCACCACGCCATGAAAAGACAACTCCTTCACTCCCGCGTCCGGGCTCTGTCCCTGGCCGCATTCACCGCCCTCGCGCTCGCGACAACCCCGACCTCCGCGCGCGCCACCGCCCCTGATCTCGACGGCGACGGCATCCCGAATGTCGTCGACCCCGATATCGACAATGATGGCATCCCGAACGCCCTCGACAAAAATATCGACGGCGGTGTGGCCACAACTGGCCCGCATGCCGGCCGGTACATCGGCGACCGGCTCGACAACGACAATCCCGCGGAAAGGGACATCGACGACGACGGACTGCCGGACGATTCCCTCGGTGAACGGGACGTCGACGGCGATGGCAAGATTGATGACAACTTGCTGGAAACTGACATCGACGGCGATCGCCGCGATGACGACGCCTCCACGGAAATGGACATCGATGGCGACGGTCGCGACGACGACGCTGATTCCGAGGATGACATCGACGGTGACAGTTTGGACGACGACGACCATGGCGAGGCCGACATCGACGGCGACGACCGGTCGGACGACGAGGACGAGGACATCGACGGCGACCACCGTGACAACAGCGATGGCTCTGAAGACGACACCGACGGCGACGGCCGCGGGGACGCCGATGCGGACGAGGACAACGACGACGGCGACAGCGCGGGCGACCGCGACGACAGCGACGACGACAACGATGGCACCACCGACGAGGACGACGCCGACCACCGCCAGGAAGACGATGAGCGGGAAATTGAAGTCAGCCTGACCGCGCAGCCGGCCGCCCCCGCACGCAGCCGGTCCCGCGTCAAGATCCAGCGCATGGCCACCGGCAAGGTCGAATTCGAAATCGATGCCCGAGACCTGCCCGAGGGTGATTACGAAGTGGTGGTCAACGGCGTGGTGCTGGGCGCCCTGAAACTGGAAGCCGACGATGACGAGACGGAAGGGGAGCAGGAATTCGAGACCAACCCGAACGATGACGAGGAACTGCCATTGCCCTTCGATCCCAGCGGATTGCCGGTGGAATTGCGCCGGGGTGGAGTGGTCTATTTTGCCGGCACCGTGCCGACTCCCCCGCCACCCGGCGACCTGAGCGGCGTCACCGGCGACGGAGGGCTGGCCTTGACCCGCACGGAAGCCGCGCCGGCCGGATCGCGGGCCACCGCGGTCATCGAGTTCGAAAACTCGGCCGCCCATGAACTCGAGATTGAACTCCACGGCCTGCCGGTCGGATCCTATGAGTTGATCGTCGGCGACACCGTCCGCGGGACGCTCGCCATCCCCGCCGCCGGTGACAGCAACCGGTTGCAGTTCAAAACTGACGCCGACGATGAGGACGAATTCCCGCTCGACTTCCCGGTCGCCGGCGCCCCGGTGGCCGTGACCGCGGGTGGCGTCACGTACTTCTTCGGCACCCTGCCCGCCAACCCGAACGGGGGCCTGGATCCGGAGGATGATGACAATGGCGGCGGAGACCCAGTCGTCGCCGCCCTGACCCGCGGCGCCGGGCTCTCGGCCGAAGCCGAGGCCGAAGCCGAAGTCCAGTTCGGCATCGCCGGACCCGTCGGACTCGAGATTGAAGCCGAGGAGATTCCGGCTGGCTCCTATGAGGTGGTGGTTGGGGGTGAGGTGCGTGGCCTGCTCATCGTGGCTGAGGATGACGGCGATCTGCGCGGCAAACTGCGGTTCGAATCCGTCCCCAGCGATCCCGACGAGCTGTTGCTGGACTTCGCCGCCGCCGGTCAGCCCGTCATCATCCGGCAGGGCGACCGTGTCTTCTTCACCGGCACCACGCCCACGGCGCCGTAACCTTGGGTTTCCGGTCGAGGCGTCGGCGCGGTTTTGAGTCCTCTCGTCATCCCCAGGGATGATTGAGCGAAGCGATGGGTCTCGGGTAGGGCGGCGCGTCCCGCCCGCCGCAGCTGGCGTCCTCGCCGGCTGCTCCGCGCGTCCGGCGCCATGCACCGAAAGTGGGGTGCGAAACCGTCGAACCGCACGGAGAGCGAGACGCTCGATGGACTCGGCGGGACGCGCCGCCCTACCTCAGACCGCCGTTCCAGATTCAGGATGGTGTTGGGATCAGGTGCCAGGCATGGAACGGGCGCCCCCCCGATTCCGCGCCTCCGCCATCGATTCCGGCCCCTGCGGCCGGGACTCCAACTCACCGCATTCCGCTCACGAGCGGATCTCGGGAAGAGGCTTCGGCGTTCGGCGCCTGTCTGAACAGCGCCATCTCAAATCCGATGCCCGGCCGACATGATCTCTTGGATGGGATGGGCTTCGACGACTCCGGTCAGCTTGTTGTCCAGACCGCCGTAGAAGTAGGTGAGCCGCTCGTGGTCGAGCCCCATGAGGTGGAGGATGGTGGCGTGCAGGTCGCGAAGGTGGCGCGGATTCACGGCGGCGGCTTCGCCCAATTCGTCGGTTTCCCCGTAACTGGTGCCGGGTTTGACGCCTGCGCCGGCCAGCCAGTAGCTGAAGCCCTTGGGATTGTGGTCGCGGCCGCCGGGCTTACCCCCGGTGTTGAAGGTTTCCGAGACCGGCATGCGTCCGAATTCCCCGCCCCATACGACGAGAGTTTCGTCGAGCAAACCACGTTGTTCGAGATCGGCGAGAAGGGCAGCGATCGGGCGGTCGACCTCGGGGCAATGGAGTTTCAGATTTTCCTCGATGCCGTGATGTCCGTCCCAGGTATTCTGGCCGCCGGCTGCGCCGCCGCCGGAATAGAGTTGCACGAAGCGGACCCCGCGCTCGACCAGCCGCCGGGCGATCAAACATTGGCGGCCGAATGGGGCCGGACCTTGGGCGAGCGAATGCCAGTCCGGTTTCGGTTCGTTGATGCCGTAGGCTTCGAGAATGCGTGGGTCTTCCTGAGACAGATCCAAGGCCTCCGGCGCGGTGGCCTGAAGGCGGAAGGCGAGTTCATAGCTGGCAATGCGGGCGGCCAGATCGGAATACCCAGGACGCGCGTGTTCGTGCGCGGCGTTCAGCTCGTTGATGAAATCGATTTCGCGCCGCTGCAGGTCGCGACTTGTGCCGGCCGGCGGGCGCAGGTTGAGAATTGGCTCGCCGGAAGTGCGCAGCACCGTGCCTTGATACGCCGCCGGCATGTAGCCGCTGGCCCAATTGGGTGTGCCGGTGGTCGGGCCGCCCCGAGGATCGAGCATGACCACATACCCTGGCAGGTTTTGATTGAGCGTGCCCAGCCCGTACCCCAACCAGGCGCCCAGCGACGGATGCCCCTGCAGGATGCGTCCGCTATTCATCTGCAGCACCGCGCTGCCATGGGCGAACGAATCACTATACAACGATTTCACGACCGCCAGTTTGTCCATGTGGCGCGCCAGATGCGAAAAGGCATCAGAGCACCAGAGGCCCGACTGGCCGTGTTGTTTGAAAGTGCGCCGGCTCGCCTGCAACACCGCCTTGGTCTTGGTGTTTCTCCGAAACTCGTTGTCGATGGTCTGACCGTCGCGCCGCTGCAACTCCGGCTTGTAGTCGAACAAATCGAGCTGCGACGGCCCGCCGAACATGAAAAGAAAAATGCAGGACTTCGCTTTGACCGGCCGATGCGGCGGTTTGGGCGAGGTGGGGCCGGTGGTGGCGGGAGACGCCGCGAAGGCCCGGGTGCCGAAAAACCCATCGCCCTCGAGGAGCGACGTCAGGGCCAGCCCGGCAAATCCCGCCCCCATTTCCCAGAGGAACTGCCGGCGGGGACGAAACAAATGATCGGCGGGATTCATGTCAATCCACGTAGATCGTTTCGTTCAGGTTGAACAGGGCGCGGCAAAAACTGATCCAGGCGGCGCGATCTGGATCAGAGGCCTGGTCGAGAGACGCCCGCTGCCGTTGATCGCTCAACAACCGTTGCGCCGCGGAGGCCTCCTCGTCGGCGGGAGCCCGTTGCAGCATCAGCTGAAAGGCACGGGCGATTCGGCTCGTCTCGCTGTCGCCAACCTCGCGGCGAAGTCGGTCGGCGAAGGCAGCGGCTTGTTTTTCCACGAAAGGGTCATTGAGCAGCATCAAGGCTTGGGGGGCGGTCGTTGTGCTCGGACGCACGGCCACCGGTGACACGCTGTTGGCGAAGTCAAAGCTTTCGAGAAACGGAATCTTCAGGGCTCGTTTGACGACAAGATACACGCTCCGTCGGCGTTGTTCATCCTCCGGGCTGTCGGTCCAGCCTTTGCCCGACGAGTCCTGCGTGCCATGGACCTCGGGCGGGAGCGTGGGATAGACGCTGGGTCCCCCGCGTTTGGGGTTCAATCTCCCCGAGACGGCCAGCAGGGTGTCGCGCACCGTCTCGGCTTCGACGCGCCGCATCTGCTGCCGCCAAAAGAGCGTGTTCGCCTCGTCCACGGTGCGGGCGGCGCCATGGTCGGTTCGCGACGACATCCGATACGCATGGCTGGTGAGAATGAATTTGTGCAGCCGCTTGACGCTCCATCCCCCGGCGACGAATTCGGCCGCCAGATAGTCGAGCAAAGCGGGATGGGTCGGGCGCATCCCCGTCCGTCCAAAGTCATCGGGCGTGGGCACGATCCCCGTGCCAAAATGTTTTTGCCACACCCGGTTGACCATCACTCGAGCCGTCAGCGGGTTCTCGGGGCTGGCCACCCAGTCGGCGAGGACGCGCCGACGACCCGTCGTGCGTGCGTCCGCGGGCCGCGCGGGAAGGTGCGGGGCCGGCATCCCCAGCACCGCGGGAAACGCTGGCTCCACCTCGTCCCGCGGTGAGACCGCCTCTCCGCGTGCCAGCAGCCGCGTCCCCTTCGGCTCAGGGCCGTTTTCGGCGATCGACAAAGCGTGATCGAAAGGAGGGGGAGCGGAGCGGACTTGGTTTAATTCGGCCTCGAGGGCCGGCCGCGCCTCGGCGGTCGCGGCGCTGGCCAGGCGCTTTTCAAGTTCAGTGATGCGGTCTGACTTCTCTTTTTCCCAGCGCTGCCATTCCGCTGGCGCGGCGAGCGGTCTTTGGATTTTCCCGGTTCCCCGGCCCCCGCCACCGGTTTTGTGCAGGCCGTAGCCATCGATGGAGCGGATGAACGCGAGCAGCGCATAATAATCGCGCTGGCTGATCGGGTCGAACTTGTGGTCATGGCAGCGTGCGCAGCCGATGGTAAACCCGAGAAATGCCGTGCCGGTGGTCACCATGATGTCGTCCAGATCGTCGTACTCGGCGACCACCGTGCTGTCCGGCTCGTCGTCCCAGACGTGCAAGCGGTAGAAGCCGGTGGCGACGATGGCGTCGCGCCACTCCGGGCTGCCGGCCTTCTCGGCAAATTCCTCGTCCGCCAGTTCGTCGCCGGCCAACTGCTCTCGGATAAATCGGTCGTACGGCTTGTCTTGGTTGAACGCCTCGATGACATAATCGCGGTAGCGCCAGGCCTGCGGTTTTTCCCCGTCGCGCTCGTAGCCATTGCTCTCGGCGAAGCGCACCAGATCAAGCCAGTGGCGCCCCCAACGCTCGCCGTAATGCGGCGACGCCAGCAAGCGGTCGATCAACACCGCCCAGGCCGCCTCCGACGGATCAGCCGCAAAGGCTGCCACTTCCTCCGGTGAAGGAGGCAGCCCGATCAGATCCGAATAAACGCGCCGGACCAACTCGCGCGGACTCGCCGGTGGATTCATCGCCAGCCCTTTCTCTTCCAGCGCGGCAGCGAGAAAAGCGTCCACGGGATGGCGCCCCGCCCCCGCGCGGGTGGCTACTACGGGAACTTCAAGACGCCGCACCGGCTGAAACGCCCAGTAAGCCCGGTCCTCTGCCGAAATTCGGAACAGGCGTCCACGTGGTTCGAGAGGGACTTCCGCCGACCCCACCGTGGGCGAAAATACCAGACCCATGGCAGTCAGGAAAATGGGGATCCGGGCGCACATCAGACACGAATTCTGTACACCATCGCCCCCTCCCCTCGTCAACAGGGGAATCCGTCACCCAGGTACTCACGCACAGCGGGTTTTTAATCCGGCGGGAAACGCATAAAGAAGAATCGTGTGCCCTCTGGGAGTGGCGGGCTGCGGCCGCCATATCGGCTCGGGCATTGGACGCAGCGGGGGCGCCAGCGAAGTCAACAGATGTTCGATTTTATGGCGGCCGCAGCCCGCCACTCCCAGTGAAACACTGCGTTGCAAACCCTGCCAAAGGTTGCCGTACTCATCCACAATTCATGACCGCCTGTCAGTCCGCTCATTCCACCGGTTCCCAGATCTTCGCGAGCAGGCCGTGGAGTGTGGCGTCGTGCTCCTGGAGCTCCGCGCGCACGAAGGGGTAGAAGTCGTTGCGATAAAGGAAAGCCTCGGTGCCTTCGGCGAAGTACTCCTTGTGATCGGTGAGGGCGTAGTGCCGTTCCCGTCGGCCAGTGTGGGCGAGCACGGTATCGTAGGATCCGGAGGCTTTGGCTTTTTCGAAGGCGGCCACGATTTCCGGGTGGGCAAAGCTGAGGATTTGGTCGTGATACGCGTGGGCGAGTTCGTGCAGGATGACGGCGGGGTGTTTGAGCATTTCCTCGCGCGCGAGGAGGTCACGCGCCTGCGGGATGTGCACTTTGCGGGCGAGTCGGGGGTCGTGGCCGTGTTCGACGAGCCAGTCGCGGGACGGGTGGTACTGCATGGCACCGAGTGACGGGTGGCGGTGTTCGAGCCAAATCCCGGCCGTCTGAAGTTGTTTGAGTGGCCCGGCGGGGACAAGCAGTCTCACGCGCTGTAAATGGTTGGCCAGCATCGCGATCGCGGCGGCCCCTTCCTCGCGGTGCTCGCCCTCGAGCAGCGCGGGATCGATCTGGACGATCCACCCCTCGATATCGCGTTCGACGGGATCGAAGCGCGCGGCGGGCGACGAGGCGGCGGCTTTGGCGGCCGACTGCGAGCGCGCCATGGCTTGCAGCTTGATCATGGCTTTGACGGCCTGGAGCCGTTCCGGCCAGACGAAGGTCGGGGCCGTTGTCGGATCGTAACCGGCGATGTGACCGGTGAGCCGCGTCGGTGGTTTGGTGTATTTGAGCTCCGTTTCACCGAAGACCTCGCGGCACAGGTCAGCGAGGCCGGCGTCGTATTCGACCAGCTCCGCCCGGGTGTTGACATGATTGTGGTCGTGGTCGTTCTCGCGGTTGTTGTCGAACCACGACTGCACGCCTTCCGCGAAGTACTCGTGATGATTTACGCTGGCGTACTTCCCCTGCCAAAGTCCCGCCTTCATCGCGGCGCGGTAGGCCTGCTCCAGGCGCGAATCGAAAGTGGGGTCCACATTCGCCAGCCCACGCAGGTGGATGTTGTGGGCGAACTCGTGAATGAAGATGCATTCGGCGGCGTAAGGATCGCCGGCGTAGGCGAGCAGGTTTTCCTCGGCACACGAGCAATACGGATCGGTGGGACTGCCGCCCATGCCGCGGGCGCGCGCGTCGCGAAAGTCCTTGGCGGACACCCCCTCGAATCCGGGCACCGGCACGTTGGCCAGCCACCCCCATTCCGGCTGATCGGTGGTGAACTCGTCATGCGCCAGAATGCACAATCGCGAGCCGCTCGCGATCATCGCCTCCCGAACCTCGGGCCGTTTGGCCAGCATCAGGTCTGCGAGGTAGGCGGCCTCCTTGAGCGCATAGGGATTGACCCGGGACGAGGCGACAATCGGATACCCGCTCGCCTCCACCCGCTGCGTGTAAAACGCCGGCACGCCGTTCTCGTCCGGAGGATCGAACCGAAATCCCTGCACCGGCACCCGACTGGTCACCACCGCCTCCGACTTGCCATCGCGTCCAACCACCGCAAACCGGTGGCCCAGTGTGGTCGTGATCTGCGTGTGCTCGCCAGGCGGCACCGATCCCTGGGGAACGCGCTCGGTGTCGGACTTCAGCCAAAAAATGTCCGCCGGCTGCCGGCTGCCATTGATGATCTGCAGCTGCGGACGCGGCGGATCCGCAGCCAAGACAGTCGCCGACAACACGATCGACGCGGGGACAAAGAGGCGGTCCAGTAATTTCATGGTTTGATTATTCGGCGGCATCATGGGGTATAAACGAGTCTTTAAATGATGGGGTCACGCCCAGCCGTGCGCTCATCTTACTGAGTTTGAATTCTTGTCCCTGCCCTCAGCCTGCCGATGGATCAAGCGGTCAAGCTTCTTGGACAGATCTCGACGCCGGTCACACTCTCAGCAACGCCTGCTTTTTTGCCTCAAACTCCGCGTCGGTGATCACCCCATCTTCCTTGAGTTTCGCTAGCCTCCGTAGGCCATCGTCCACCTCAGCCGATAGCGGCGGGGTTGGGGCGAGCGAACGCGATGTCCCCCTTTTTGACAACCGCAGGCCGAGGCCCACAACCGCCGCCACCGCCACCGCCCCGCCAAGAAGCAACACCAGAATGATTAGAATCTCAGGTCCTCCAAGATTGAAGGCAAGCGAAAGCGAGGGCTGGGTCATGAAAATTCTGTACCCCGATTCCCACAAAAATCATCCAGCAACTTCGTCAGTTCACGGGGTCAAGAGAGACCCTCTGCGTTCTCTCGTTGTCCGATCGCTCCCTGGTATCCATTGATTTTCCTTTGGGCTGAGAACCCTCCTCACTATCATCAGACCGGCCACAATCGACAGTCAATCAAGCCCTCGCCTGCGTTGAACGCCACTCTTCGTATCCTCGCGGCCTGCGTGTGCGGCGCATGGACCACCACTAGTTCTCAATCCGATCAAGCGAATATGGACGAGAGCTCATGAAAGCAGAATCTACAAATAGTCGGACTCAACGTGAAGTCTCGGTCACTACGGCGCGGGGCGGATTGATGGACGGAACAATAATTGGAGTGAGAACCCCCTGCCGCGATCACCGGATACGATCGATCCGGACGAGCGTCAGCCAGCGATTTCCGGTCGGCTCGCCATCGAGGGCGCGCGGGGGTTCTTGGGCGGACACTACATGCCACCCGCCTTCCTTGATTCTGAACAGCCCGCCCGTTCGGAAAACCGACATGGCCGGCTGCTTGATCCCCAGTGTCTCCGCGCCTTGGGTTTCCATGGCGACAAGCCGCACCTCCTCGAACGAGAGAGCCAGGTCCCATAGGGCGGGGTCGACAGCCACCGGCTGCACGGCGACTTCAATCTGGGTTCCTGTCTCGCGGGTTTCGAAGGCTGTCGGCGTGGCATGGGCCAACACACTCTCAATGAAACCTGCCACATCCGGATCAATGGGCTTCCGCGGCGACTCGAGAGCGGGCGACCCAACCTCGGGCGGTTCGTTCTCCACTGCGTAGATGCGTTCGAGCCCGCTTTCGGCCGAGGCCCGCGACTTTTCCTCGACTACTACGACCGGCGAATGAACAAGACGAGCGGCATCGTCATGCATCATCGTCGCGCGCCATGCCATCAGATCATCCGATGTCAGATTCTCATCCAGTTTCGCGGCCAGCGTCTTCGCTTCGACTTCCCACACCTCCACCCTGACGCGGAATGAAATACGCTCTTCCTTGCCGCGAGTGATGGGGATTCTTTCGGCAATAGCCGACCGGCCGCCAGAGTGAGTCACGAAGGGGTCATCCGGGTGTTGCGGCAAGTCCGTGTCCTCGGGGGCAAACAATCCGCGCGAAGGGGCCGCTCTATTCTCCGATTGTGGACTCTCTGCATCTTCCGACTTGATGTTCTGGCTCGACAAAACCAAAGCAACCACCAGCCCGCCCAGCCAGTAACATTTCGATTTCGAATTGAATGGACCGGGAATCATGAAACCCGTTTTTGCCTTGGCTAAGTTGATCACTTTAGTTTTCATGAACGAGCTCAACGCTCAAGTTAGCGATCACCGGTACATTCGCGAGGAATTCTTGACATCCTGACTGGTCGGCGACGGCGATTGGGCTCCCCGGCCGGAATGCTGATTCGGAGGATCACCCCAAGAACCCGGATGAGTACCACGAAAAGCACGAAACACACGAATAACCAAGGCGTTTCCCAATGATCGTCGCTCACCTGATGAATGAGGAGGTCGATTGTCCTAACCCAATAAATTTTTCGTGTGTTTCGTGCCTTTCGTGGTTCCAATGTCCCTTTTAGGGATGAACTACTGGCTCTTCAAATCCGAACCCTCGGTATTTTCCTTTGCCGACCTGCGGTCACGCGGCCGCGAGCCGTGGACGGGGGTGCGCAACTATCAGGTGCGGAATTATATGCGTGATGCGATGCACCCCGGCGACGAAGGGATGTTTTATCATTCGAGCTGCCCGGAGCCGGGTGTCGCCGGCGTGCTCAGGGTCGCATCGGAACCGTATCCCGACCCGACTCAATTCGACCCGAAGAGCGCGTACTTCGACGCCAAAGCCACGCGCGATGCCCCGATCTGGCAACTGGTGGATGTGGCGTGGGCGCGCGACTTCAAGGAATTCGTGCCCCTGGCTACTCTGCGCGCCGACCCGGCACTCCAGGACCTCGTCGTGCTCCGCCGGGGCAACCGGCTTTCCATCACCCCGATTGAGGCCGCGCACTTCAAGCGCATCTGCCGTCTGGGTGGGCTGAAGTGAAATCCAAATCCAATCTGCCTGGTGAGCGTGGAGCCGAGGGATGAAGGCGGTGGTCCCCGATAAAAACAATCGCTTGAAGCCGCCCCGGAAAACGCCGAGTTCCATCGGACTTCCAAACCCATTCCTCGACCCGCCAACACCGAACCCATGAGCTGCCCGCCCAACACCGTGACCATCCATCCGTATTTCAAAGTGCATCCCGGCAAGATGGACTTGGTCAGAGCGCTGCTGCGTCGGTTCGTGGCAACGACCCAGTCGGAACCCGGCTGCCTTTTTTACGAATTCACGCTCAACGGCGATGAAGTCTTTTGCCGAGAGGGGTATGTCGGAGCGGACGGAGTGCAGGCGCACCTCGCGAATGTCGGCGGGCTGCTTGATGAAATGCTCACGCTCTCGGACCTGACTCGGCTCGAGTTCCACGGACCCGGGGGCGAACTCGACAAGTTGCGGGAGCCGATGGCCGCGTTCAACGCCGCTTGGTTTGTCAGCGAGTGCGGTGTGACGCGGTGATTCAGGTTGGATGAGGCCGTTATTGAGCGCTGATGTTCGCGAAGATCACGAATACGTTCGCGCTGTGGCTGCTGTTGGGAGTGTTATGGGCGTGGGTGGCGCCGGGTCATTTCACGTGGTTCTTGCCGTACATTCCCGTGGGGCTCGGGCTGATCATGCTGGGGATGGGGGTGACGTTGCGGTTTGAGGATTTTGCCGAGGCGTTGAAGGAACCGGGGAATGTCGTCCTCGGCGTGGTGGCGCAGTTTGCGATCATGCCGATGCTAGGGTGGGGCGTGGCCCGTATCGTGGGACCGCCGCCCTCTCTGGCGGCCGGCTTAATTCTGGTGGCGTGCTGTCCCGGCGGCACAGCGTCGAATGTGATCACCCATTTGGCGGGTGGCAATGTACCGCTTTCGGTGTTGATGACCGCCTGTTCGACGCTGGCGGCGGTCGCCCTGACACCGCTTCTGACCAGATGGCTGGCAGCGCGGCTCCTGAAACGGTCGGTGACGGTGGCGCGGACCATTTCCATCGAAGTGGGCATGCAGGACTCAGGGACTCGGCGCCAAGCTCGCCAGCAGCCACTTTCAGGACCCGATGACCGCCGTCCCCGCCGCCATCTCAGCCGTCTTTCACAGCCTGATCGGCAGCGGACTGGCCGCGCTATGGAGGCGACGGTGAACTGGATATCCCGAGGAGTTGGCGCAACGAAGCGGCGAGCGAATCCATGAGGGGGTCGGAGGCGGTGCGTTTGTCGCGGGTGGATGGGACTGGGATGGCGGGTCCGACGGTGAAGGTGAGGTGCATGGGGCGATGGACGGTCGGATAGGGATTGCCAAAGGCTTCCTCATAGCGTTCGACGGTCTCGATGAGACGTTCGGGCGTCGGATTGTCACCGAGGTAGTCCGGCGGAAAATGGAATGTCTGCTCGGCGACGGCCAGGGCCTGGATTTGGCGCCAGCGTTCGGTGCGATCGCGCGGGGACAGGCGGTTTTCGATGAGGTCGGGCAGGAGTGATTTCCGAAGGTTTTTGACGCGTATGATGACGGTGTCTTCGGAGGCGGCGGCGGCGCGGGCGCCGAGCCACTGTTGTTCCAGCGGGCGGAGGATGTCTTCGCGGAGGGCGGCGAGGCGGTCGACCGTCGGGCCGATGCGCGCCTCCCCGTGAAACTCCATTTCCTTCATGGTCAGGAGGGCGCGTCCGAGGCCGGCGATGCGGTCGCGCAGTGGCACGCCGGTGCGTGGTTGCCACGAGAGATTGGCTTCCAATCGGCTGAGAACGGGTTCCAGGGACGATTCCACGTCGCCGCGAAAGTGATACCGGAGGGCGATCGGGTGGATGACGACATGGCCGGGCGGGGTGAGGGCGGCCCGGGCCTTGGCGGCCGACCGCGCCAGAAAGGCGACGCCATCCTGCAGGGGGATGAGGCGGTCGTTGGTGCGTGAGGTGACGCCTTCGGGAAAGACGACGAGCGGACGGTCGGCCGTGCTGAGGATTTCGATGGCGACTTTGAGCGCCTCGCGGTCCATGCCTTCGCGGTTGACGGAAAAGGCGCCGATGCGTGGGAGCATGAATCGGTGGAACCATCCTTCGCGAAAAACATGAGCACTCGCCATGATGTAGATCGGCTGGCGCAGCGCTTGGACGAGAACGCCGAGAGCCGGCGGGTCACTAAGCCGGCAGTGATTGGGGGCCAACAGAATGCCGTGGCCGGCGCGGAGCGACTCGCGCAGGTGGTCGAGTCCGTGCAATTCGAACTTTTCCAGTCCCCAGGCCCGGCGCAGGTACGCCCTCACCCAAGTCGCGACAAACCACGTCCACCCCGTGGACCGTTTGGGAGGCGTGAAAACATAACGCTGGTCGCTGACGAGGCTATCCATGGTCTGACCGTATCGCGCCCGCGGCCGTGAACAACTGCCGCCGCGGATCAAGTTGATGCCTGAGGGAATTGGCTTCTAAACCAGCGCGTAGGCGAGCACTTCATCCACCGTACGCACCGAAATGATCTTGAGTTTGCTCCGTGCCTCGGCCGGCACGTCGACCAGATCTTTTTCGTTATCGTGCGGGATGAGCACGGTTTTCAGGCCGGCGCGCACCGCGGCCAGCAGTTTTTCCTTGAGCCCGCCGATGGGAAGCACCGTGCCGCGCAGGCTGATCTCGCCGGTCATGGCCAGCTCGGGGCGCACCGGTCGGCCAGTGAACTGGCTGGCCAGAGCGGTGAACATGGCGACCCCGGCGCTCGGACCGTCCTTGGGCGTGGCGCCCGCCGGCACATGGACGTGGACGTCCTGATCGGCAAACACCTCTTTGCTCAGACCCAGGGTCGCGCCGCGGCTGCGCAACAGACTCCACGCGGCCTGGACGGATTCCTTCATCACGTCGCCGAGTTGCCCGGTCAATTGGACATGCCCCTTGCCCGGAAAGCGCAGCGCCTCGATATGCAGCAGCTCGCCGCCTACCGATGTCCACGCCAGACCCGTCACGATCCCGAGGCGGGGTGCCTCCAACCGTTCATCGTGCAGATATTTTGGCGGACCCAGTTCCCGCTCGACGAACGCCCGATCGATGACCGCGCCGTCGCTTTCCTCGGCGGCCACCCGTGCTGCCACCGACCGGCACAGTGCGGCAATCTGGCGCTCGAGTTCGCGCACGCCCGCCTCGCGAGTGTAATGGGAAATCACATGGCGCAACGCCTCCGACTTGAAGACGCATTGTGCCTTTTTCAGCCCGTGGTCCCGGCGTTGGCGCGGAACGAGATAACGCGTGGCGATGGCGAGTTTCTCGCGCTCGGTATAGCTGGTCAGTTCGACGATTTCCAAACGGTCGCGCAGGGGGCCCGGGATGGGAGCCAGATCGTTGGCGGTGGCAATGAAAAGGACTTTCGACAAGTCGAAAGGAACATCCAGATAGTGGTCGGTAAATGTGTGGTTTTGGTTCGGGTCGAGCACTTCGAGCAGCGCGCTGGCCGGATCGCCGCGGAAGTCGCGCCCCAGCTTGTCCACCTCGTCGAGCAGCACGACTGGATTGCGAGTGCCGGCGCGGCGAATTTCGTTGATGAGGCGGCCGGGCATGGCGCCGATATATGTACGGCGGTGGCCGCGGATGTCGGATTCGTCGCGCACTCCGCCCAGGCTCACACGCACGAACGATCGGCCCAAGGCATCGGCAATCGATTGACCCAGGCTGGTTTTGCCCACGCCGGGGGGCCCAAAAAGACAGAGGATGGGGCTGTGCCCGCCGGGATTGAGTTTGCGCACGGCCAAGTGTTCCAGCAGGCGGCGTTTCACTTTTTCCAATCCATGGTGGTCGTGGTCGAGGATTCGGCGCGCGCGCTTCAAGTCCAGATTGTCCTCGGATTCCGCGTTCCAGGGCAGGGCGGTCATCGTTTCGAGGTAAGTCGAGATCACGCCGAACTCCGGACTGCCCTCAGGGATGTATTCGAGACGCTTGAGTTCGCGGTGGGCTTGGTCGAGCGCGGCCGGCGGCAGGGCGGCGGCCTCCACCTTGTCACGCCATTCCTGGAGAGCGGATTTGCCCACCTCCTCGTCCTCGCCCAGTTCCTTCTGGATGGCCCTCATCTGCTCGTGCAGCCACGCCTTCCGTTGCGCATCAGTGAATTGAGATTGCACATCCTGCTGGATCTTGTCCGATATCGTCGCGATCTGAAGCTGCTTGCTCACCAGCCGCTGCGACAACTTGACCCGCTTCAACGGATCAAGCTCGTCCAATACGGCCTGTTTTTCTATCGTCTCGACTTCCAGTCCACCGGCCACGAAATCGGCCAGCTTGCCGCCATCGACCAGATCCCGAATAAAGCCCGCCACCTGATCCGGAATTTCGTTCTTCATCGCAAGCAGCTTGAGCGCCGAATCGCGCAGCGAAACGACCGCGGCCTCCCAGGACGCGGAATCCGGGTGCGATTTCGTCTCCAGGTATTCGGCCTCGATCGTTAGATAGGGGGTCGTGGAGACCACCGCTCGCCCGCGGATCCGCTCGCGCGCCGACACGATGGCCACCACGTTGTCGTCGTTCTTGACCACCCGCAGGACCTGCGCGGCCACCCCGGTGTGATACAAGTCGTCCAGCCCCGCCTCCTCCTTCTCCGCGGTTTTTTGCGTGAAGACCGCCACCCAGCCGTTCTCGGTCGGCAAAGACTCAAGCAACCGACGAGACGAGTCCCGCCCAATCGTCAACGGGACAATCGCCCCAGGGAAAAGCACCGCGCTCCGGATGGGCAAAACCGGCAGCGTCGTCGGATGCACCTGCTGCGACGCCGCTACCTTCTCCGCCTGCGCCACAACCTGAACGAGTCCGTCCCCCAACACCTCGGCGCGAGTGGATTGATGATTGTGCGTCAGGTTCGTCGGCATGGCGGGGGAATGAATAAGCATATCAACTAGTCATTTTTCGTGCCAGTCGGAGGAAAAGGATTCCGACTCTGATAAGGGGACTTCCGGAGGGTTGGCTCGGGGACCGTAGGGCGTGACATTGTGGCGCGAAAGAGCCGAAATGTCGCATGCAATGACTTATCCGGCCAGCCAACTCAGCAACCCTTCGTCCTAGAGAACGAATGAACGGGAAGTGAGGTATCCATGAGGTGGGACGAGATCTCCCGGGCTCGTAGGCGGTGGGAGCGTGATGAAAGAAGCTCGTTCTCATGTCCCAAAGCGGTGTCCAAAGCCAGGAAAAGCAACCGTGGAAAGAAGCGGTAGTGAGAAGAATTGTCTGGGCGCGAATCACGCGACCATCTCTCGAGACGGGGAGACCATTCCCAGAGGGTACGCCTTCACCGCCTACGCGCCCGGGAGGTCGCGTCCCACCTCAATGCCGCCTTCTCTCATTAATTGGAGCGTCGTTCCTCTGATCAAAAGCACGTATCATGCGCAAACTCCAGGGCGGCGCCAGACGCGTTCGATGGCCAGGGACAGTTTTTCGAGGAAACAGTTTTCCGAGGTGTCCCAAATCACACACCAATTCACCCGCGGGTTACCGGTGATGAGTTCCTCGAGTTCGCCTTCTGGCATGGCCGGTGGATCGAGGGAGAGCTCCCGCTCTGCCCTGGCTTCATCGAAGGCATATCCCCGCTGTCCTTTAAAAGTCTGAATCGCCGCTCACTTGAAATAGCGTTTAAGGACAGCGCGTTCCGCTGGGGTGAGGGCGTCCTTCCAGACGCGTTCGCCGCCCTGGCCGGAATCGGCGGCTCCCCCGGCGCTCGCCCCGACGGTTGACCTATCGATCTCGTGTTCCTGTTCGCCCAGGCCGATGAGGTCGGACGGGACGGCTCGAGAGATGTCGTCGTTGGTGACGGCTTCCTGGTTGCTGGTACCGAGCTTCGATTCATCCTCACCGAGGAACAGGGGTGCGGCACCAGGCCCGCGGTCGACACCACCGCGACCGGCGCCTTCTTTCTGGGCGACGAGCAGTTTCATCAGAGCGGCCATTTCCGCATCGTCCTCGCCCTCCCCATCGCCGAGAAAACCGGGCTTGTTGCCACCGGCTTGGCATGCTTTGCAGGCGGCCATTTTTTTCTTCAGGTCCTGGCGGAGTTTTTCGAGCTGCTCCTGGCTGAGTGCCTTCAGGTTCTTGGGATCCATGGTGGCGAGCTTTTTCATGAGCTCGGGATCGAGTTTGAGCTCATTGGCGCGCAGTCCATCCAGGGCCGCTTGGAAGTCGGCGGCGAGGCGGTCCTTGGAATCGGCGGTCAGCTGGTCGGAATACTGCTCGAGCGCGGACAAGCTGTGTTCGGCCGTCTCCATGTCAGCACCGAGCTGCCGTATCGAGCGATCCAAACTCTGGCGGAGTGAATCCGTGGCCTCCAAGCTCTCGTGGCCGTACCAATCTTTTTCATTTTGCGCCTGCAACTCCGCGAGTTTGTCCGCCAGTTGCTCCAACTGATCGGGATCGGCCACCGACTCCTCCTTCAGGCGATCCAACCACTGCTGAATTTCCGGCCAGGCCAGCGGCGGCACCATGGGCGGCGCAGAGGCTTCCAGTGACCGCGGCACGGGAAGAAGAAAACCCGCCGCGATCAGGGCCAGAGTCGCCAGCGTCGGACCCCCAATCCATCGCCAGGACCAGCGAAATCCGTCATCAAGCGGACCGGCCGGGGGACGCGGCCACGCCCCGCGACCGGCGGCGGCCACACTGAGGGCATTGTGAAGGCGGAGGCGGCTTTCCAGTGTGACCAAGGCCACCGCAGGGGTAACGAACCGACGCCGGGCAACGCACCACGCCACAGCCGCGACCGCCACCACTGCCATCGCACAGGCCACCGCCGTCAGGCCCATATCTAGAGTCACCTCCTGGGACCGGCGCCAGAAAATGACGCCGAACGTCAGCGCCCCGACCAGAACCAGCATCGGAGCGAACGCTTGAAGCCACCACGCGAGATTCATGCGCCGAGCCGTACGGCGCGCCTCCTGCTGCCAATAGGCGGGTGGGGCGGGATCAGTCATGACGTCCCATTATCGCGGCATTCCGAAATATCGCGATCCGAATTTCTGTCCCTTCAGGTCCCTTCCCGTCCCTTAAAGTCCCTCCATCTCTCGTTACCAACCCCCGTCTCCTGCAAGCGGTACCCTATCCCCGGCTCGTTGACGATGGCGAGGTCGGGCGACTGGAGTTTTTTCCGGAGGTGGTTGATATGGACTCGGAGTCCCTCGGTTGAGGCGATGGACTGGAGTGGCCAGACCTGAGCGAGGATCTGCTTTACAGTGACGAGGCGGCCGGGGTATTCGGCGAGGAGTTTGAGCAACGCGAACTCGGTGGGGGTGAGTTTGAGTGGCGTGTCGTTCAGGGTGGCCTCGTGGTGGAGGAGGTCGAGGGTGAGAGGCCCGATGGCGAGACGCGGGCTGGGCCGGGCGGGACGGCGGCGCTGAATGACGTCGAGGCGGGCGAGCAGTTCGGCGGTGCTGAACGGTTTGGTGACATAGTCATCGGCGCCGGATTCCAGGGCCTCGACTTTCACCGCCTCCTGATCGCGGACGCTCAGGATGAGGACGGGGACGTCGCTCCATTCGCGCAGCCGCCGGAGGAAGTCGAGGCCGCTGAGTCCGGGGAGGCCGAGGTCGAGCAGAACGACGTCGGGGCGAGCGAAGGCGGCCTCCTGCAGCCCGTGCATCCCATCGGATGCCACCCGCACTTCGTACCCGCGCGATTCCAGGGCCAGCCTTAGCAGGCGGCAGATCGGGGCTTCATCATCGATGACGAGGGCTTTTTTCACGGCGCGGTCGTTTCAGGATGGCGGATGACGGGCAGACGCAATGTGAATTGGGCACCACCCTCGGGATGATTGGCGGCCTGGATGGTGCCGTCCAGCGCGCGCATCAGGCCTCGTGCGATGGCCAGACCCAGGCCGGTGCCCCCGGCCGGAGCGGACGGGCTGCGATAGAATTTTTCGAAAATCCGGTCGAGCGCCCAACTTGGGATGCCGGGCCCGTGGTCGCGAACGCGCACGATGAGCCAGCCTTGGTTGAGGGAGGCATCGAGATCGATCGGGGTTTGGGCCGGGGAGTATTGGGCGGCGTTGTGGAGGACGAGACCGATGGCTTGGGCGAGGAGCCGGCCGTCCAGGTGCAGCAGAGGCAGGGCCGCCACCCCGTGTACCTGCAGCGGGTGGGAGGTGAGTTCGCGGTCCAGGGATAATGTGGCCGCCTGGATGACATCGGTGAATTCCCACCAATCCGGCCGCAGGGTCAATCCCTCGGATTCGATGCGGGTCATCTGGAGGAAGTTTTCGACGATCCGTTGGAGGCGGTGCGTCGCGGCATCGACCTCGATAACCAGAGGATTCTTCGGGTCCAATCCGTCCAGGGCGGTTCGGATGATGGTGATGGGGCTTTTGAGTTCATGTGAGACGCTGTCGAGCAAAATGCGGTGCAGGCGCTCAGATTCCGCGATCATTTCCGCGCGGTGTTTGGCGGCGACCAGCGACTCCCGTTCCCGGTGGTGGCGCCGCAATTCCTCCTCCCGCGCGTGCAGGCGGGTGGTCAGGTGCCCCATACTCAGGCCCACGACGAAGAAGAGCCCAAACATCACCGCATCTTGGGGGTTCTCGATGTGGAGGGTAAACCGTGGAGGGATGAAAACGAAATTCCAGATCAACGCGCTGACGACCGCCATGGCCAGCACCGGAGCACGCCGCCACTGGGTGCCCGCCAGCACCACCGCCATCAGGAAGACCACGGCGGAAAAGTACGGACCGGTATATGGCACCAGTCCCCAGCAGATCGAGGCCAGGGTGAATACGATGACCAAGCCCCAACTGAACTGCCCCAGCACTTCACCCGATGCAGAAAGGCGGGTGCTGGGCAGTTCGTCGGGCCCGTCGTCTGGCGAATCGTCTTCCATGGCGATGAGCTATCAGATTTCGACTTGCTGGCCGAGTTCGATCACACGACCGACCGGGATTTGGAAGAAGGTCGACGGTTGCTGAGCCAGCCGGCTGGTCAGAGCGAACAGGTGCTCGCGCCAGCGAGCCATTCCCGGCTGCGCACTCGGCACGATGATTTCGCGACCGAGGAAATAGGTCGCATGATCGGGGTCCAGCGCCAATCCATGGCCAGCGCACCGGCGGAGAAGTCGGGGCACGTGCGGTTTTTGCATGAATCCGAACCGTCCCGTCACGCGCCAAAATCCCTCGCCCAGCGGTTGGACATCGACCCGCCGGCTCGCGGGGATCCAGGCGTCATCCTCAATGATAAGCGTAAGAAAAATGACTCGCTGGTGGAGAGCCCCATAGTGCTTTAAACTATGCAATAGCGCCACCGGCGAGCGCCCGCGGGTGGCGGTCAGAAAGACCGCGGTGCCCGGCACGCTGATCGGCGGGTGACGGCGCAGGCTCGCGACCAGGACCTCCTGCGTGAGCGCGCTCGCCTCCAACCGCTGGCGCACCAGCCGGCGCCCGGTCGCCCACGTCGTCATCAGGCCAAAGAGCAGGGCACCGACGAACAGCGGAAACCAGCCGCCGTCGAGGAATTTCATCAGGTTGGCGCCCAGGAATCCCAGTTCTATCAGGCCGAAGAGGAGGCAGAGCGGCAGCGTGCGCGCGATCGACCACTGCCACAAGTACCTGGCGGCGAAATAGAAAAGGAAGGTGGTAATCACCATCGTCAGAGTCACGGCCACTCCGTACGCCGCCGCCAGATTCGATGACGTGCGGAATGAAAATACCAGAGCCAGGCAGGCCAGCATGAGCAGCCAGTTGACGAGCGGGATGTAGATTTGCCCGCGTGCCTGCTCGGAAGTGTGGCGGATGGCGATGCGTGGGAGAAAGCCAAGCTGAACCGCGGTCAGCGTCAGGGAATAAGTGCCGGTGATCAAGGCCTGGGATGCGATGACCGTGGCCGCGGTGGCGAGCATGACAAGCGGCAGCGTGGCCCACTCCGGCGCCATCTGGAAAAACGGCGAACGCGCCACCTCAGGTTCCCGCAGCAGTAAAGCCCCCTGGCCGAGGTAGTTCAGGGCCAGGGCCGGGAAGACGAGGAGGAACCAGCCTCGTCGGATCGGTCCGCGACCGAAATGGCCCATGTCGGCATACAACGCCTCGCCTCCGGTCACCGCGAGAAATACCGAACCGAGAATGATAAAGCCGGCATGCCCGTTCTCCGAAAGGAACCGCCATCCGAACCACGGATTGAAGGCGCTCAGAATATCTGGTTGAGCCACCAAGTGCCCGCATCCGAGCGCCCCCAGCGTGGTAAACCAAATTCCCGTGATCGGCCCGAAGAAACGACCGACTTTCGAAGTGCCGAGAAACTGCACGGAGAAAAGCACGATGAGAATGACCGCGGTAATGCCGAGCACCATCAGCTGCCTCTGGTGTTCCCAACGCTCGGCCGCGGCCGGCTCGACCGGGGCCGTGCCCAGCAAGCCGCCGTCCTTGAGCCCCTCGATGGCGCTCAACACCGAAATGGCGGGTGTGATCATGCCGTCACCAAAGAGAAGTGCCGCCCCGAAAACCCCGAGAAAAATGACCACCGAAGCGCGTCCACCTCCCTTGGGCAGGTTGTGGGAGGCCAGTGCCATCAGCGAGAGGACACCCCCTTCACCCTTGTTGTCGGCCCTGAGGACAAAGCCTAGGTATTTAATCCCGATGAGCAAGATAAGAGCCCACAAGATCAACGAAACCACGCCCAGAATGCGGTCTGGCGTCGGAGCGACATGGTGCACGCTCAGCGGGCTGAAGCATTCCTTGAGCGTGTAAATCGGGCTGGTCCCAATGTCGCCGAAGACCACGCCCAGCGCCGCGATGACCAGGGTGGTGGTGGAGAGATGCCGCAGGCCGGAGGAAGATGCCGGTTGATTCATGCTTCCCCAGCCTCCGCGAGGCCGCCGCCGCCACCAGTTAAGGGTCGGTTGGAAGGCGTTAAGAAGTTATAAAGCCCTCGGCTGACCGCTCAGCTGGCGACCAAGGCCCGCAAGGCCGGCATTTCCCTCTCGATGGACGATATGATCAATTCCGCAGCCCGCCGCATGGCGTCCGCCACCGGCAGATCCGGAGGCGAGGCGGCCCAGGCGTAGGAGAAGGCCGAGCGCGCCTCGGGCGCGAGTCGGCCGCCGATGGCGACCACGGGTTTTCCGTGACGACGGGCGAGCGCGGCAATGCCATGCGGCCCTTTGCCGTCGAGCGTCTGGTCATCCAAGCTGCCTTCACCCGTCACGACCAGATCCGCGGCGATGACCGCCTCCTCCAGCTGAAGCAATTCCGAAACGATGCCGAATCCGGAAACGATGGTGGCGCCGCAGAAGGCCATCAGTCCGAATCCGAGGCCACCCGCGGCGCCCGCTCCGGGTGTGTCGGCCAGAGCGGGAGGACAGCAGGCCGCCAGGCCCGCCAGCGCGCGCTCGAAGGCAGGGATGTCCGCCTCCTGGACTCCCTTCTGCGGGCCGAACACTCGGGTGCACCCGCGCTCGCCGAGCAGCGGGTTGGTCACGTCGCAAGCCGCCAGGGTTTCGACAGCCCACGCCCGCTCCGGGGAGCGCATCACGGTCGAGGCGATCGGGAGGCGGTCGAATTGCCAGCCGAGCGCGGCCGCCATGCCGGCGCCGCCGTCGTTGGTGGCGCTCCCGCCAAGACCGATGACGAGCCGGAGCGCTCCGCGATGGACGGCGTCTTGCATCAATTCCCCCACCCCGCGTGTGGTGGCCCGCCACGGATCGCGCACGCCGTAGGTGAGCACCAGACCCGCCGCCGCCGCCATCTCAATGACCGCCGTCCCGTCAGGAAGCAGGGCGTACCCCGCCTCCACCGCGTCGCCCAGAGGACCCGTGACGCGATGCGTCATCCAAGTCCCACCGCACGCCACGGCGAGTGCGGCGGCCGTCCCCTCGCCACCATCGGCGATGGGCCGAAGCACCACTTCGGCCATTGGCCAGACGCGATGCAGGCCGGCGCCCATCGCCTCGCAAGCGGCTTGAGCCGTCAAGGACCCTTTCCACTTGTCGGAGGCGACAAGGATCCTCATGGATAAGACCGGGAGGAGATTCTGAACCGCATCAGTTCTCGCTCACGCGGTAATACAGAGCGGCGGGTGCGCCCCCCGGATACGTCGTGATGTCGTGGACGTAGGTGGTGGTCGTGCCGCCTGACGCGATGTTGTCGTTCAATTCGACGGGATAAGTGACCAGTGTCTGGGACGTTTCCAACGAGTACGTCTTGCCGGGCTGGGAAGTCCAAGTCAGCGTAAGCTGGTTGGTGGCGGCGTTAAACGAGACTTGGGTAAATTTGAGACCTCCGGACGTCGGCGCCCCGAGGATATCGGATGGCGATTCGCCGGCGGCAAGCCGGCCAATTTGCTCAGCGGTGAGGACATTCCCATAGACCACGAAGTCGTCGATCAAGCCGAGCATGTTGTTGGCCCCGCTTGGCTCGGCGCCGATCGTCAATTCGTTGAAGTCATTGGGCAGAGCGGCGGCAGCGCCGCTTGAGGCAAGCAGAGTGCCGTTGACCCAGATCTCCTTGGCCTCCCCGTTCTTCTGGTACACCACGTGGTTCCACTGGCCCACCAATTCCACCGGCCCCTGGGCGTCCTTATCCTCATCAAGCCGCGTCGGCGGGTCGCAACAGCCCGCGGTGTCCCAGTAAAACCGGTTGTTGCTCCAGGTCGCGTGACCCTGAGCTCCGCGGCTTCCTCCGCCGCTGGAAGGAGACGACGCCCAGAACGCTGAGCTGTCTGTGATGGAATCCAGATACTGCCAGAACGCAAAGGCGACGCTGTCCCCGCCCGTGGCATCATTCAGCCAAAGGGCTTCGGTGGCTTTGGCCATCTGGCTTTCCTTGGTGGTACCCAAGTTGAGGGCCCGATCGCCCGGCTTCCCGGTGCGTCCCCCGGAATCGTCCGAGAAGGCGGCGCCGTTCATAAGCGTCACCTCCTCGCCATTGATGACATCCGTGGAGAACTCCGGACGGCTCGCGTCGTTGAACGACCACCAGAAATACACATTTGGAACGGATGTGGCGAGCGTTGGGTTGGCCCCATACTTCACCTCGATACCATCGTCGTAGCCATCGCCATCCGTGTCCGCGAGGTTGGGGTTAGTCCCGGTGTTGGTGGGACTAACGTAACTTCCCGTGTTAGTTTCGACAGCGTCGGTATACCCATCGTTGTCGCTGTCGGTTTTGAGCGGATTGGTGCCGGTATTGGTGGTGCTCACCCAGGTGCCCGTATTCGTCTCCGCGCCGTCCTTCAGCGTATCTCCATCGCTGTCCGGATTGTTCGGCACGGTGCCGGCGATGTACTCGTCGAAATTCGTTTTGCCGTCGCTGTCGACATCCCCCAACCGATCATCCACGTTGGGATTCAGCCCGTTGGCGGATTCGTACGCATCGGGCATGCCATCGCCGTCCGAGTCGGTATTGGGCGGAACGAGCGTCGGGTTGTTCGGCGCGGTGCCGGTGAAGAGCAGATTGATCTGCGCCGGAGTAAGGGCGTCGGCGTAGACCGCGAAGTCGTCGATCAAGCCAGCGGTATTCTCGTTGCTTTCATTGCGACCGATCTGGAAAGAGAAAAAATCGAGCGGCAGCGGCGCCGTGTTGACTCCGGATTTCAACAACTGCCCGTCGAGCCAGATTTCCTTGGTGCTGCCCTTCTTTTGAAACACGATGTGATGCCAAGTGCCCACCAGATCGACCTCGCCGTTGACATTCTTGTCCTCGTCGATCCGCTGAGTACCATCGCAGCAACCCGCGGTGTCCCAGTAGAACCGATTGTTCGACCACGTGGCATGACCACTGGCGCCGCGACTCCCGCCCGATGAGCTCGGCGACAAGCCTTTGAAGGCTGTGCTGTCGGTGACCGCATACAAATTTTGCCAGAACGAAATGGCAATCTGATCCTGGCTGGCCCCGAGGTTGAGGAACCCGCCGTCCGCGACACTGACGCCGGTGAAATTGTTTCCGATCTGGCCGAAATCGATCGCCCGGTCGCCGGCTTGGCCGCTCTTGCCACCCGCGTCCGCTGTGTACGAGGTAGGTGTGAGATCAGTGCCTACCAGAAGCTCGCCCTCATAACCGCGCACGGCATCGACGGCCTTGACCGGATCGGTGGCGTCATTGAACGGCCAGTAGGCCAGCAGATCAAGCACGCCGGTGCGCAGCGGGCGTGAGCCGTTGTTGAGCGGGTTGCTGCCGCCGTAGAGCACCTCCACACCATCGTTAAACAAATCGCCGTCCGAATCAGCGACGAGCGGATTGGTGCCAGTATTGGTTGAGCTGGTGTACGTTCCGGTGTTTGTTTCAACGCCATCGCGCAGCCCGTCTCCGTCGGTATCGGGTAAAGCGGGGTTGGTCCCGGTATTGCTGGCGCTCACCCAGACGCCGGTGTTGGTTTCCACACCGTCGAGCAAGCCGTCGCCATCGCTGTCGCCCTGGGATGGATTGCCGCCGGACGCGAATTCCGCGCCATCCGTGATCCCATCGCCGTCGAAGTCACCCGCGGCGGAAAGTTTGGTCAGGTCGCCCGGGAAAAATCGATATTCATAAGCATCGGGCAGGCCATCTGAGTCCGTGTCATTATTCGGCACGAGCGAAGCGGGCGAGGCGCCGCCGGCCAAGCTGGTGACTTCGGCGAGAGTCAAAGCGCGGCTGAAAATGGCGACATCATCGAGGACGCCGTTGACGGTTTCACCGAGGTTGGAGGAATTGCCGATGAAGAGTTCGGTGAAGTCCGATGGGAAGGGGGCCGTGCTTATGCCGTTGAGCGCCTCGACACCGTCGACATAAATGATCTTGGTGTCTCCATCCTTGATGAGAACGACATGAACCCAGGTCTCGGTCCACGTCGCCCCCGGATTGATGAAAACGCGCTGAGAGTTGGGGTCGCAGCAACCCGCCGTATCCCAATAAATGGTTCCATCGACCCAGGGCGTGTGAGCACTGAAGGCCCGCTGCAGGCTGGCGGAGTTGGCGAAGAAAGTCGTTTGGGGTCGAACGGTAGCGATATTTTGCCAGAATGCGAGGGTCAGGGCGTTGGTGGTGCCGATGGCATTGAGGAACGACGCATCAGTCACGTGCAGGCGCTGTTGGCCGGTGCCAAAGCGCATGCCGCGGTCGGTGCCGGCGCCGGTTCGACCGGTGCCCGGGTCGGAATAGGCCGCTCCTCCGAGGAGGATGCCTACGTTACCCGCTTGACTATCAACGGAAATACCGTCACCGACGGTGTCGAAATTCCACCAGGCAATGAGATCGCTGGCGTGGGCGACCGAGCCCAAGCCAAGCATCAGGGGAACCAGCAGAGAACAGAATGTCTTTTTCATACGAGGAACAAGTGATCAGGGGACGACAAATGAACCGGGAATTTTCGGCAGTCGACGCGAGGCTGGCGAGATCAGGCAAAAATGTCACGACAATTCCGTGACTTTCGTGGTTGTTCCATCGTCATTTTTTCCTTCATCACGCTCTCGCCGCCTAGGGAACGGCGAGACTCACGCCGACGCGAATGAAGGCGGCGGAGGTCGAAGCAGGGAGTGGAATATGCCAAGTTTCGGTGGCGGTATGATCGGGATGGCGGACTTGGGAGACGAGGGTTGGCGGGTTGGGTGGGAGTCCCCAAGCTTGGAGGTCGGGGGAAAGTTCAAACGTGCACTGGGCATCCTCGGCTCGGAGCGACCGACGCAGGGAAACCAGGAGCGCGCCTTGAGCCGGGGCGCTGGCCTGGATGGACGCGTCGGCATCCGCGGGATCGGCATCGCTGGTGCCGAGGGCGTGTTCGACCAGGCCCGTATGGCCATCGCCGTCGTTGTCGGCGGCCGGATCGCCGGAGAAGGCGACGGCATCCGAGCCGCCGGGCGAACCACCGGCGGTGGCGCTGGACCACCATGATTGCGGTGCGTTCGGGTTCGTGGTCTGGGGCCGGCGGACCAGGCTGTATCCACCGCCATCCGAGGCCGCCGGCCAGGGGGCGGCATCGTCATAGGTGACGCGCAGAAGTTCCGTGCCGGCAGCCGCCGCCAGTGTGATCGTCTCACCTTGATTGGCCAGGCTGCCGAAATAGCGACCGGTCACCGGAATTTCGATGCCGTATTTCTGCTGAAAGGCAAAAATATCCTCGACCAGCACGAGCCGCTGGCCCGGCGCAAGAAAGGTATCACGATTGTCCGGGAAGACGAAGTCGATGCCCTCGGCAAACCGGCAACCGCGCAGATTGACCGCCTGGTCGGAGACATTTTGCAGTTCGACGAATTCTTCCGCGCCCGTTCCCGCGGGATTGAAATGAAGCTCGCTGACGATCACTTGGCCGGGCGCGATCGGGGTTGGGCCGACCTGGAAGAAAGCCTCGTCCAAGGCCGACCACTGGGCTCCGTTCCGGGTGCGGGCGCGCAGCCAGGTATTGCGCTCGATCGGCACCCCGGCGTCGGCTCCGGTGGTGCGAGTCACGATTAACTCCGCATCGAAACTCGCATCGCCGCTGGTGGGGGCGGCTTGGTGCAGTTCGACGGCCAGCACGTTGCGGCCGGGGACGAGCGCGGTGGCGGGCAGCGTGAATGAGAGGAACGTTTTGCCATCGTCACCGGCGTTGTCCAAGGCCAGGGTGTCGCCGGACACCACACCGGTCAGTCCGTCGCGCGCCCGTTCCGCGCCGTTGAGGTAGACGACGGCCCCGTCATCGCGCTTGAGCCGCAGCGTGATCGCGCTGACGGCCGAATCAGCCGGCAGGGTGAAGGCGTGCCGGAAATAGGCCGTGCGAAACCGATCACCGGGATCGCCGAACGGCAGAACGGTCGCCTCATCCCCTTCCCCGTAACCAAGCTCGGCCCGACCCTCGCCCCACGTCGAGTCGTCAAATTCCGGGTGCTTCCAGTTGACCGGCCCGTAGGCGGCGTGGCCGGCCACCACGTCGCTGGCGCCGAGTCCTGCGTAGTCGGAGTACCATTTCCACAGCGCCCCCACGGGAACCATGGGTTCGGTGATCACGCCGGTCGAGATGGGTTTGGCGGTCGGCGAGAGCGCTCCCCCGGGCAGCCTGGGGTCGGAGCCATCCGTGGTATAGTACATGGTGCCGACGGCGCCGGTCAGGGTGATGCGGGTGCCGGCCGCGACCGCGCCGCCACGCTGGCTGAAGACGGGGGCCGCCAGCGAGGGGAAAAATCCGGCGGTGCGGTACTGGTTGAGGACGGTATTGGTGCGCGAGGTGAACCACGAATTGAGGATGGCATTTTTGGCGGAAGTCCATGATTCGGGGGTCCGGTAATTCCAGCGGGCGCTTTCGGCGATGAACGGCCGTTGCAGGGCGTCGGCCAACTCATTCAACCTGGCCACATTGCGTTCGCGCGTGAGCGCCCCGCCATTGAGCATGTGTTTTTGGATGCGGTCGGCCAAGAGCATGCTGTAGTCCGGATTCCCCTCCCGGTAGAGCATGGAAAACACGCTGCCCGGCCCATCGCCGGCTTGGCGCCCGGGGGAGGAGCGCGCGGTATTGTTGCCGGCGGAACTGCGCAGCCAGCCGTCGGCATCATTAAGAAACCATTTGAAGCCCGATCCGACACCCTTGGGCCCCGCGCAGCGGTATTCGTTTTCGCAGTCGCCAAACATGAAGGTCAGCATGAAGTCGACGTAGCTCGGGACATCGAGGTAGGAGCGGACTTGGGCATAGTTCCCCCGGAGCGACTTGATGCGTGTCCAGGAACTCCCGTCTCCGTCGTACGGGTCGCCGGGTTCGGCCCAACCACCGACATTCAAGTTGCCATTGACCGCTTCGTAATCTTCGGGTTCGCCGCCGAGGTAATCGGAAAGCATTTCGGCGTCCCAGCGTTCACGCAGGTGGTAGACGCCCCAGTAGGTGCCGTTGTTATACAGATGCACCCACCGGCCATGCGGATTGAGCTGGCCCATGTCGAGCATCACGGCGTCGGTGAACGGATTGGAGAGATAGAACCCGCGATCCACCATGTCGTGCGATCCGTTGCGCAATTCGATGGAATCGAAGCGGCGCGCCGGCATGATGCCCCGTTCAAACCCTTCGAAAAGCGGGTATTCCAGGCGGCCGTTGCCGTAGGCACTGCGAAAGTGAAACCGAAAGCTCTTTTTGGCGAAATCGGTGTAGTCGCCGCCGAAGCGTTCGACGCCGCAATTTTCCTGAAATCCGGGCTCTGGGGCGTTCGGCGGCGGGATGAATTCGAGCGAGGCGGGCACATCGATTCCATTGGGAATGGTCAATGGGGTGACCATGGAGAAGCTGGGCAAATCGGTCAGGGCGGGCACGACCTTGGGGCCGTGCGTGGCATGATTGGTGATGCTGGTGCGCATGACCGAGGACGTTTTGACCTTTTCGGGAAAGATGTAGGTATGCGTGTCGATATTGGTCGGGGCGAAGCCATCGAGAAAGGCCGCGGCGCGCACCACCCGGGTGGTGTCGATGGTGAGCGGCGATTGGTAGACTTGGCCGGTGGTTGCGGTGGGGGGTTTGCCGTCGAGCGTGTATCGGATTGCCGCGCCGGGCGTGGCGGTGGTGAGGACCAGGGTCTGGGGCGCGGTGAAAACGCCGCGGTTCACGCTGAATTTCGTGTCCTCGACCACCCCGGCGAAGCCAGCGCCATTCGGCGCCTCCGGGGTGGCCGGACCGAAATACTTGACCTGCCCAAGCGGGTCCAGTCCGTAACTGCGACCGTGGGACTGGCGCGGAAAGGTAGCGGGTTCCGGGAAGGTGGCGGGGAATCGACTGAGCAGGGTGGTGCCATCGGGGTGCACGAGGGCAAGGAACTCGCCTTCCGCGCGCAACGAGAAGTTGGTATGCAGCGGGTCGCCCGGCGCGCGGCGGTCTTTGCCGGAGGCGAAGACGACCCGCTGGCTCTGAGCCGGAATGGTGAACGAGGGAAACACCCATTGCGTCGGACGCGCCGGGTCATCGGTCAAATGATGACCGGCAAGGTTGACCGCGAAGGGATTGGGATTGGCGATTTCGATCCAGTCCTCGCTGTCGCCATCCTCGTCCTGCAGGTCGCCATTCGGGGACGCCATGAACTCGCTGATGAAGAGCGGCCGTTCCGCCTCGTCGACGCCCAACGTCAGTGTGGCCGTGGTCGAACCGGCGGCATTGGTGGCGGTGAGCGTGTATGTCGTGGTCGCGGAGGGCATGACGCTCACGCTGCCCGCGGCCTCGGATAAGGGCCCCGGCTGCGGCGTGAGCGTCAGCGAGGTAAAGTTGTCGACCTGCCAGCTCAGGACGGCCGAAGTCGGGCGGCCCGGCTGCCCGGTGGCGGTCAGGTTGCCGGCGTCCGTCTCGAATCGGCGGATCACGGGCACGGGGGCCGGCCAGGCTTCCACCTCGGCGAGCTGCGGGTTGTTGCCCTCGCCACTGCGGTTTTCGATTTTGATGTATCGGCCGCCGAAGAACGTGCCGGACCCTACAGCCGTGGTCACGGTATCGGATCCGCCCGCGGGTGCGTACGTCCCATTCATCCGCATGTCGGCCGACCAGTTCACGTCGCCTGGCACATTGCCCCCATCCGCCAGCAGGCTGACCCGATAGCGCCGCAACCGCTCGGGACAGCAGCCAACTCGGTTCCACAGCACCACGCGGTCGAGGGTGCGCACACGACCCAAGTCGATCAGGTAATAAAACCCGTTGGTCCCACTGGTTGAGTTCGGATGAGTAAATGTTCGCTTGTCACCATCCGTGAGGTTTTCGACGGGATTCCCCGGGACCACTTGGCCACTCGAGATGATGGGCTGTCCAAGCGCATAATTTCCTTCCTGGCCCCAGCCGTTTCCGGCAAGCAACCACAGGACCACTAGAACACCGATCAAGGGGGATGACTTCGACATGGGCGGGAAATCAATCAGTGTGCGGCCAAACCGGGGCTGAGCGCAAAGGAAATTCCGCCGTGGCTCCCGCTTCCGCTTGCCGGTCCGACCGATTCCCGCTATAGATGTCGCTGGCGGCCATTCGTCCCGTCATGATCAAGGCTGATTATTTCATTTGCCCGGACTGCGGGGCGGAAGTGCGTGTCGGGTCGCGTGGGTGCGCCCGCTGCGCTTCTGACCGCGCGACCAAGGCGTGGGACCAACGGAAACCGTGGGAACAGGACGACGTGTATGACGGTCTGGATTTGCCGGACGATGAGTTTAACTACGACGAGTTTGTCGAGAAGGAATTCCGCGGTGGCCGGCGCAAGACGTGGCGCGAATGGTTCTGGTGGGGGGTGGCGGTGGCCTTGCTCGCGGCCTTGGTGGTCGTGTGGATGGTGATGTGATTTGGGGTTACGCCAGTCCGCGGGCGCGGTCGATGGCGCGGAGCATGCCCCGGGCTTTGTTCACGGTTTCCTGGTATTCGCTGGCGGGGTCGCTGTCGGCCACCACGCCGGCGCCGGCTTGGACGTAGGCCACACCGTCCTTGAGCACGCACGTGCGCAGGGCGATGCACGAATCCAATCCACCGTCGAAGCCGAAGTACCCGACGGCGCCGGCGTAGGCATTGCGTTTCGTAGGCTCCAACTCATTGATGATCTGCATGGCGCGCACCTTTGGACTGCCGCTCACGGTGCCGGCGGGAAACGTCGCCGCCATCACGTCATAGGCCGATTTCCCCGCGGAGAGGCGACCGGAGACGTTGGTGACGATGTGCATGACGTGGCTGTAGCGCTCGACGATCATGAAGTCGTGCACGACGACGGACCCAAACTCGGCCGCGCGTCCGACGTCATTGCGGGCCAAGTCTACGAGCATGATGTGCTCGGCGCGCTCCTTGGGGTCGGCCAACAGTTCAGCGGCCAGAGCGTCGTCCTCGGCTGGTGTGGCCCCCCGCGGACGTGTGCCGGCGATCGGCCGAATCTCGACTTTGCCACCCAGGCAGCGCACGTGGACTTCGGGCGAACTGCCGACCAGCGCGTAGCCCTCGGGATAGAGCAGGCAAAACATGTAGGGCGACGGATTGACATGGCGCAGGGCACGGAAGAGGTCAATGGGGTCGCCCTCGTAGGGCGTGGCAAACCGTTGCGACGGAACGAATTGAAAAATGTCGCCGGCCTTGATGTATTCCTTTCCGGTGCGCACGGCGGACTCAAAGTCCTCGCGTGTGCGGTTGCTCGTCGCGGGCGGCGCGGCGGCGGGAACGGCGTCGGCGGGAAGCAACCGGAATTGCATCGGAGCTTCCAAGTGCGCCATCAATCCTTCGATCTTCACCCGCGCCGCCGCGTAGGCCGCCTCGACCGTGGCGTGGTCGTCCAGAAAGACGTTGGCCACGACCATCATGACCCGGTGGCGGTGGTCGAAGACGACGAGGGAATCGGCGATCATGTAAGCCATGTCGGGCAGGCCGAGGTCGTCCGGCGGCGGCGGCGGCACCGTGGGCTCAAACCACCGTACCGCATCGTAAGCCAGAAACCCCACCGCCCCGCCGCGAAAAACCGGGAGACGCGGCTCCGGCGCCGGCCGGAATTGCCCCATGTACCTTTCCAATTCCCGGAGCGGGTCGGTCGCGGCGGGGAAATCGCGGACGCGCTCGCCTTCGTATACGCGGCATAATTGCCCGCGCGCCTCAAACACGGCGCGCGGATTCGCCCCAAGAAACGAATAGCGCCCGGAGACTTGCGTGTTCTCGGCCGATTCGAGCAGAAACGCGTGCACGCCCGGTCGCGCGAGTTTCCGAAAGGCGGCCAAGGGTGTCTCGTAATCAGCCGCCAACTCCACCCAGACCGCCACCAGATTGTGGTCTGCGGCCAGAGTGCGGAAGTCATCAAGAGACGGATGGAGTTGCATGGGGCAGGGTCACGCCGAAGCGGAACCCGCGATCTAACGTCGAAACCCCGCCAGGGGCAAGGAGCGTGTGCGGCGGCCCGCTACCCACGACCATTTCCACCGAGTTGACGCAAGGCGCCGACGAATTCGCGCAATGCCGGGGTGATCGTCCGGCCACGCCGGAGCACGGTGCCCATCGGGCGCCACATGTCCGCGTCCTCCAATCGCAGGGCGCGCAACTGTCCGGACGCCACCTCCTCGGCCACGCTGTTGCTCGGGACCAACGCCACCCCGGACTCGACCTCGACCGCGCGTTTCACCGTTTCGATGTTGTCCAATTCCATCGCCTGCTCGACTTCCACCTCGTGTTCGCGAAGGAGTTGGTCGACCGCCTTGCGGGTCGGGAGATCGGGTTCGAAGGAAATGAACGACTGGCCCTGCAGGTCCTTGATGCGCAGAGCCTCCTTGCGCGCCAGCGGATGCGAGGGCGCTGAAATGACGACCATCCGGTCTTGCGCGAAAATCTCCACCACCAACCCCCGACGCGGACGCGGATAAGCCACCACCCCGAGGTCAGCCTGGTCGTTCAGCACCTCGTCGTAGACGGTGTGGTTGCGACGATAGCTCACCGTCAGGTCGACCTGCGGAAAGTTGGTCCGGTAACTTTTGAGCAGCGGGGGCAGTTCGTGGAGACCCAGACTGTAGACGGTGGCGACGCGCAGGGGCCCGCCCACTTCGTTGCGCACGGCATGAAGATCCGCCTCGATGTTGCGATAGATCTCCAGCATCCGCAGCGCCGCCGCATGAAACACCGTCCCTTCGGGCGTGATAGAGAAGTTCTTCTTCCCCCGCTCGAAAAACACCACGCCAAACCGCTGTTCCAGTGTCTTGATTTGCTGGCTGACCGCACTCTGCGTGATGTCGTTCCGGCTGGCAGAGACGGAAAAACTGCCGGTCTCGACCAGATCGCAAAAGACTTTTAGATTTAGGAATTGCATGACACGGAAAATCGTTGGTTCACACTGACGGGGTTCGTCCCCCTCTGCATTAGGGATTATTCTCACCGTGTAACGGTGGACGCGCCAGTCTGGATCATCCCACACTCGCATTTCATGTCGGATCTCTCGGAAAACCTTCAGCGCGTGCAGGAGCGAATCGACGCCGCCACCGCCCGCGCCGGACGGCCGGCGGAATCGGTCGATTTGATCGCGGTTTCGAAAACCCACCCGCCCGACGTCATCCGCGAACTCGCCCGCGCCCACCACACGCTCTTCGGCGAAAGCCGCGTCCAGGAAATCCTCGCCAAGGCCCCCGAGCTCTCGTCCTCCCTGCGCTGGCACTTCATCGGCCACCTCCAGAAAAATAAAGTCCGCCGGCTGCTCCCCTGGGTCGAGGCCATCCACAGCGTCGAGAGCCTGTCGCTCGCCGAAGACATCGACCGCATCGCCGCCGAAGAAGGACGCCGCCCGGACATCTACCTCCAAGTCAACGTGGCCGAAGACACCGCCAAATTCGGGTTTACCCGCGACTCGGTGCGCCGCGACCTCGATGCCATCCTGGCCTTGCCTCGACTCAACCTCCTGGGCCTCATGACGATTCCCGCACTCACCGATGATCCGGAGAAAAGCCGCCCGGCTTTCGCCGCCCTCCGGGAATTGCGCGACTCGTTGCAACAATCATCCGGCATCCCGCTCCCCGGCCTCAGCATGGGCATGAGCGATGACTACGAAATCGCCATCGAAGAAGGCGCCACTATCGTCCGCGTCGGCAGCGCCCTCTTTGGCCGCCGTCAGCCCGTCATCGCACCCCAGCGCGGCGACTTCGACTGAGCCGAAAAATTGAGTGCTCGGAGCGGGACTCGAACCCGCACGGAGTTATCCACACGCCCCTCAAACGTGCGCGTCTACCAATTCCGCCACCCGAGCGTCAGTCTTCGACGCATCTACAAAAAATGCGCCGAACGGAATCCCTAGGCGCGCCAGCCCCCCGCTGCAAGCGGTTTTTAGGGGGGCCCAAACCGGCTTTCATCAGGCACGGAAGCGGGTGCGCGCAGCGATGGTTCTCGGGGAGGGCGGCGCGTCCCACGTCCAACGGGCGGCTCGCGCTGCGTGCGGCTCGACGGTTTCGCACCGCTCTTTCGGAGCATGGCGCGAGACGCGCGGGACAGCCGGCGAGGACGCCGGCTGCGGCGGGCGGGACGCGCCGCCCTACCCGGGACCGATGTTCCAGATTCACGCGGGTGTGTGATCGCGTGACGTCCTCGTCAAGGGGCAATGCCCCGCCCATTCCAGCTCTGAAACTGAACTCGTTGAACACCATGCCGTCGAAGAACCGCAATGTATATGGAACGGGCCTTCAGCCCTGGTTGGTTTCGAGGTCGTTTTTCCCGGGCCGTTGGACCTGTGGCATCACCCATAGACCCCAAACAATGGTGAGTCAGCGTCAGTTTGTTGAGTCATTGGTGCCCGCGGATCGCACAGGTGAAGTCGAGGACGAGGACGAGGACGAGGACGAGTGGCGCAACGGTGGGATGGTTGAAGCTGACGAACAATCGCGTGG
>JBJXFS010000387.1:0-38350 GCA_046155625.1 Verrucomicrobiales bacterium | reverse complement strand
GGCTGTCCAGCTCGCCGCTGCGCGATTCCACGCCTGCCGCCTGCTCGCCCAATTGCGCCCGGCGCGATTCCAGTTCGCTCGCCTGGCTTTCCAATTCCGCCACCCGGCCGTCCAGCTCGCCGCTGCGCGATTCCACGCCTGCCGCCTGCTCGTCCAGTTGCGCCCGGCGCGAGTCAAGTTCGCCCGCCTGGCTTTCCAATTCCGCCGCACGTCCGTCGAGCTCGCCGCTGCGCGATTCCACGGCTGCCGCCTGCTCATCCAGTTGCGCCCGGCGCGATTCTAGTTCGCTCGCCTGGCTTTCCAATTCCGCCGCCCGGCCGTCCAGCTCGCCGCTGCGCGATTCCACGGCTGCCGCCTGCTCATCCAGTTGCGCCCGGCGCGATTCCAATTCGCCCGCCTCCTCTTCCAACTTCGCGAGCAAAGCCAGCAGCTCAGCGCGCAAGGACTCCAGCTCGGCCTTGCCGTCGCCCTCCGTGCTGACGACGGTCCACTCCCCGGGAGTCGCCAGCCGTTCCCTGGCGTTGTGAGTAATACATAGAGCCGGCTCGAACGATCCAGGCCCGGCAAGCGCTAAGAAAACCGGTAATAAAGTAGACGGGATTTTCATAGATGGGATGTGATATGTTATGGGGTTGTCAGGCCGGAGTGGAACCCCCAACCTGAAAACCGATAAACCCAAAAAGGGACATTGGAACCACGAAAGTCACGAAACACACGAAAATTCATTGGCTTAGGACAAGCGACCTCCTCATCCATCAGGTGGACGGTGAGCATCGGGCAACGCCTTGGTTTTTCGTCTGTTTCGTGTTTTTCGTGGTTCCCATCCGGGTTGTGATGCCGCCGTCCGGCTTGACCTGAGCGAGGACGTAGCCCATTCCGCCTCTCTGCCGCCCCCCATCCCCAGTCCAACCACCAACAAATTCTGCGGAAGAACCAGAAAATTCTCTTACGGCTGGCAACCGAATTCCGAGACACGCTGGACTCTCCATCAGCGCGCTTCTAGGATAAACGGCGACGATTTTTGGGTGCAGCAGCCGCGCGGTCCAGCCCGCGCTGCCGCCCGCGCCAAACGGCGCCCATGCCGCCGCGGTCCAGTTCTTCGAAAATCTCGCAATCGCCCATTAAGCGCGTGCCGTCCGAGGGCGGCTCCTCATCCGGCACACAGAGCGGGCATAATTCCTCCGGCGTGCCCTGCGGAAGGTGTGCGCCGCATTGCTGGCATTTGGTGACGGTCATGGGTCGGGTTGAGTTCGTAGGCTGGGGGGCATTCGGCCACACCGGAAAATATCTGCACCGGGCGACGCGGAGTGATTATTGAGAAATCGGCTGAACCGCCTGAGGCCTCCCAGCACATACCCCGGGGATTCTCACGGTGCTGCCGTCACTGTGGCCCGCAGGAAGCGCCGTCCAGCGGGACCGGTGATGGGGAAGTTGTCGCTGACCTTGAGCGTGCTGGGGTCGTCGATGTGCGTGGTGGTGTCCGTCGTGCTGAAATCCAGGAGCGTGCTGCCGCTGAGGATGCTGTAGGTCACGAGCGGGCGTTTGGTGATGGTCAGGGTGAGGCGGCCGTTTTCGAGGATGGGGGCGGGCGTGGTGTCGAAGGTGTTGGGGTTCATGTTGAATCCGTATTCCAGCAGGGTATTCGAGCCATCAGCATCAAGATCATCGTCCGCGTCCTGCGCGGTGATGTTGCCGAACTTCTCAATCTCCCAGGCATCGGGCAGGCCGTCGTTGTCGGCGTCAGAATCGGTGGAGGGCGGGGGCGGAGCCACGGAATAGGCGGCGAACTCAAACACGCCGACGAAGCCCTGTGCGGAGCCGCCTTCCAGGCCGACGAGGCGCACGCCGTTGATGTTCTCCGCGGGGGTATTGAGCGTGAAGGTGGCGGCATGGGAGATGGAAGTGGAGAAGAAATTGCCGTTCGTGCCGTCGCCGATTTTGTGCCCGGTGAGGGCAGTGAAGTAGTCGGAGGTGTGGGGCACGGTGATCCAGCTGGTGCCGCCATTCGTGGTGATTTGCACGGCCGGTTCCACGAGGTGCGCGGCGGTGATCAGGCCGCCGCCGGCGGGGCCGATATTGGTGGGGCCGAACCAGCCGCCATTGATGAAGGTGGCAAAGCGCACCTTGAGCATGGCCACCGTTTGCTGATTGGCGCCAAAGGAGGTGCCCACGAAACTGTAGAGGCCGGCTCCGCTGGCATTCCATGAGTCCACTCTCGTGGTGGGGTTCTCGTCAATAATGTTGGCGGCGGTGCCGGCGTGAATCACCGAGTTGCCGGGGGTGCCATCAAGGGTGGTTTTGACGCCGATGATGCCGGTGCCGAGAATGGCCACGCTGGGCACAGGGTGGAGGACCAGCGGTCCGCCGGGCGCGTCGGCCACGAGCGGGTTGGAGTGATGCACATTCACTTCGTCGAAGTCGCTGCGCCCGTCCTCGTCGGTATCGCTGTAAATGACGGAGGTGCCGCGCGTGGTTTCATCGTCATTGGAAAGGCCGTCCGCATCGGTGTCGGTCGTGTCGAGATTGGTGGTGACGGAGATTTCGTAGACGCCAAGAAAGGTTCGGTGCCGGCCGGCGATGCGCACGCCGCGGGTGCGCTGGGGCGTGTTGAAGGTGAAGATGGCGCTGCGCCGCGTGGGCACGCTGCTGGTGCCGATGACGTGCCCGGTCATGCGGGCGAGATAGTCGGTGGTGGAAGGCGCGGTGCCCCAGTTGATGCCGTCGTTGGTGGTCTGGAGTTCCGGCACGATGAGGTGGGACGCCGCGAGGGCCGTGCCCGCTGCGGGGCCGCTGGTGCCAAACCAGCCGCCGTGGCCGTAGGTGGCGAAGGTGACTTCGATGCGCGTGATGCTGACCGATGCCGGCAGCCTTTCCCCGAGCACAATGCCGGCGTATGAGGAGTTGCTGATCGCGCCGGACGTCTGGCTGTTGCCGCTGGTGTGCGCGAGCGTGGTAAGACTGAGGTCGCCGATGGCCGAGGAGTTACAGCCATTGGTGATGGGCGTGCCGTGCTCCTGAAGGAACGAGCTGCTGCCGGAGGCCCAGAAAATGCGCCCGATAACGCCGCGCCCGGAGCGGGCGAGATTGGGCAGCCGGCTCGTGGCGCTCAGCGGATTGAGCCCCAGCGCGAGTTCCCGTCCATCGCCGAAGCCGTCCTCGTCCGTGTCATATTCCAGCTGGTTGGTGAGGTGCGAATTTATTTCCGCGAAGTCGCTGAGTCCGTCGTGGTCGAGATCCCACTGCGCGCCGTCCGCTTCCACGAATCCTGGCTGGCTGCTCAGTTCCTCCTTTCCGTCGCTGAAGCCGTCGCCGTCCGTGTCAAAGGTGTTGGGATGCGTGGCATAAGTCCTTTCAAGACCATCGAAAATGCCGTCGCCATCGGTGTCCTGCACCTGGGCATTGGTGCGCCAGCCGAATTCATCCAGCGTCACCAGATCATCGTCGTCGGCGTCCGTGTTGGCATCGTTCACCCCCACGTTCAGACCATTCGCCGCTTCCCAGGCATCGTCCATTTGATCGTTGTCTGTGTCCACCACCGGGTCCGCCTCCACAGCGATTTCAAAAACGCCAATGCACCCGGTGCCGCCCATCGGTCCGACCACCCGAATACCCGTGATGCCCACCGGACGCTCGCGCAGCGTGAAAGTGAACGAGCGGCTGGTGGGCGGGCTGCCCGGAGGCGGGAGTACATGGCCGGTGAGACTGGCGACGTAGTCATTGATGGACGCCACCGTGAACCAGGAATTCGTAGTGAAAGGATTCGGCGCCCGAGTGGCCTGCACGATGGGCTCCACGATCACACCGCTTCCGTTGCCGCCCGAAAAACTGAGGGCGTCCGGCCGTAAATGTGCCGGGGTGAGTGCGCTGCCCGGCGGAGGCACCTCCCGGCTGCCAAACCAGCCAGCATCAGAAAACGTGGCCATGGTGACCGTGACGGACTTCACCGACTCCTTGCGCACCGCGGTCCAGCCCACACCGGCGTAGCCATGCGTATGGTAATACTGGTGGAACGAGCGGTAATTGTCCACCCGGGTGGCAGGGTTCCCGTCGCAGAGGTGGACCAACTGACCGTCGTGATAGTAAGCATTGTCGCCGCTGCCGCCCTTCTGAGTGGCCCCCATGATCCCGCGGCCGCCGGGAGCAATATTGACGGCCCCGGCCGGCAGTGCGAGGGCGAACAGCAGCGTGATTTTGGAGAGTCGAGAGTACATGTCTCCCTGTTCCTCGGCATCCGTGGCGCGGCGTGGCAGGGAATTCTCTCGCACAGGGAGTGAAATGTATCGCAGGCGCGGGGAGATGTTGCCGCCGCACCGCGCTCAGGTAGCGCCGCGCATTGCCGCCGAACCGGATGTGAACAACCCGTGAAAAAACCTCGCCCTCGCCACTCGTTTGAGATTTCCTCGTTGTGGCCACCGCAGAGTCGTTTCGCCACCTGATGAATGAAGTCACGCACATCCTGCAAGCCGCCCAACGCGGTGAGGTAAACCAGAACGTGACGGCTAAACTGCTCCCTCTGGTCTACGACGAACTGCGACGACTGGCGGCGCATCAGATGGCGGGGGAGCAACCGGGCCAGACCCTGCAGGCCACCGCGCTAGTCCATGAAGCCTACGTTCGGATGGTGGGCCGGGACGAGCCCGGAGACCAGCACTGGGATAGTAGAGGTCATTTTTTTGCGGTGGCCGCTGAGGCCATGCGGCGGATTCTAATCGACCGCGCGCGGCGAAAGCAGGCTCTCAAACGGGGAGGAGACCAGGCCCGGGCGACGTGGGACGAATCCAAAGTCGGCGGCGCGGCTCCACCAGACGAGATTCTCACGGGGGACGAGGCGTTGACCAAGCTCAGCCAGGAGGATCCCGACCTCGCCAACATCGTGAAGCTCCGCTACTTCGTCGGCATGACGGTGCCCGAAACCGCTGCAGTCCTTGGGGTCTCGCCCAGCACGATCGATCGCCAATGGGCCTGCGCTCGAGCCTGGCTCTTCCGCGAGATTACGGAGGGAAAGTAACCAGGGGGATGCCGCGAGATTCCCTCCACGTCAAAAATCTGTCACGGCTGTGAAATCATCAGCCGAGGCCCGCGTCCGCATCGAAGCGGTCGCCCGCTTCGAAAGGACTTGGGCTTCTGGTGACCGGAGTGCATGGATTACTTCTTTGCGGCGCCGCGGCTGAGCGTGGTCCCGGCCCATTTTGCGGATCCGGTCCGTCACCGAAGTCGAGTCCCTGGAAGGTTCCGTGGAAGACCGAGCCGTCGGCGTGTTGGTAGGTGCCCGAGAATGCCCAGGGCGGTGGCAGGGGTGCGAATCCCGCATCGAGCGGCACGATCGTTGTTCCCTCGCCTTCCGAATTCCACTGGTCGCCGTTGGCTGCGGTGGTCGTTCGCGTCACCGTAAAGAAAAAGATCAGCGAGTTGGAAGCGGGGTCATAGACCGGAGCCAGAAGGTGAGTATGCTCCACAGCAGTGTAATGGCCAAGATGGGAGGCCACTCCAACCGCCACGCTGACATTGTCGACGGTGCCATCGTCATTGGTCTGGTTCGAGATGATCTGCGACCACCTGAAGCAGGAGACGATGGCTGTGTTTGAGGAGGTCGCCACTTCCAACGCGGCGGCCTTTGCTCCGGGAGAGATAATTCCTGGTCACGATCAATGCTGCAGGAGTGAACCTCTACCCTTTCGCGGGGGCCGACGAATGCCTGGCCTTGGCCGGTCATCGAGTCAGCGTGCCAGCGATCGCCTTCAGTCCCGACGGCAGCCGGTTGGTCTCAGTAGCCAAGGACCAGACCGTCGCCCTCTGGGATTCTGCCTCGGGTCAACGGAACTGGGAGGGCGACCGACTGCTCCCCAGCCCTGGCCAGGCCGTGGCGTTTTGTCCCGAAGGCAAGTTGGTCGCCACTGGGGACTGGGACACCCACCTGATCCAACTCTGGGACGCGGCATCCGGTCGCCAACTGCTTCAGCTCACCGACGCGCCCTGGCCGCAAACCTGGACACTCCAGTTCGTCCCCGATTCCGAGAGCGGTCTGCGGCTGGTTCGTGGAAGCGACGGCGTCGCCACTTGGCAGATCGGATCGGCCCGAGAAGTGCTGGATCACGGGATCGAAGCGGTGCGTTTTGTCGGCTCCAGGTGGCTTGATATGAGGACCGGCGTCGTTACTGCACCTGATGGGAAACGAGTCGCGTTCATTTCGGGTGGGACGACGATTGTTCAGGATCTCCTGGCTGAGCAACCCTCACTCACGTTGGCGCCGAACACGAGCGCGGGGTCCGTCCAGCCCGTGGCGTTCAGTCCGGATGGAGGAACTTTGGCCGTTCTCCTCAGCGAGAACCGAGTTGCGGTGTTTGACGCGACAACCGGGGAACTGCGCCGAAGCTTCGCCGTCACCGGTCCAAACCCGGATGGCCGGCAACTCGTCTTGAGCCATACAGGCCACTGGCTCGCCGTCACATCCGGGTCGATGCGGGGTGTCGAAATCCATGATTTCGCCACGGGTGAACTGCGCTACACCTTGCCCGACCGCGTGGGCACCGTTTACTGGCTGGCGTGGCACCCCAAGGAACCGCGCCTGGCCATCGCCCGCGACAATGGCGACATCGCGATCTGGGACCTCGCCAAGATCGACCGGCAACTGGCAGACTTGGGCTTGGGATTTGCGCCCGATCCTTCCGAGGTCCCGCCGACCAAGGACAACCGGTGAATGCAACGTGCGAGCACACCCACTCATGCCGATCCCATCTCCGGCGGCGCACAAAAAATCGTGCTGGATGGTCGGGCTGATTTGCCGCGGCGCGAAAGCGCGGTGCGTCGGTTGGAAACCGCGCGCGCGGATGGATTGAAGGACATCAGCCGGCGCGTGCTCACGACGCATGGGCTTAGCATCGCCGCCATGCAATGGCCCGCGCTGGCTGAGACGAATTTGCTTCGAGGAGGGGCCGGCGTTGGAGCGGGATGGCGGGACATGTCAGGAGGGCGTGGCAGGGGGGCTGGCGAAGGTGAGATTGGCCGTGGGCCAACTTTCCGAGGCAGGTCGTCGGTTCGGTGCTCTGATCCAACCCTGCCTCGTCTCCGATTGCACCGTCTTCGATCGGATCACTCTCCATTCCCCGCCGCGTGCCGCCACAACTCGGCAAACGCCCCGCCGCGCTTCAGCAGTTCCTCGGGAGGGCCTTGCTCGACGATTTCGCCGTTGGCCATGACCAGCACGCGATCGGCGTGTCTTAAGGTGCTGAGGCGATGGGCCAGTACAAAACTGGTGCGGCCCTTGATGAGGGCGTGCATCGCCTTCTGAGTGCGGGCCTCGGTGAGGGGATCGATGGCGCTGGTGGCTTCGTCCAGGATGAGGATGCGGGGATCGGCGATGAGGGCGCGGGCGAAACAGACGAGCTGGCGCTGGCCGAGGGACAGGCTGGTGCCGCGCTCGCCGACTTCGGCGTCGAGGCCCTGGGGGATGGCTTCGATGGTTTCGAGGCAGTCGAGGCGGCGGAGGGCTTCACGGACATTTTCGCGGCCGGCACCGGGCCGGACGACGCGGATGTTGTCCAAAATACTGCCGGCGAACAAGTGATTCTGCTGGGGGACGATGCCGATGTGGCGGTGGAGCCAGGCGCTGGAGAGGCGGCGGGTGTCGGTGCCGTCGAGCAGCACGGCGCCGCCCTCGGGGAGGTAGAATTTGGCGATGAGGCCGGCGACGGTGCTTTTGCCGCTGCCGGTGGCGCCGACGATGGCGACGCATTCGCCGGGCTGGGCGGTGAAGCTGACGTTGTGGAGCACGGGGCGGTCGGGCTGATAGGCGAATCGGACGTTGCGCAACTCGACGTGGCCCTCCAGGCGAGCGGGTGACTCAGGGTTTTGCTCGTCGCGCCAGTCGGGCGGGGTGTCGAGCACGGCGAAGACGCGCTCGGCACCGGCCATGGCGGTGAGGGCTTCATTAAACATGGTGCCGAGCACGGTGATGGGGCTGAAAAAGAGGCCGGCGAGGAAGAAGAACTGGATCATGCTGCCGAGGGGCATGGGGTTCACGGGATCGAGCACATGGCCGCCGCCGATGACGACGAGCAGGACCATGAACCACTGGCCATTCAGCTCGAGCAGGGGCAGGAAGGTACCGGCGGTGCGGGCGGCGACCATGTTGTTCCGGGCGTGGTCCTGGACCAGTTCGCGGAACAAGGCGGCATTGACGCGCTCGCGGCTGAAGCTCTGGGTCACGCGGATGCCGCTGACGCTTTCGGCCATGCTGGCGGTGATGCGGCTGTAGCTGTCGCTTTGGTTCCGATAGGCGGCGCTGAGGCGGGTGCGGAAGTAGCGGTTGAGCAGCCAGACGATGGGCGCCATGCCGAGGACGACGAGAAACAAGCGCCAGTCCTCGAGCATCATCAACACCGCGCAACCGAGCATTTGCCCGACCTGGACGAGGGTGACAAAGAGGACGTTCTGCACGCCGACGCGGACGTTTTCGGCATCGCCGGTGAGGCGGCCGATGAGCCGGCCGACGGGCATGCGGTTGAAGTAGCCCATGGTGAGGCTGAGCCAGCGGCGGAACATGGCGTTGCGCAGGTCGTGGATGACGGCCTCCCCGATCTCGAGGGCCCATTTGATGCGGTAGCGGAAGGTCAGCTCGGTGAAGACGGCGAAGGCGACGAATCCGCCGACCCACCAGGCCAGTTCCCGCAGATCGCCGCGGGCGATGGGGCCGTTGATGGTGGCGCCGGCGGCCCAGGCGAGCAGGGGGAGCTGAATGCCGCGCAGGGCGACGGTGATGAACACGCCGATCATTTTCCGCCGGTAGGGGCCCGCGAAGCCGAAGAGCCGGCGGATGAGGGCAAAGGACAGCGGGGCCTTGTCGCGCTCCTCTTCCTCGCCGCGCTGGGCGCGGAGGCTCTGCATCAGATCCTGGGTCAGGATGCCGGCGACGCGGCCTTTGGAGGGGTTCGGATCGCTGCTCACGCCGCCACCTCCTCTCCGCGTTCCGCGAGGAGGGCTTCGCGGTAGTAACCGGGCCGGGCGGCCAGTTCCTCGTGTGAGCCCATGGCGACGATCTCTCCGCGCTCGAGCACGAGGATGCGATCGGCGCGCCGCACGGTGCTGAAGCGATGGGCCACGATGAAGGTCGTGCGCCCGGCCATGACCTGATCCATGGCGCTCAAAATCTCCTGCTCGGTGCCGGCATCGACGGCGGCGGTCGGGTCATCGAGGATCAAGATGGCCGGGTCGAGCAAAATGGCGCGGGCCAGGGCGAGGCGCTGGCGTTGACCGCCGCTGAGGTTGGCACCGTTTTCGTGCAGCAGGGTGTCGTAGCCGCGCGGCAGGGTGGCGATGAATTCGTGCGCGGAGGCGAGGCGTGCGGCGCGCTCGATTTCCTCGGGAGTGGCGTGGGGATTGCCGAAGGCGATGTTGGCCGCCACGCTGGCGCTGAAGAGAAAGCTCTCCTGAAACACAAGCCCGACCTGGCGCCGCACGTCATCCAGCCGCCACTCGCGCAGGTCGCGTCCGTCGAGCACGATGCGCCCGCCATCGGGATCGTAAAAGCGCGGGATCAACTGGATCAGCGCCGTTTTTCCTGCGCCGGTGGGTCCGACGATGGCGATTTTCTCGCCGGGATTGACCGAAAACGAAACCTCGCGCAGCACGGTATCGACCGGTTTGAAGCGGAACGACACCGACTCGAAGGAGATCTCTCCCCTCGCTCGCTCCAGCGGCGCCGCGTCGGACCGCTCGATGATCTCGGGCTCGCCGTCGAGGATTTCATAGACGCGGTCGGCTCCGGTGAGGGTCTGCTGGAGGCTGTCGGCGATGTTGCTGACGGCATTCACCTGGGCGGTCATTTGCTGGAGGATGCCGGCGAAGACGATCAGGCCGGCGCCGACCGGGATGCGGCCTTCGATGGTGAGCCAGCCGCCGTAGCCGAGCAGGATGGCCATGCTGAGCTGGTTCATGAAGCTGACGAGCGGATGGAGCACCGTAAGTTTGCGGAAAACGTCCTGTTTTTGATCGCGCACCGCAGCATTGGCCTCGCGGAAGCGGCCGTCTGCCCACGACTCGATACCGAAGCTTTTCACCACGCCCATGCCGCGGGCGAGTTCCTCAAACACGAGCACGAGGCGGTCCACTTTTTGCCGGCCGATCTCGTAGTCGCGGCGCAGCCAGCGAGCGAAGATGACCACCACGACCCAGAGCGCGGGCATGACCGAGAGGCAGGCGAGGGCAAGCCCGGCGTGGATGCGGATCAGGCAGGCGAGGTAGAAGGCGGTGGCCAGCAGCACATTGAGGCTCTGGATGGCGACCCCGTCGATGAACAGCCGCACCGCCTGGGTGTCGGTGGTGACGCGGTTGATCAGCGAACCGGTGGCGTTGGCGTCGAAAAAGCGGAAGCTCATCCGCTGCATTTTCGCGTAGATGGAAGCGCGGAGGTCCACCACGATCAGAGCCTGGCCGAGGATGTTCATCCAGACCGCGCCGAAGTAGGACATCACCGCGCGCAGGACAGCCGCGCCAAACACCACGCCGCCGAGCAGCCAGAGCACGCCCGAGTCACTCCAGGACTCCGGCGGATGCCAGCCAAATGGGAAAGCCGCCGCCGGTGCGCCGGGCTGCACCTGCTGGCGCAGGTAATCGATCGCCAGACCGATGCCGCCGAGGGCGGCGAGGCTCAGTCCGAGCAGCAGCGTCTGCTGCGTGACCAGCCAGAGGCAGCGCCCCCAATAGCGGCCCGTCAGCCGCAGCAGGCGCCCCAGCAGATAGCGCTGGCGCTCCGGAGAACCCGGAGGCGGCGGCTCAACCGACGAGGCTAGGGAGGAAGGCACCGGCTACCATGCCACCGCTCAAGCCCGGATCAACGAGCCCTTTAATTCCGCGACAGCCAGCGGCACAACAGCAGGCCGATCAGCGGCGGATGCGAAGCCGGACCGGCAGTGAGGGGGATTTCGTCGGTGTTCGGATTGACTTAGGTTCAACGTGAATGTACCAAGCTGGATGCAGAAAAAAGTAGTCCCTTCACTCTTTGCCGCGGTGGGAATCTCGGCTGTCATTGCCGTGGATGAAAACGCAGCTCCAGCGACGAAAATCAAGGTCCATGCGACTCCGGTGCCAGTGGACGACAGCATGCATCACTTGATGGAATACGTGTTTGAGCCTGCCTATCTGCGGTTGAAGGAGTTGATGAAAGAAGAGCCGAAGGAGAAGTCTGGATGGTCAGCCATCAAAGGAGACTCGCTGACCTTGGCGGAGGCGAGCAATTTGCTTTTGCATCGATTGCCTGATAAGGATGCAGACGAGTGGATCAAACTGGCCGTGGCGACTCGCACCGTGGGTGGTGAGTTTTATGAAGCAGCTAGGAAGCGCAATTACACATCAGCCAAGGACAAGTATGGATTGATGCTGAAGAGTTGCAATGCCTGCCACGACAAGTTCGCGGAGGGTGAACATCAGCTGGAATATTAGAGGATGGCATGGGGGCGAGATTTTCTCAGTTGGATAGAAAATTTCTGCCTGCGGAATGTGGGTTGGCTGAACTCGGCGGCTCAGCTATTTTCCTTGGCATGCAATTCCCATTCTCTTCCCACCGGTGGCCGGCGAAATCTACGGACAGGGGGAAGAAGTCGATGGCGGGTGGCAGGTCGAGGTCCGTTTTGCGATGTCACTTTTCGAGGATCCGGCTGTAGGGAACAAACTTGCGAGCAGGAATTTGCTTCCGGGGGCCGGCGCTGGGAATGGAGGCGTGGGTCACGGGACACGGGAGGGGGGTGGGAAGCGGTTGGGCCCCGGAGCGGGCGCATAGCGGGATCACACTACTCGGGCGGGCGCCGTGGAACTATCGTTGGCTTGCTGATCAGTTCCCGTCGGGTTGCGGGGACGGCGCCTGCCGGGTGGGGCGGTAGTAATAAGTCTCGTTAAATGCCGACTCCCCACCGGTGGAGCCGCCGTAGATCAACATTCCCTCACCGGTCCAAATGGCGGTCGCCATGCCGCGGCCGGAGGGAGCGCCAGTGCTGGCGGTGGAGGTCCATTGGCGGCGGTCGGGATGGTAGCGACCGCCGGTGGTGAAGTGGCCCTCGCGTTGATCGCCTCCGCCCCAGACGAGCATTTCTGATCCGGTCCAGACGGCGGCATGATACAGGCGGCCTTCCGGGGCCTTTTCCAGCGCGGTCGCCTGCCAGCTGTGGGTGTCAGGATTGTAGCAGGCGCCGGTCTGCCGTCCGATGTTGAGCGCATCACCGTCGTCGAGGTGGGCGCCGCCCCAGACGAGCACTTCCGATCCCGTCCAGACGGCATTCAGTCCCCGCGCTGAGGCGGGCGCTCCGTCCACTGGCAGGGGCCGCCAGGAATCAGTCTGGGGGCTGTAGCGGCCGCCGGTGCCGCAGGATTGGGAGCCGCCTTCGAGCAGTCCGCCCCAGACGACCAGCTCATCCCCAGTCCAGACGAAGGCCGACTCGCAGCGCGCTTCCGGCGCCTGTTCCAGCGGCAGCGGGGTCCACGAGTCGGTCTTTGGATTGTATCGCGCCCCGTTGTTAAAGCACCGGCCGTCGTCGCCCGTGCCGCCCCACACAATCATCTCCACTCCCGTCCAGACGGCTGCCATTTGAGATCGTCCCTCCGGGGCATTTTCCAGACTCATCGGCCGCCAGGTATTGGTGTACGGATTGTAGAGGGCTCCATCATTTTTGTGATCGCTCGCGGCGAAACTGCCGCGGCCGCCCCAGATGATCATTTCGCGCCCTGTCCAGACGGCGGCATGCGCCCAGCGGGCGGAAAGCCCATGGGTGGTGGCCACCTCCCGCCATGTATCAAGAACGGGGTTGTAGAGGCCGCCATCATTGAAAAATTGGTGGTCGGAGCCGCCGCCCCACACAATCATCTCGGGATAAGCCCAGACGGCGGAATGGAAAATGCGTCCATGGAGAAAACTTCGACGCTTCTCCCACGAGCCAGTCTGCGCCCCATCGGCCGGGGTCCGATCGGCGAGCTCCGAATCGATGCGCGCGTCAGGTGCGGTTTTCGCTTGAAGGGAGCCAATGGTTTCAAGAAAAACGCCCAGCAAGATGAAAGTCCTCATGAGGGGTACCATATATCCAGAAATCCGGCGTGGGTAGCAAATTGTCAGGCAAAAAAGGTAGCTTCTGACCCGAAAGCAGCGAGCTGCGGCACGGCGTGCAGGACGGCACGGCGGATTTTTGCACGGGCGAAAAAAGCATGAAAAAACCGGGGGACGACTGGGAGTGGCGGGCTAAGACCGCCATACTGACTCGACAGCGATGAGGCAAAAGCCAGTATCCACAGTGAGTGCCAAAGGAACTTCGTTTTCATCACGGAGTACCGTTTCGGCAAAAATGGTCGCGAAAATTCTTGGCACGACTCGCGCGATTTGATTAATTTTCAAAAAAATCCCTTAACAATGAAACCCCGACTACTCAAATCGCTGATCCTCTCCGTCTGCCTCGCTTTTTCCGCGCTCAGCCCGGCCTTTGGCGGGCTGTCCACCGGCCTGCTTAATTACTGGAATTTCGAGGGAAACTACAACGACATTGCCGGTACAGTGCCTGGGGGATCGAGCACCAATCCCGACGATGGCACGCCGGCGGACGAAACTAAAGTCACGATCGAGGAGGGAGGCCCTCTCGACAAGTACGGGGCATTTAACCTCACTCACGTAGTCGTGCCGAATAGTGAAGACATCACCGCGGCCGGGGAGTCGCTGACTATTTCCGCTTGGTTCACGGTGACCGCATTCACTGCGAGCTGGCAGGCACTCATTGCCCATGGTGAGGGCAGTGATTACCGCATCGCCCGGCGGGGCGGCGAGTCAGTGATGTCCTATGCCGGTGGGGTCGGGGACATCCCCACCTCGGCCATCGGTCCTGATGTCAGCATGGACGGTGAATGGCACCATGTCGTCGCGATCAGTGAGCACGGCGTCTCGACCCGGATCTGGGTCGACGGGGAGCTGATCCAGGAGGGTGGTGCCCCCAATCTCACCAACAATGGGTCCGCGAATATGTGGATTGGTTCAAATCCCGACACGAATGGCCGCGATTGGAATGGGAATATTGACGATATCGGCATGTGGGATCGCGCCCTTACCGAGGCCGAAATCGGCGAAATCTACACGCAAGGGAGGCTCGGCAAGCCGCTGTCGGTACTCGTCGGATTGGGAAGTCCCACTATCACTATCCTTGGGACCGGTACGAGCTCGCTGATTGGCGGCGACCTGACCGACCCGGAGAACAACGGCAATGAAGCGGGCGGCCCGACCGATCCGTCGTGGAACTGGGAGTCGATCACCTCGAACAACGAGCCTGGGTTTGATGGTGGGGAACTCGCTTTCAATATTTTCGACAACCGGGTGGGTGGTGGCGCGGACAAGTGGTGCTGCGACGACCCCACGGCCGCCAATCCGTGGACGGTCGACGTGAAGTTCGGGGCGCCTGTGATTCTAAAGTCGTTCACCATCACTTCGGGGAACGACGCGCGGGACCGCGAACCGTTGACTTGGCAGATCGCCGGATCCAACGACGGCACGACGTGGACGCCGATTTTCGTGCGGGACGACCCGACTTCGATATGGACTGACATCAACCAGGTGGCCAAAGTCACGTTGGGGGCGCCAGCGCCGCCTTACTTGTATCTCCGGTACCAAGTGAGCCATACGGCCGGGCCGCTTCACCAGCTCAACGAAATCGAATACTTTGGTGATGTGGGCGGGACGAGCAAACCGACGTTGACCTCGCGCAACGTGACTCGCAGCAATGTAAGATTCAACATCAAGGACGGCGCGGACACCACCCTCGTCGGAAGCAGTGTAGTGGTCAAGATTGACAACGCAGTCGTACCGACCGTGATGGAAAAGAATGGGAACATTACAAGTTACACCCATACCCCATCGCCCTCGTACGCCTATGGCTCGATCCATCCGTACGAAATCACCGGTGAGGACAACTTCGGCAATGACTTGCGCTTCATCGGACAGTTCACGCAACCGACCCCTTGGCTCCCTGAGGAAGACCTGCCGGGGCCCCCGGCTCCCGAAGGCGGATTTGCCACGCGCTATATTTTTGGCGCCGGTACCATCGATTCCATCCCCTCGGCGTTGGCGGCGATCATGGCGGCCGACACGCCGGAGTTCACGGGGAGTTTTGTCGACGTGGTCAGCGAAGTGGCCAATCACGGAAACGCGGGCCTTTTCGGCAACCCGCTTCCCTATGCCCAGGAAGCCACGGACCTCGGCTGCTGTGGCGAGGATTTTATCCTGCTGCACATCGGGCACATCCGAATCGAGGAGGAAGGAGACTACACCTTTGGGGTGCACTCCGACGACGGCTTCGCCCTGCGCATCCGTGGCGGCACCGCGATCTCGGAGTCGGGCAATGGCGATCTTGATGCCGCCGATCCCGAGGCGGTTGTGCACCCGGCCAACACCGGGGACAGCAACACCCGCGGCGTCTACCACTTGAAGCCTGGGGTCTACCGTCTGGAGTTCTTCTGGTGGGAGCGCGGAGGCGGTGACCACGGGGAACTGTATGTCGCCAAGGGGTCGTTCGCCAATGATGGGGACACGACCTCGTGGAAACTGGTGGGCGTGACTTCTCCCGCCACTACGGCTGCCGCGCTGGGCGTGGATGACTCGGGCTGGTCAGTGATTTCCTCTGACCCGGGCGGCGACGAGCTGACGAACTGGGAAGGCGCCCTCGCGGACCTTGCAGCGACGGCTGGCGACCCGGTTGTCTACGACACGATGAATATCGGCGACCCCCAAACAAACGGTGGTGTCTTGCCGTTTCCCAAGAACGGCGCAGGTGACGAGAATGATTTCGCGTTTCGAGGGACGGCCAAACTTGTCGTCCCGAGGGCGGGCACATACCTCGTCGGCTTCAACAGCGATGACGGTGGCTACGTAAAGATCACGGGGCAGACCTTTACGGAGATCCTGGTCAACGGCACGGGTGCCAGCGTGATCGATCCGGCCGGTGATCAGGTCATCTGCGACTGCCTGACGGGCGACAGCAACACCCAGTCTCAGATCACGCTGGCCCAAGGGACCTATGACATTGAAGTCGGCATGTTCGAGCGGGGCGGTGGGGCCTACCTGCGGGTGAGCGGCGCCGAGGTCGGCGCTCCAGTCCTTCCAACCCTGATTAAGGGCGGCGCCAGGATCGTCAATTTCCCGGCCGGGGGAGTGGCCTTGACCGACGATCCCGTGACAACGGGAGGGCCCCCGCCCGCGGGCGGTTCCATCGCCGGGGTTGAGGTCACTGCGATCCAGGTCATTATCACGTACGATCCGGCCAGCGGAACTACCGCACGAGTCGCCCGGAGCTTGGATCTCAAGACTTGGACTACTCTTCCCATCGTGCCGGCGCAATCGGGTAGCAACCTCATCTTCACCATTCCGCGGGGCACCGAACCGGCCGAGTATTACCGGGTGCTGGAACCCTGAGCGAGCATGCCGTGAAAACAGGGCTCTGGTCCTGAGTGTGTCCATTATTCATGCTGGTTTTGGTGTGCTACCGCGCTCCAAGCCAGTTGGATAAAAAGGACGTCGCAGTGGGACGCGACCTCACGGGTTGGTCCCACTTAGAGTCCTCATCGTTCGCGGATCGCGCGACCGTCAGCCGCCTTCTTCAGAGAATGGTCGGCCAAGCAGGCAATCGACGGTGGGCCGGGTCGGGACGGTTGGCTGAGAGCGATCGCCCTCGGGGGAAGCCAGGCGCTCCGTATGGCGACCCCAGCCCCTCTAACCCTGGCTTATGGCGGCTCCGACAGGTGTCAGTGGTTCGGTGCCCTCCTTTCAGCAGGTAACGTTAGTGGCCGGCAGCCAGCGCTTTATCAGGCTGCGCGTGGCCACCGGACCGTCGCCGCCGGGAGATTGCCCTGGCGGGCTTTCGCAATTGAATTGGAATTTCGCCTGTCTCCCATCGGTCGGCTCTGTTCAGTCCGTGATTTTCGTGGTTCCAATGTCCCTTTTCGGGTGAATCGGCTCAAACACCAATGCACCATCCACCTGGGTCGATTGGTACCGGCACTGAAAAGGCCAAACCAAGAGCGGAAGGCGGCTCGTCCGTGTCCGCCGTCATCGCGGTCTATTTCTCCAAGCGGTAAAACTTCACGCCGTCGACGGTCTCGGTGGCGCTGTTGCCGATCACGTTGGGGACAAGCGCCCATGATCCCGCACCCAAGGTCTTGGAGGATTTGAGCACCCAACCCGTGACGTTCGCCGGCCATGACACCGTGACCTTGTTGTCGGGTGCGAGGGCGATGCTCAGCACAGGAACCGCGACAGGCGGGCCGCCCAATCCCACCGAACTATAATCGCCTCGAGAGACGGCGGCAATTTGAGCCTGGGTGAGGACGCCATCGTATAAGGCGACGTCGTCAAGGTATCCATCAAAACTGGTGAACTGGTCGGCGCGCGAGCCAATGAACAGGGAGTTTTCGTTCACCGGGAATTCCTTTACCCGGATGATGCCGGGGAGCTGATCGACGAGTTCCCCGTTGAGGTAGAACAGCACGTCGCCGGAGCCGGCCGCATCGGCGGTGACGGCGACGTGGGTCCAGACGTCCGAAGGCACGACGGCCGCTTGGCCCTGGTGAAAAGCGGTGTCATCGGCCCTTCCCTGCTGATGGAGGAAGTGAAGGAAGCGTCCGCCGTTTTCGATGCGCAGTTCGTAATTGCCAGCGTGATTGGCGTTGGAGTCCGGGCTGGGGTTTTTGGCGATGATGCCGTCCCACTGAATCTCGCCTTCCGGTTTTACCCACGCCGTGATGGAAAGCGCCGCGACCATGTTAAGAGCTGGATCGTGAGGAACTTGGACATGTGATCCGCCGACCAAATAGATGGCTTGGCCGCCTGCGAGGGGGCCAGGAGTATCGGGGGAGAATGTCGGATCGACCATCAATTCGCTGTGGTGGCCGTTGCCCGCGCGGGCGGGGCGGGGCGGGGGGCGCTGGGAATGGACGCCTGCGTCACGGGAGGGGGTGCAATGCTCGTGCTGGAAGTCGTTCCTCCCTCAGTCGCTCCGCTTTGCCGAGGCGCCGAGCACCCTCGCGCGAAGACGTTCGGAAGAGGGCGTTTTGAGCCCGCTGAGCCACGACGTGTGTTGCAGCACCGCCAGAGCCGCCGCGGGTTGCCCGAGCCAAAAGAGCACACGGGCCTGCAGCAATCCGAAGCCGTGGAGTAGACGCGGACGACGCGCCAGCAGCTTCTCCGCCCTCCGAATCAGCGGCTTGATCTGCATCCCACGTCCCACCGCCGAAACGTAAACGCGTGTGCACAGAACATGCCCGGGGAACATGGCGAGGCCGCGTCGCGACCAGTAGGCGGCGCGCAGCGGCTTACCGGCATTGAGATAGAAACTGCCGACCTGATGCGCGACGGAAGGGTGGTCGACCTCAAGCGAGGCGATCAGACGACCGGCTTCCCGCAAGGCAAACCGCCTGCCCTCGCCTTGGAGGAATCCGATGCAGCGCACCATGGTCTCCAACGGCCAGGGATTGGAAGAGAGGGCTTGGCGAAACCAGCGCGCAGCGTCCTCGTGGTTTCCCTTTTCAGCGCAGACTTCCACGAGCGTCCACAGAGCCCAGAAGGGCTGACGATCGTCCGTCCCGGCCAACTGGCGGAGGATTTCGAACTCCCGGCCGGTATCGCCGGACCGCTCTGCCTTGCGGGCCTCGAACCGCGACATGGTTGCAGCGGACGGATCGCCGGGCCGGGGCAACGCACAGGCGCGGTCCACAAGCTCGTCGAACTGCTCGCCGACAAGTCGCATCCCCCCGGCCGTTGCGATGGCGTGATGGTTTCCCTCGATGTCTGTCGTGAGAACGCTCCCGCTGGAGATTTCTCCCCAGCCGTTCGTCGGGTCACTCCGATAACAATCAGCGTTTTCCGTCGCCCGGAAGTAGATGATGTGAGCGCGGACTGGTGCCGCTGGGGTGGCTGCTCGGAGCCAGCGGTTGTAGGTTGGCCCGCCGGCCGCCGGTCGGCTTCGCGCGATGCCCGGCGCCCGCCGGTTGAGCTCGGGGTCGTAATCGAGCACCACGACCGCCGGAACGTCGACGCCGCGACTCAGTGCGGCCCTGGCCAGAGGCAACGCCACGTGCGTGCCCAGGGAAAAACCGACGAAGACAATCTTCTGGTCCGGCAGCACCTCGAGAACATCCGGGATGACTTCTTCCGCGAATTCCTCCCACGAACTCCAAGGTCCAGGTCGGTCCGGATCCGTGTGGCCTTGAACAACGGCAAGGCTGTGACGCGTCTTCAGTTTCGTCTCTCCGCTGTACCCGAAGGTCACCGATCCGAGCAACCCCGGTGCCATGCAGATGGCGACGCCGGTATCCGTCCGTTGAATGATCGTGCATCTTCCGGCCTTGTCCGCAGCGCCCGGAGCCAAATGCTCCGAAATGTGGCGGGCCACCGCCACCGGGGACGCGCTGCGCGCGAACACCGCCGGAGGGATGGCGACCCCGAATTCCGTTTCAAGCCCGATCAGAAGGTCGATGGCGGAGAGAGAGTTGCCCCCGGATTTGAAGTAATCTTCATCGCTTTGGGGCCGGCGCCCAAGGGATGCCGCGAAGACCGCCGTCACCTTCTCGAGGAGTTCACCAGGCACGGCCTCGGGCACGTCATCCGGTGGATTGTCCGTGCTGCGGGAGCGGTCTCCATAGTGATCGGCAAGGTGTTTGCGGGAAATTTTTCCGGAAGCGGTTCTTGGCAGGTCTCCGGTCTCGAGAAAAATGAAGTCCGGCACCATCCACGAGCGGAGCCGGGCGTCGCAGTGCCGCCGGATTTCCTGCACGGTGATCCCGGCCGCCTTGACGGCCAGCGCGGACTTCTCTCCCAGAACCGGGTCCGGCACGGCGAAAACGGCCGCCTCCACAACGCCGGGCAAGCGGAGAACTTCCTGCTCGATTTCCACCGGGAAGATCTTCTGCCCGCCGCGCGTGATGCGGTCGTCGATCCGACCGGAAACCGAAAGCCTTCCGTCAGCCGAGCGGATTCCGAAATCTCCGGTCCTGAGGAAGCCGTCGGGGGAGATGTCCAGGGGCTTTCCGGAGACCAGGGGATTGAAGGTTCCACCGCGAATCAGGATTTCCCCCGACTCCCCGTTGGGAAGATCCTGCCCGGCCTCTCCGACAATCTTAACCTCCCAGCGCGGATGGATATTCATCGCCGTTTGCCCGCCGTCCCGCCGCCGGTTCATGGCGACGAACGGACAAACCTCGCTGAGGCCGTAGAATTGGACCGTTTCGCAGCCGAGGGTCTTCGTGATTTCCTCGCACAGGCCTGGTTCGACCCGGTCTGAACCGATGCTGGCCAGCTTCAGGCCCTTGGGTTTCCAGTCGTTTTCCCGGCACCAAGAGAGCAGTTGCCGGTAAAAAGTCGGGACCATGGATACGTAGGTCGGCGCGAAACCGTCGAACCACTTGGCGGCGAGCGGAAGCTGGAACCCGCCCGTCCAACACACGGATCCCCCGGCAAACATGACCGAGAGCGACGAACGCCACAGGGAGTGGAGATGGGCGACCGGCATCATGCACAACGCCCGGTCGTCCTCACGGAAGTCCAGCCATCTGGAGTGTTCGGAAACGGCATCGATCAGCCCCGCGGCGGTCTGCCCGACAAGTTTCAGCCGACCGGACGTGCCGGAAGTGCAGGAAATCAGCGCGAGGTCCTCCGAAACACCGGGCTTCGATCGGCGGTCGAATGGTCCTTCGAATCCCACGGCTCCACCGGCGGAATCCGGAACCAGCAGCAGAGGAATTCCACTGGCTCGGGCCTCGAGAGTCAGCGGCGCGGACGGGCGATGCTTCATCACGACGGCTCGGACGCCAAGTTGGTCTATCAGTGAGCGGTAAAACGCGGCGGTCTCCTGGGCCGGCACGGGCAGGGCAACCGCACATGAGGCGACCACCAACAGGGCCTCAAGGGCTTCCGGACCGTCGGGCAACGCGATGAGGATCACGTCTCCATGCCCGATATCCTTGGCCTCAAGCTGACCCCGCAATGTCGCGACACGTTCCGCCAGCTGATGGAACGTCCATTGTGCCGACAAGTCCGCGCCAGTCAGTGCCTTGCGGTCTCCATACCGGACGGCTAGGGATTCCAACCAGCATCCGACCGAGCCAGAAAAACTTGGGATTCTCTCCATCCAATTCACGTCTTTCATGGGGATAAGCTCAGGCCATTGCCACGAGCACACGGCGTTCACCTTCGAAAGCATGCCGCCCGTGCGCCACGCGCTCGTTATCGACAAGCAGGACGTCGCCATCTTCCCAAACGAAGACGCTTTCGCAGTTCCTGCTCACTTCGTCGATTTTTAGGATGTCCTCAGGCGGGATCGGGGTGCCGTCGCCGAACCACGCCATCTTCGGAAAATTTTCCGGTTCACCGAAGACCTTACTGAGCTTGTCGAAGTAGGCCATGCCCAGATGCGCCGGATGCCAGTTCACGGCTTGATTATACCACAGATTCTCGCCGGTCACGGAATGACGGCGGTGGGACGGCTGCGTCCGGCTGACAAAGAGCCCGTCGGTCTTCCATTCATAGACGAGCCCTTGTTCATCATCCAGCAATGCCGAGACTTCGTCCCTGTCTTCTGTTTCGTAAGTCTGTTGCCATGATTTTCCGAAACCAACCCCGTGATTCATGAAGGTTGTGTAACTCACCCCTTTCTCCCGGAAACCGTCGGCGATTTCGAGAGGGAGTTTTTCTCCGATTTCAGCGAGATACCCGAGGGGAGTGGCCCCACCCGATTGGGCATTTTTCGCGCAAAAAAACCAGATGCGGCTTGGAATGATGGGAGTGTAACTCATCTCACAGTGCAGCGGAATATGAACCGTCCCGACATATTCAGTGGAAGTGTATATGCGGCCCTGAACCTTGCTCCGAGGTGACCCGCCCCCTGTGTATGCGAGAAGCTCCGGGGTCAACGCGGTGACGACGGTTTGGAAATCCTCCGCTGAGGCAACCCGGGCTCCCCTGAAAAGCAGGGCACCGTGGAGCTGAAGTTTCTCCTCAAGAATCTCTCGATGGGACGAAATCCGTTCAGCGAGCTCCAGCGGCGTCAGTCCCAAGGGAAAATCATTTATTCGATGGGGCAGATTCATTGGTGAAACTTTGTCTGATAGGAATGTGTCTGATAGGAATGTGCTTCCGGGGGCCAGTGCTGGGAATGGAGGGGTGCGTCACGAGTGTGGGGGGTGGGAAGGAGGCTGGGGGGTGGGCGGGGGCGAAAGGGGAGGAGACCGGAGATTGAGGGTGGATATTTCTGGCGGAGGGACGTTACGGTGTCGCCTCGCGGTGCCAAGGTTTTTCTGTCGGCGGGGTTTTTGGCCGGGCTGTGGGGGCCAACGCCCCGTCGGCGCCTTTCGCTGCGGTATGGCGGCATTTATTTTGCCATCGCCATGGAGGCCGGAGGACCACCGGTCGCCCGACATTCCGGACGCCCCGCAGACGCACCGGGCGCATTTACGCCAAAGCGGCGAAGAGGTGCCCCATTTCCTCCTCCACCATTTCAGCGGAGTCCAGCGTGGCTGCCAGTTCCGCGCGCAATTGCTGACGAAAGCGCTGCCGCAGCCGGTGAATGGCCACCTTCACCGCCGTCTCGCTCAATCCCAGCGCCGCCGCCGCCGCGGCCTGCGGCGTCTCCGCCTCGCCCGTCAGCCATGGCTTCAGCACGCGAAACATCACCGCCTTTTCTTCAGCAGCGAACTGCGCCTCCAGCGCCTCCAGCGCCCGGCTTAACAAAGTCAGCGCCCACTGCCGGTCGAACGCTGCATCCGGCGGCAGCGCCGCGTCCGGCACCCCGCCGCCGGCCTCCAAAGGCTGAAACTCCACGCCGCCCCCGCGCTTCTGCGCCTGCTCCCGCTCCCGGGCGTGACTCAGGAAATGCTTCACCGCGCCGAGCAGGAACGAACGGAATTTTCCGCGCTCCGGCACCGCGCCGTCCACACCGCCGCGGCTCAGCAGTTCGGCAAAAAACTCCTGTGTCAGATCATCTGCCTTGTCCGCCCCGCGCAGCCACTGCCGTATAAATTCCTGCACAGGAGCATAATAGGCTGCGCACAAATCCGACAACGCCGCCCGCGCCGCCGGCGTACGCCCCTGCGCCTGGACGACAAGCGTCCAGCGGGTGGCGGCAAAGGCGAAGGCATCAGGCATCGTTCAGGAGAAAAGCAGCACCGCGACCACGAAAAGTGAACCACTGATCCATGCGCAGAATTTGGCGGCCGCTTCGCGTCGCCCGATCACTCCACAAATCAGCCCTCCCAGCAAGGCCATCACCATCAGCAGAGCCATGCCGTGATACGTATGGCTGACAAGATACGCTCCCCGCTCGTGGAGGATATTCCCGCCGAGCACCGCCCGATGTTCCGCGGGCGACACCAGCAGCAGGAGCAACAGCGCGGCTCCAACGATGGTGAGTACAATAGCGGCCACGGTCAGGCCGCTCGCGGGACTCGTTTGCTGCGGCACGGGCCGCACCCAGCCCGTCGCCCGCCGATACATCCCGCGCAGCAGCAGAAAACTGACCCAGCAGCCCAGCGCCACGCCAGCCATGGCCCAGAATTCAACCTGGTTATGCGGACGATGCAGCACCTCCTCGGCAAGCCTCGACAGGCCGCCGCCGCAGAGAATGAGAATGATCAGCGCCGGGAGAAATCCTGCCGCCGCCGTCGCCCAGCCGGCGCCGCCGAGCCGGCCCTTCGCCTCGCGAATATCCCGCAGGGCGCTGAAGCCGATCACCGCTCCGGTGAGAGGCAGTGCTGCCATCAGTGCTGCCATTATCAATATCGGGAAACCCACGGTGGAATTCATGGCGGCGAGTGGTTAGTGGGGCAATTCGGGTAACGGCGGCTGTGGAATGGAGCGCGGATTATTCTGCATATCGCGAAGCCACGTCTCCATGCGGCGGCGGAACTGCTCCGGCGGCTCCTTCTCAGGACTGGGGGGCAGCACAGGATACCACTGTCGCAGACCATTGAAATGCCACTCCCGGGCATAGTCGCTCAGCCGCCGGTCAAAATCCTCCTGACTGATGGCGCCCTGCCGCGCCTCCTCTGCCAGATCCATGAGGCGCACCCGCTGCATCTGAAGCCTGTCCTGAGCGGCGGCATATTGCACTACGGAGTTGCGACGCGAGACGAGGCTGGTGCCGGCGAGACCGGCCAATCCCAGCAACGAACCCCCGAATGTCAGGATAAAAGCCCAGATCGCCTTTTGCGATGTGCGTTCAGGACGCGCCCGGAGGGGCATGGCCGGGACAGGCGGCAGGGGAGGAACCGGCGGCGCACTGGCCACACTCTCCACCTGCGTCTTCATCTCGCCCGCGCTCTGCCAGCGGCGCTCCCGCTGCTTTTCCAGCGTGCGGAAGACCACGCTGTCCAGCCGCGGGTCCACCCCCGGCTTCTCCGACGGCGCCGGAAACCGGCCCAAAGGCAGTTCGCCGGTGAGCATTTCATAGAACACCACCCCCAGCGAATAGATGTCCGCCCGGTGGTCCACATCCTGCGGGCGCTCGATCTGCTCCGGGGCCATGTAGGCGGGCGTTCCCAGGGCACTCCCGCTCAATGTCAGGGAAACATGCCGCCCATCATCACCGCGCAGTTTGGCCACGCCAAAGTCCGCGATCTTCACGCGGCCCGCCGTATCGATAAGAATGTTCTCCGGCTTGATGTCGCGGTGCAGCACCCCCTGCCGGTGCGCATACTCCAGCGCCGCGCAGATGTGGGGAATGATGTGCAGCGCTTCCCCCTGTTCCATCGCCTGCGCGTGCATCGCCTGACGCAGATTCACACCGTCCACGTATTCCATCAGGAGCCAGTAATAACCGCCGCTGACGCCAAAATCGAATACCCCCACGATATTGGGATGACTCAACTTCGCCAGCGCTCGCCCTTCCCGCGTGAACCGCTCCGCAAAGGCCGGATCCGCCGCAAACTCCCGTGGCAGAAGCTTCAGGGCCGCAATGCGGTCGAGGTGCGGCTGCCGAACTTTATAGACCCGTCCCATCCCGCCTGCACCGATGAGTTGAAGAATCTCAAACTGCGGAAATGCGGCCACGATGTCCGCATCCGGCGGCGCCGGCGGTGGATCGCTCAGCACGGCGCTGGGTTGCATCGCCTGTTGCAGGAGACAGCGCGGGCAGACTCCCTGCGGCGCCCCTTCAGGAATGGCTGAGCCGCATTTCGGGCAGGTGGATGGAGAGGATGAGTTCATGACTTTTGCCAATACCTGACGGAGCGGCAGCCGGAGGTTACAGAGATTCTTTCATTGGCGAAGGGGAACTCGGAGCCAGCCGGCATCTCAGCCCATCGTTCGGCACACTGGCCCCTTCTCCTCCGCCACTCTTGACCATGAGAATGCCAAACGGTGCCGAGGCGGGAGTTGCTGAATACGGGATCGTGCTGCCTCAGGCGCCGCGCTTCCTGGCGGTGGTGGACGATCCCTGGCCGCCTGCTAGGGTCGGCCCCATGTGTGGGATAGCGGGCATCATCAGTCGCGGCGGCCTTCCAGCCGACGCGGAGGCGAGGGCGAGGCGTATGCTCGGGGCAATTCGCCACCGGGGACCGGACCAATTCGGGCTGTTCTTGGGACCTCGCGCCGTACTGGGAAGCGCGCGCCTTAGCATTATTGATCTCGCCGGCGGCCAGCAGCCGATCGGCACGGTGGACAGGCGCCATTGGATCGTGTTCAACGGGGAAATCTTCAACTACGTCGAGCTGCGTCGGTCGATGGAAGCCCGGGGGCATAGATTCCAGACGCAATCGGACACAGAGGTGCTCCTGCAGCTCATAGTGGCGGAGGGTCCGTCAGGGCTGAGGCGGCTGAACGGCCAGTTTGCCTTCGCGCTCTATGACGCCGTCGCCGGTGAACTGTTTCTGGCTAGAGACCGTCTGGGCGTCCGACCGCTCTTCTTTACGGAGCATCGCGGGGCGTGGTATTTTGGCTCCGAAGTGAAGTCCTTGCTGTCAGGGATCGGAGAGCGGGCCAGCCTGAATCCGGAAGCGGTGGGCGAAGTGTTTACTTACTGGTCCGTGCTTCCCGGTCGCAGTGTGTTTTCGGGCATCCATGAGCTGCCCCCGGCCCACTGGCTTCGTTGGAAAGAGGGGGGCACTCACCTCGAGCGCTACTGGGACTGCGACTTTGACCGCGAGTCCACCGCGTCCGCACCCCGTCCTCATTCGGCCGGGGAGTGGAAAGAGGAACTCAAGCACCGACTGGTGGAGGCGACTCGCATTCGCCTGCGCGCCGATGTGCCAGTCGGCGCCTACTTGAGCGGCGGACTGGATTCCTCACTGCTGGCTGCCATTGTCCGGTCTTCCACGTCGACCCCGCTCAGGACGTTTTCCATAGCCTTTGCGGACCCGCGATTCGATGAACGCGAACACCAGGTGCGGATGGCGGCGCATCTGGGCACCGACCACGAGGTCGTGGAAGCCACCCACGCGGACATTGGGCACGCTTTTCCCGCGGTCGTCCGCCATACGGAAACCCCGATCTTGCGCACCGCGCCGGTGCCCCTGTATCTGCTCGCCCAACAGGTTCGGGCGCGCGGATTCAAAGTCGTGCTCACCGGTGAGGGGGCCGACGAATTCCTCGGCGGCTATGACATTTTCAAGGAGGCCGCAGTCCGCCAGTTCTGGGCCCGCGCCCCTGCGTCCGCCCGTCGCCCGCGCCTTCTCGAACGGCTGTATCCAGACATCTTCCCGCCCGGCACGGCCGCCACCGGCATGATGAAGGCATTTTTCGGCCAAGGCCTTACTGAGGTGGACTCGTTGGTTTACTCCCATGCCATCCGATGGCGAAACGCCAAGCGCCTGCGGCGGTTCTTCGATCCGGCGGCCGGAGTCGCCGAACCGAGCCCTCCAGCGGACGTACTGGCTCCTTGGCTGCCGGCAGGATTTCGCCGCTGGGACTCGCTGGCCCGCTCCCAGTACATGGAAATCACCCTCTTCCTTTCCCACTATCTGCTGTCGTCCCAGGGAGACCGGGTCTCCATGGCCCATTCGATCGAGGGGCGCCACCCTTACCTCGACGTGCGCTTGGTCGAGTGGTGCAACCACCTCCCCTCAGGCCTGAAACGTCAGGGGCTCCGGGAGAAAGTCCTGCTCCGCGCGGTCGGCCGGGATTTCCTCCCTGCTCCGATCTGCCAGCGCCTCAAACGCCCGTACCGAGCCCCGATCGCACGGAGCTTTTTCCACCCGTCAACTCCTGAGTATGTCGGGGAGCTGCTGTCCGATTCAGCGCTCCGGGCGACTGGCCTTTTTCTGCCGCGGGCCGTGGCCAGGCTCTGCGAGAAGGCTGAGGCGGGCGGCGATCTCAGCGAAACCGATGACATGGCGCTGGCCGGCGTGCTCTCGACCCAATTGGTCCATCACTGGTTCGCCGAACGACCGCCAGAGAATGCGCCCGTCACAGACCGGGACGATGTCATCATACACCGCGATCCAATGATGCCTTGTGCCGACCTCTGAGCTTGACGGCGACGGCCGCTTCGGTTCCCATCGACTCGATCCTCATCATCACGCGGATCCCCAGCTCCCGTGGCAAAGTCGCTCCTCAGACGCTGCGTCAACCGCATCTTGAACCTCGTGGCCCGGATCAGCCCCGGCGCTTTCACCTTGAGGCCGTTTCTGCACCGGCTTCGGGGCGTGAAGATTGGACCCAGGGTGTTCATCGGCGACGAAGTATTTATCGACGGCGAGTTCCCGGAACTCGTGGAAATCCATTATGGCGCCGCCATAAGCATGCGGGCCATGATCATCGCCCACAACAAGAGTGTGGGCAGGGTTGTCATCGAGAAGGAGGCGTTCATAGGACCGCAGGCCGTCATCCTCTGCACCAGCGGAAAGGAGGTGCGGATCGGCGAGGGAGCCGTGATCGGGGCCAACTGCGTGATCTCCCGAAGCGTCCCGCCCAGGCAGCTTGTCATGCCCGCTCCCACCCAGGTCGTCGCGGAAGCCACCGTCCCTCTCGCCTCAGCCGGCTCGATCGAGGAGTTCTGGGCTGGCTTGCGGCCCGTCGGCGGCCAGGCGACCGGCCGGTCATCGCCTGCCCCATCATCAAGCACTGGGCCTCCTGCGGCACCTGATGAAGCGCTCCCCGTTACCCCTCTACCCCATGATCATTGACCATATCGCCCTCGTCGTCCGTTCGCTCGAGCCGGCCATCGAACACTGGAGCCGGGTGTTTGGATACTCTCCCATGACGGAGCCGGTGGTCAACACGCGCCAGCGCGTGCGGGTTGTTTTTCTCAAAAAAGAGAATTCTCTTACGGTCAAGCTGGTGGAACCGACCGACGCCTCCTCCCCGGTCCATGCCATGGCGCTGCGCGGCGGCGGCCTGCACCATTTGTGCTTCCAGTGCAAGGACTTGGAATCGGAAATCTCGCGCTTGGAGGCGGAAGGGCTCCGCGTGCTGACCCCGTCTCAGCCGGGAGAAGCCTTCGAAAACCAACCGATTGCCTTCGTGTATGCCGGGCACGGTTTGAACGTGGAAATTATAGATACTAGCAAAAAATCAAACCTGCTATAGTGTATTTAGAGGATGGCATTAACCTCAACGAGCGCGCACAGGATTCGGGCGATCACGACGGTGGTGCCGCCTCGGGTCTTTGAGAATATGCGGGATGCGGAGGGATTCTCAGTACAGGAGGTGGAATCGGTTGTGCGGATGGTGGGGGTGAAGCGGCGGCGGCTGGCGGCCGAGGACGTCTGCAGCAGTGATTTGTGTCGAAGGGCGGCGGAGGACGTATTGCGGACGCTCGATTGGGACCCTGCGAGCGTGGATGCTGTGATTTTTGTCACGCAGAGCCCGGACTACTTTCAGCCGTCGACGGCCTGTCTGATCCATCGCGACTTGGGACTTTCCGACCGGTGTGCGTCGTTTGACGTGGGGTTGGGGTGCTCTGGCTACACGTATGGATTATGGCTTGCGGGGATGATATTGCAGGGGAGTGGATTTCGCCGGCTGCTGCTCCTGCACGGCGAAACACCGACGCGCTTCTGCGATCCTGGCGACAGGGCGGTGGGATTGCTTTTCGGCGACGCGGGCTCGGCGACAGCAATCGAGGCTGCGTCGACCAAGGCGGGCGATCCTTCGGCAGTGCGGCCGTGGTGGTTTAGCCTGCACACCGACGGGACCGGCTATGCTGATTTGATCATCGAAGCGGGCGGGTTCCGCGACCGCTTCAACCCGGACCGGCGAGAGTATTTCCTGCGCATGAACGGGGCCGGTATCATGAATTTCACCCTGAGCCGACTGCCGCCGCTGATCGCCGACACCCTGGCTGCCGCACAGCTGACCCCCGCCGACGTGGACTACTTCATCCTTCACCAGTCCAACCAATTCATCATGAGGCATCTGGCGAAAAAGTGTTCCGTCGACCCGGCCCGGATGCCCATCATTTTGGAGAACTTCGGCAATACCGGGGCCCGTCAGTACCCCTGACCGTCACTCAAGGTGGTCTTCAGCGTCCGACAGATCGGGCGCTGACCTTGTTAATGCTTGGATATGGTGTCGGGTTGTCGTGGGGATCAGCCTTGGTTGACCTGGCTCCGGACGCGCATCTCAACCATCTGGTGATGGACCAACCGGCGGCGAACGCGGCCTGAATGGACTCAGACCCCGCAGCGAATCCCGAGCGCCATCGCACTAAAATCAAACATCCACTCAGCACAAAAATGACCGAACAAGAGGCCCTCAACTGGATTGCGGACATTTTCCAAGAGCCCGCAGACAGACTGACCCCTGAGACTCGGAGGGAGCAAATCAACACGTGGGATTCGATGGGGGTCCTCGTGCTCATGGCCGGCATGGATGAACAGTTCAATGTCGTGATGTCGGACGAGGAAATGGTAGACATGCACTGCGTCGACGACATCCTCGCGGTGCTTCGAAAGAACCACAAGCTCACGGGGGCCAGATGAGATTCATCCTGGTTGACGAGATATTGGATCTGGACCCGGGACGGAGCATCCGTGCCATGACAACACTTTCTTCAGAAGAGGCGTTGTTCCGGGACCACTTCCCTGGGTTCCCGGTCGTGCCGGGAGTACTGTTGACCGAAATGATGGCCCAGGCGGCGGGCAAGTGCCTGCTGGCCGAGGCCCCTGATCGAGGCCGCCCGATACTGGCCCAGATCAAAACCGCCACATTTCGCGACTGGGTCCGTCCTGGTGAAACCGTGACTCTTCACGCTCAGATCCGAACCAGCCGGCCTCAGTTCGCCACCGCTTCGGCCACCGCCGATGTGGCCGGTCGCGCCGTGTGCTCCGCCGAATTGATGTACACCTTCCTCCCGGCTTCCTCCTTCTCCGCCCCAATCCGGGACGACGTGCTCGAACGGTTCCTGAACCGCCCGTTGGCGCGCGGCGCTGACCCGGGCCCGGCGCTCTGACCCCCGCACCGCCCCCATCCATGTCCGACCCATTCTCCTTGCAAGGCAAGACCGCCCTCATCACCGGTGGCACCCGCGGTCTGGGCAGGGCGCTATCGCTTTGTTTCGCACGCGCGGGAGCCACCGTGCTGGCCAACTACGTCCGCGACACCAGGGCTGCTGAATCCCTGGCCGCGGAGGCCGCGCAGGAAGGCCTCAGTCTGGCCACCATCCGAGCCGATCTCACCGCACCCAAGGGAATGGACTCGCTCGTGGCTGCCACTGAATCCACTCTGGGCCAGCTTTCCTGCCTCGTTCACTGCGCCGCTACCGGCGTTCACAAGCCACTCGGGGAACTCGATCTCCGGCACCTCGACTGGACGTTCAACCTCAATGTGCGCGCGTGCTTCGAACTCGTGCGGCGTCTGCTCCCCATCATGCCTGCGGGTTCTGCGATCCTTGGGGTTTCCTCGGAGGGAGCCCATCGCGCCGCCCTTCAATACACCCTCGTCGGCTCCAGCAAAGGCGCCCTTGAGGCCTTGATGCGCCACATGGCAGTCGAACTCGCCCCGCGGGGCGTGCGCGTGAATGTCATTTCTCCCGGCCCTCTGCACACCGACGTCTGGAAGGTCCTGCCCGATAGCACACAAAGGCTCGAGACCGCCGCCCGCCGTTCGCCGCTCGGCCGCCTCGTCAGTGTGGACGAGGTAGCCCGGGTGGCCCAGTTCCTCTGCAGCGAGGCCGCTTCCGGCATCGTCGGCCAGACCGTGGTCGTCGACGGAGGAGGGGGCGTCGTTGCCCAAGGCTAGTCCGCGGTTTCATCACTCATTCCATATCCATGCCATGAACGAATTTCGCTCACAGCTCCGATGCTTCCTTGTGGAGCACTTCCTCTTCGGTGTCGACAATGGCCTCGCCGACGGCGATTCGCTGCTCGAGCGCGGCGTGCTTGACTCCACCGGCGTGCTCGAATTGGTCAGCCATCTCGAGGAATCCTACGGTTTCAAAGTGACGGACGACGAACTGGTCCCCGACAACTTTGATTCCATCGACAGCCTGGTTCAGTTTGTCCAACGCAAGGCGCCTGCCTGCCCCGAATCGATGGCCCCCTAAGGCCGCGTTTGCCCCCTCATGAACGCCGCCACCCTGCTACTCGCCCGAGGTCGCGCCAGTGCTCCCGCGGCGATCCATCGACAGGGGATCCTCACGTACGACGACTTGCGCCTCGGAGCTGCCGCGGTGGCCGGATGGATCGGCAGACAGAGATTCGCGCCGGGAGCACGGATCGGCCTGCTCGCAGAAAACTCGCCGTTTTTCATCCAGGCCTACACGGGCATTCTGCAGTCTGGATTGGTCGCGGTCCCTCTCCCTCTCGACAGCACGCCGGCCGGCGTTCGAGAGGTGATGCAGACCGCGGACGCTTCCGCCCTGCTGGCCACCGCCACCCACATACGCCGATTGGGCCAGCTGGAGACCACTCTCTCCTGCCCACTCGTGGCCGGGGAAGGCGTGCTCGCCGAGACGGCCAGCCGCACGACCGAGGCTGCCGCAGTTCCCCCAAATGCGATCGCCGCCCTCATGTTCACGTCCGGATCGACCGGCAGGCCAAAGGGCGTCGTGGTCACCCACGGCAACATTGTCTGCAACACGGAAGACATCGTGGCCACCCTCGGGCTGACTCAAGCGGATCGCACCCTGCTCGTGCTTCCGCTCCACTACTGCTTCGGTCTCTCCGTCCTCCAAACCCACCTGTGGGTCGGCGCCTCCCTGGTCATCAACAATCAGTTTCTCTACCCGGAAACCGTGCTGCACGACATTACCCAGCACGGCTGCAGCGGCCTTGCCGGAGTCCCCAGCACTTTCCAGATCCTCCTGCGCAAGTCGCGTTTTAAGAAGACACCGCTTCCGACACTGCGCTGCATTCAGCAAGCTGGCGGGCGTCTGCCCAGCCCGCTCATCGAGGAAATCCGACAAGCCCAACCGCACGCCCGATTCTTCACCATGTACGGTCAGACCGAGGCCACCGCCCGCCTGAGCATTCTCCCACCGGAACGACTCGCGGACAAGCTTGGCTCCATCGGCCGCGGCCTGCCCTCAACACGGTTGGATGTGCTCACCCCTGAAGGCCTGCCGGTTCACCTCGGCTCCGATGAAGTCGGCGAAATCGTGGCCAGCGGCGGAAATGTCTGCACCGGTTATTGGAGGGATCCTGAGGAAACCGCCCGCTATTTTCGCGGCGGACGTCTGCACACTGGCGACTTGGCTCGCGTCGATGCCGACGGATTCGTCTATATTGTCGACCGCGAGCGCGACATGATCAAGTGCGGCGGCAACCGCGTCAGTCCCAAGGAAATCGAGGACGTCCTGGCCGCGCACCCCGGCGTGGTCGAGGCGGCTGTGGTCGGAGTGCCTCACGATTGGCTCGGAGAGGCGGTCACGGCCTTTGTTGTCGCCACGCGGGACGGCGGCGTGATCGAGTCCGATCTGCGACGTCTCTGCCGGCAATCGCTGCCACCGCACAAGGTCCCGGAACACATTCGGCTGGTCGCCGCCCTCCCGCACACCGGAAGCGGCAAGGTCATGAAATCTGAGCTCCGCCGCCGCGCCGCCGAATTCTCCACTCCGTTTCCAAACACCTCCTCATGAAGCTGCCGCCGCTCTCTGCAGACTTGCTCAGGATCGACCTCCATCACGCCGCCACTGCCATCACCACGGGCCTCCGCGACACGGTCACTCAACGCTTTCGGCGCCGGGGCGTGGTCGTAGGCCTCTCCGGCGGTGTCGACAGCAGCGTGGTGGCCGCCCTGGCCGTGCTCGCCCTTGGTCCGGATAAAGTTTTCGGCCTCATGATGCCCGAGCGCGACTCGTCCGCTGACACTCTGCCGCTCAGCCGGCAGCTTGCCGACCACATCGGCGTCCGCTGGACCCATGAAGACATCACCCCCATCCTGGAAGCCGCAGCGTGCTATCGCCGCCGCGACGATGCCATCCGCTTGGTCCTCCCCGAGTATGGCCCCGGTTGGAAATCGAAAATCATCCTCCCAAGTGTGCTCGATCACGACACCTTCAGGCTCTTTTCCGTGGTCGCACAGTCGCCCAGCGGCGAAAGGAGGACGGCGCGTCTCACCCTTGAAGCCTACCTCGGAGTCGTGGCCGCCACCAACTTCAAGCAGCGCACGCGCAAGATGCTCGAGTATTACCACGCCGACCGCCTCAACTTCGCCGTGGCTGGCACACCGAACCGACTTGAGTATGACCAGGGATTCTTCGTCAAACTCGGTGACGGCGCGGCCGACATCAAACCCATCGCGCATCTCTACAAGTCGCAGGTCTACGCGATGGCCCGGTTTCTCGGGCTCCCTGAGGCAATCGCCAGCCGCCCGCCGACCACGGACACGTATTCGCTGCCGCAGTCGCAGGAGGAGTTTTATTTCTCCCTGCCGTATGAGAAAATGGATCTCCTGCTCTTTGCCAAAGACCGCGGATACTCCGCCAGTGAAGTGGCCACCACCATGGATCTGCGCGAAGACCAAGTGGAACGCGTGTACCGCGACATCGAGGCCAAACGCCGCATGGCTCAGTACCTCCATGCCCCGCCTGTTGTCCTGGACTGGGATGTCTGATAGCAGGAATTTACTTGTGAGGGCCGGCGAGGGGAATGGAGGCGTGGGTCACAGAAAGGGGGGTGGGGGTAGGGGTGTGTCTGGGCCATCCAACGCGATGACATCGACCGCTTCGTCGACGAATTCCCCTCCGCCGGCGCCACAATGCTCTGCGGGATCGCCGTCCTCATCGCCGGTCGCCTCCGCAAAACCCCGACCAACAACATCGTCGCCCAAAGCCTCTTAATCCTGATCCGAATCTCCCCCAGCCTCTCGCCAACAGCTCCCCACTCAGAGCGTTTTCCTGCATTAAAGCAAGTATTTGATAGTAGGCGCGTTGTAAAGTTTGCAGCTTTAGCCACCGCTGGATCCTTTCGGACTGCTGCGAACATCGCCGCTCTGAAGGGCGGAACGCTCACTCTGCGAAGGGGCTTTGGCGAAGGGGCTTTGGCGAAGGGGCTTTCGCCCGCTCGAGCGGCGATATCCTTCGGCGATCTCTGTTTCGCCTCCGATATTGCCCAGAATGCCAACGACTTCTGTTATAGCCGTCCACCGGAAGTCTTCCGCTCCGATGCCCGGAGCCTCGGCTCGTGGCATGAAGTCTCACGGCTTGAGAATGCGGGAAGCTGGCTTGAGCATGGAAACACTCAGCGTGTGGAGAATTCATTGGCAGCGGAGGGAGTCGTGGGTGAGCTTCGCCTGTGGCTGCGGGTTTTGTCCGACAACTATCGAATACGGCATAATGAACCTGTTCGACTGCGGGAGACCACGGTCGCTCACTGTGCCGATCCTTTTGGACACATCCTGGAGCGACGAACCCCATGAAAGACCCGCACCCATCGAGGCCAGGGTGGAACCCAATTCTGGCATTTGGGCTGGCGCTGGGGATTTCCATTGCGGGATTTTTCGTGACCGTGCCCGAGTCGGTGACGCAGGAGTATCCATGGGCGCGGCAAGCGGTGAACCAAGGGTTGATTGCGGCCGTTGCGGTTGGGGCGATGGCCCTCTCAGGTCGGCCACTGGCCGAGTTTGGATTTCGCCGGCCGAGGCCAGCCAACGGCCGCTTCCTGCTATGGGGGCTCGGGCTGGGTGTCGCGAGCACGGGGATCATCTTGGTTTTCCGGTTACGAGGGATGGGAGGGGACGTGGCCGCCTATGGTCTGCCCGGGATCATTCTCTGGTTCTGGGTGATCTCGAGCACCGTGGAGGAAGTCTATTGCCGGGGCTGGTTTCAAACGCTTATTGAAGGGCAGGGGCGCGTCGCGGTGGTGTGGAGTGCAGCGCTTTTTGGAGCGATGCACCTACCCTTGCTCTTTGGTGACATGGAGATCGCCGCGGCCATGGTCATCCTGCCGTCGGTCACGGTACTGGGATACGTATGCGCACTGGCCCGTGCCCGGACAGGCAGCCTCATCCCCGCTCTCGGGGCGCATGTCATGTTCAACGTCGGCGGTTTTCTCGCGGGATTCATCTACGTCATCACCTACCGCGTCGCGACCGGACACATGCCGTCCCTATGAGGAGATGATCGGCCCTGGTCATCCGTGTCCTCGTTGTCTTTCTCGATTCCGGACACGCAGGTCCTGGTCGCCAAGCTCGGCGGCCGGGAACAACTGGTCGTGCAATCGCGCGAAAAACTCGCCGGACTGGATCCGGCCTCGGGTTCGGTGTTGTGGGAATCGGCAATCCCGTCGTTTCGAGGAATGAACATTCTCACTCCGGTGGTTTATCGGGACGGGGTCTTCACCAGCACCTGCGGCGGTCGCAGTCTCAGGTTGCGCATCACTGGGGAGAATGGTGCCTTCCAGGCCAGCGAAGTCTGGTCACAGAACGAGCAAGGATACATGTCCACACCGGTCGTGATCGTCGATCACGCCTATCACCACCTCCGCAGCCAGCGAAGAGGAAACCTGGGCGCACCTGGCGGTCGTCGGCAACGACCAGTTCATCCGCGATTTGAAGGGCCCTGCTCGTTGGAGTTGGAAGTGACGACGGGCGGCACGCCGAGTTGACGCTGGTCGATCCGACCGTGCTTTTTTTCACAGCGACTTTCCAAGGAGAAGGGCGGAAGCGCCCGGATGAATGTTCCGCCGGGGGGATCGCAAATGAAGTGAATTCATGATCCTGGGGATGTCGGCGGGGGTGTCTGAGGCAGACGGCCTGGCGTGACGGCCCCGGTTGTGGTGGTAGCAGTGGGGGGTTCGGGCGCACCCGGGGTGAACCCCCTGCCTGAACCGGTGGCAAAGAGCGTGTTGCCCTTGCGGCTCCACAGGAGCACGAGATTTCCCCGAGAGCCGCTTGATTGGATTTCGAAACTGGGAAAATCCGTCGGAAACCACTCCGGGGGGCCTTTGATTTCGGACAGGGCCGCGGCTTCGGCAGGCTGAAGGGCGAACGGGTTCTGCTCGACCAGCCAACTTTTCAAGCCCGGGCCGGGTTCGACGGCAAGGAACCACTGCCAGTGAGCCACGCCTTCAGAGCTGTTCTCGGCCCACTCGCGGCGTTCGGCGTGGAGGATTTTGTCGTCCGGGGTTGGGCGGCGCCAAAGGGCGCGTTTAAAGACTTCTTCTGGCGGCATCGTCATCGTCAACGTGCCTTCGTGCAGCGTGGTCGGGTCTACCGGCGCCGGCGGTGGCTTGGCGGGATGGAGTCCAAAATACGCGGCGGCGGCGAGACCGAGCACGGCCAGTGTGACCAGGAGTATCTTCATGGAGTGAGTGAATCATGCCCTGTCCCAGCGGCGGAAGGCCGCCGAGGGCGGAGGGCGGTTCAATTGCCCGAGTAGCTGTAGCTCCGGATAAAGATCCGGACGTCCCGAACGGTCCGCGCGAAGCGATTGAGGCCCTCCTGCTCATCGTTAAGCAGGGTGTAGGCGGGGATGACTAACTTCCAGCCGCTGTTCCAGACGCTGCGGCCAACGAGGCGGTGGCTGGTGAACTCCGTGGGCAGACCACCGAGCAGGAGGGCCGGATCGGCCACCGGCCGGAAGGCCTGATGCTGGCGGATGACCCAGGGCCGCTCGCTCAGGGTGCCGTTGGCATTGAAAATCTGGGTGCTGTTGAATGCCGAGGCCCCGATGTTGAAGGGAAGCGGAATCGCCTGGTCTTCGACGAGCCATGAGCGTTCGACCAATTCATTGCCCAGCGGAGGGGCATACAAGTAATCGGACCCGGTGGGGATGACGTAGAGGTACGGCGTGGCGGCGAGAGCGTCGGGATCGGCCAGAGCCGGTGTGTCGGCGACAGGATCGCCACTGGTGTATTCATCCATGCCGACGTAGCCGGGCAGCGCGACGCCAAGACTTTGAATCTTGGTGGAGAAGTTCGTCGCCGTGAAGGCATGGTCGCCAGCGGCAAGCGGCAGGCCGAAGAAGTTGAGCCCGTGCTGGATGGTGGTGCTGAACGGAATGATGATCCCCGGCACCGGCCGCCCGTCGCGTCGCTTCACGTTGCGGCACGACGCGGCCACATCCGGATCGGCCAGGATATTCGCCTTGAAGAATTGCTCCAGTGTCTGCCGCCAGGCTTCGTCATCGGAGGTCTGGCTGGGATCATCGAGGATGCGGAAGTTTTCACCACGCAGGCTGAAGAGAGTGCTGTAGATTTCCGGGTTGTTGATGCCAAGGCGCCCCTCTGCAACCTCGTGGTCGGCATGCAGCTTGGCCATGGCACCGGCCAGACCGTTGTCGCCTAGGTTGCTCGTCGTGACGAAGACATCGCCGTCGCGCACATCCCCCAGCGAGCGGCTGGCCACAATGCCGGAGATGAACGCCTGGCCTTCGGTGGTGCCGAGCAGGCCTGTTTCGTAATCGTAAGCCTTGGCCGTCATGTAGGTATACCGGCCAGCGAGATCGAAGAGCGAGCGGTACTGCTCCAGGGCTTCATTGCGGAAGATGCGGAAGGTCACGTCCTTCGTCCGGTACCCCTGCACGATGGCGGCGGCGCGCCGGCGAAAGGCATCCCGCTCTTCCAGCACCCGCTGGCCGCGGCCAAGGATGCTGGCCACACGCTCGTTGGCGGCCTGGTAGGCGGCCAGCGGATGGGCCAGCGCGTACTCCTGCGTCGTAAGTTCGCGGTAGAGGTTCTCCAATTCGTAGGCCTGCTGCTGTTCCTCGAGGCTGAAACCGATGGAATCCAGCCGGCGATCGAGCGCCATTTGCTGGCCGGCGATACCCACGTCCATAAAACCTGCAACCGACTTGGATATCGTGGCGATGATCTTTGTGATTGCCCAGCCGACCGCTGCACCGGCTTTGCTGGCACCGCGTCCCGCTGAGGTCGCGTCGGTGGCGAGGCCAATGCTTGTCGGCAGGAATTCCGACGCTGCTGCGCCCGTCAACACCAAGCCCTCGGCCGTGACTTCGGCTGCTTCGGCAATGGTTTC
>JBJXFS010000386.1:0-4506 GCA_046155625.1 Verrucomicrobiales bacterium | reverse complement strand
CCCACTTGAAGGACATATAACTGCGCCTCGGTGACATCAATTGCCGTGGACCAGCGCCGCAACTGGATCGTCTTGGCGAGGTCTACGCGTTCGCTGCGTTCAAGCGCGAGGCCCTTCACCCACAGGTCCATCACCGCTTCGGTGCTAAGATAGGCACCCCAGCCATCGCGGTTGGTCATGTCGCCATCCCAGAGTGTTGTTTTGTCGTCCCGGGTGTTCACGGCCAGCACGGAGATACGCTTCGATGGCCGGAAATCCTTGGCCCAGGACTGCATCATCGTCCCGCCCACCGGAGCGATGGCGGCCACGAACGGCTTCCGCTGGGCGCCGAGCCGGAAGCTCAAGTCGCCGCCGTTGGAGAAACCCGTGGCGAACACGGCCCGAGCGTCGAGTCCGAGATCCCGCGTCAGCCGGGCGGCCAGACTGCGGGAAAACTCGACGTCATCGACGGTTTCATCGCGATGAAACTCGTAGCCGACGTTGAAGAATGATTTTCCCTTTGAATCGCGCGTGCCGTCGGGGTAAACCGCCACGAACCCATGCTGCTCGCTCACTTTCGCGAAACCGGTAAGTTCCCGGACATCCTTCGCGGAGCCGGTAAACCCGTGGAAGACCATGACCAATGGTGCTCCGGGCTTCAGCCCCGGCGGCACGTCAAGGATGAACGTGCGCTCGCGTCCATCGAACGTCAGGTGGTGAGTCCCGCTCTGCCAGACCGGCGGCGGAGCGGCGGCCGAATCGCTCTCAGCGGCCAGGGCGGTGACGCAAAGCAATCGGGCCACGAAATGCAGGGGCATCCATCGAGAGGTGACGCGTGATTTCATGCCGTGAGGGTGATGTCGGTTTCGGCGCGGTCAGCCGGAATGACAAGTATTGCCACCATGATAAGGCCGGGCAACGAATGGCAGCAAGCGTCTGATAGGAATCTGCTTGCGGGGGCACGACGGATTTTTGCACGGTTGTAAGGTAGTGTTTCACTGGGAGTGGAGGGCTGGGGCCGCCATGGCAACGAACACGTTTTGACATGGCGAGCGAACGGTCTGAGTCGAATGCTCGAGTCAGTATGGCGGTCTTAGCCCGCCACTCCCAGTCGTCCCCCGATTTTTTCATGCTTTTTTCGCCCGTGCAAAAATCCGCCGTGACCGGCGGAGTGCCGGCATGGCGCTGGAGCCACGCCGCCGGTTGGGCAAAATCTTCGTCGGCCCAGGCCGAGACGAGATTTTCAACTCAAAAAGGCGCATTGGAACCACGGAAGTCACGAAACACACGAAAATTCATTGAGTTAGGACAAGCGACCTCCTCATCCATCAGGTGGACCGCGCTCGCCGGATCGCCCTTGGCCCATCGCTGCTGGCTGGAGGTGATGAGAGTGATCAAAACCGATGCCGTGTGCGACGAGTGCACGAATCCGAGATTTACACTGGGCCAGCAGGTCCTCCGACGCGTAGGCCGGCTGTCGTCCTTATTGGGGATTGGCATCTTCCTTCGTGAGGGATTTCAACTCCTCTTCGAGTGCCGCGGCGGCGTCCGTGTCGTCCACCAGTTTATACGCGGACAGTAGGACCTTCATGGCCTCAACGGTTCGCAGGTCGCCTGCGGGCAATTGGCTCTTCGCGATGGCGCGAGCCTTCACGCCGTTCTTGATCGCCAGGCGGGCGTTACTTTCCTCGACGTGGCCGGCGGCGAGGCGGGTCAGGGCCGCGATGGCTTCCGGCGACTCAGGGCCTTTCGATTTGGAGACGAGTGCGAGGGCCTCCTCCAGCGACTTGATGTCCTGCTTTGGCAGGGTAGGGGAGGGGTCAGGGGAGTCACCCAATTCCTTTCTTAGCGTTGCGGCCTCTTCGGTGCGGCCGTCCCTTTCGTAAAGATACGCAAGGTGCCCGATGGCGTTGATCAGATACGGGTGGCCGGCGGGAAGGACGCGGCTCTTGATCGCCAGGGCCTCCTCCTGCAGTTCAATCGCTTTGCGCAACTGGCCGGATTCTCCGAGATAGATCGAGAGATTCGTCTTCAGTCCGAGCGTCAATTCGTTCTCCCGTCCATGCACCTCTTCGTAGAGAGGGATCAGTTCCTCCATGAGCGCGATGGCTCCTTCTTTGTCGCCCTTATCGTAACAGGCTTCGGCGAGCTGCTCGATGTCGCGGAGGGTGTTGGTGTGTTCCGGTCCGAGGTGCTTCCGTTCGCGTTCCACCAATTCCCCCAAGAGTGAGTGCGCGTCCTCTGCGCGACCGGCCTTGCTCAGGGACTCCGCGAGCAGCGACATCGCCTTCAGGGTTTCCATGTGGTCGGGCCCGTTCACTTTTCGATTCAGTTCGAGAACCTTCTCCCGCAGCGCGAGTGCCTCGTCGAACTGCTCCAGGGCAAACTGCGCCATCGCCACCCATCCCATTTGGGTGAGCGTGTCCCGATCCTCCGGGCCAAGCACTTTGATGCTTAAAGCCAGAGTCTCCTGGAAAACAGCCAGCGCCTCCGCGTGTTTCCCTGCATCGTAAATCGATAACCCCACAGAGTGCTTCGCCATGATCGTCGAGCGGTGTTCCGGTCCGAACACTTCTGTGGTCAATTGCAGCATCTCTTCGCGCAGTTCCAGCGCCTCCGACACGGAGCCGGCGTCACGGAGTGAATCGGTGAGATTCCCCACCATCATCAGAGTGACGCGGCTCTCCGGACCGTATTCCCTGCGGGCAGTATCCAGGATTTCCCGACGCAGTCGCAAAGCCTCATCGCGGCGACCGTTTTCCTTATAGGCAGTCGCAAGGTTTCCCAGGACGGCCAGCGTGGTGCGACCAGCCGGAGGCAGCGTTCGTTCGCAAATACCCTTTGCCTCCAGCAGCAACGCCAGCGCCTCACCGGGGCGGCCCGCATCCGTCAGGGACAGGGCCATCGCATTCATCGCGATAACAGTATCCGGATGATTCGAGCCCAGGTTTTTTCGGCGAACTTCCAGCACTTCCTGCTGCAGGGCCATCGCTTCCTGCGGCTTGTTTTCCTCTGCGAGGGATTGGGCCAGGTGTTCCATCACTCTGAGGGTCGTCCGGTGACCGGGTCCGCAATTCCTGCGGGTGATCTCCAGGACCTGTTCCCTCACCGCGCGTGCTTCGTTGCGGTGTCCGCTTTCGAAAAGGGCATCAGCCCACGTCTGCATGGCTGACATCGTTCCCAAACTGACGGTTCCAAGAATCTCGCGGCATTTCTCCGGCACTCCCTGAAGCAGGGCCACGGCCTGTGAAATATGACCCGAAAACTTCAGATGGAAATCTGCGAGGCTGACGGCGGCTTTGAGCGTCTCCGGATGCGCGGCGCCGTGGGTCTTCTGCAACTCCCGGTGGACTTCTTCAAGCAGAGTCCTGGCCTTTTCCAATTGACCATCCTCGGCGTAGAATACGCCCAGCACCACCTCGGAATCGCGAGTGGCCTGATGCCCGCGGCCAAGCACTTCCTGCGACAGTTCGACCTTCTTCTCCATGAGACTGATGGCCTCGCGAAACCGTCCGGCATCGTGGAGTTCGCTTGCCTGATTGTGCATTGCGGTCAACGTGTTCGGATTTCTAAGACCGTATTTTTCCTGGAACTTGCGGAACACCTCGCCGTTCAATTCCGCTGCCTCCTTCCACCGCCAGGTCGCACTTAATTTCGCCGCCAGGTTATGCATCGCGAGGAGCGTCTGCTCCGCATCCGCCCCGTAGAGTTTCTGGGAGAGTCTGACTGTCTCTTCGCTCATTTGCAGAGATTCCTGGAACCGTCCGGTTTCTTCGAGAGTGAGGGCGAGTTGCCTCATGGATTCCAAGGTTTTCGCGTCCTGAGGGCCGAGGGTACGCAGTCTGATGGCGTGGACTTTCTCTGCCATGGCGAGGGACTCATTCAGGCGTCCCGCACGGAGATAAGCTCCTCCGAGTCCGGCCATCGTGTCCATGGTGTCGGGATGTTCCGGCCCAAGGTGCGTCGTGCGCAGTTCCAGCGACCGCTCCAGTTGCTTCATGGCGGCGGGACGCTGATCGAGGAAGTTAAAAGTCTTGCCCAGCGCCCGGCGGATAGAGGCCTCGACGAGCGGTCGGTCTTTGAAGGCTTCGGCGATCTTCGGCTCTGCGGCATCGACGGCCTGGCGGATAGTGGCGTTGATGCCGAGGCCGCCGTCCTGGCCCTCCGGACGCGCGGCGGCCAGCACCTGGTCCTCGAAAAAGGACAACACTTCGCGAGACTCACGTTCCTTGTCCTGCGCCTTCTGATTCTCCGCCGCTTCGCGATCGCGCGCCTGCGTCGCCTGCACCGCCTGCCAGGTGCTGAAGACTGTCGCTGCCACCAGCACCGCGGCGATGCCTGCGGCCACACGCAGCGCCGCTTTGTTGCGGCGCGCGAATTTCCGGAACTTGTAGCCCGCGCTCGGCGGCGTGGCGGTGACCGGTTCGTCGGCAAGGAAGCGCTGAATATCGAGCGCGAGGCCGTTCGCCGTTTCGTAGCGCCGCGAGCGATCCTTCTCGATCGCCTTCATCACGATCCAGTCGAGGT
>JBJXFS010000369.1:0-6188 GCA_046155625.1 Verrucomicrobiales bacterium | reverse complement strand
TCTCGTAGCCCGGATGAAGCGGAGCGGAATCCGGGGTGCCCTGCGCGGAACCTGGATTCCGCTTCGCTTCATCCAGGCTACCCAGCTGATTTAGCAGGACGGGTGTTTCCAGGTGCCCGCTCCCGTTGCCTGAGAAATACCCACAATGAGTGAGAGCAGCGCGGAAATGCGAAAACTCGACCTGCGCAACGCCGCCGCGCTGATGGTCCTCGCCCTTGGCATGATCGGACTGGCGGCTCTTTGCTACGCCTTGATCGATCTCCTGGTGGTGTTCTTCCTCGGGATTGTCGTGGCGGCGGCGTTACAGCCGGGGCACGTGCGGCTGTGTCGCCTCGGTGTTCCCAAAGGGGTGGCCGTACTCCTGATCTACTTGCTCTTCCTGGTCGGTATCACACTCATTGTTGCGTTCGTCGCGCCCGTGCTCATTGAGCAAATCCGCGCCTTGACGGCAAGCGTTCCCGAGCAGTACGCCAATTTGGTCAAGTGGTTCCATGCCAACTCGACTCCGCTGCTGCGGCGCTTGGGGAACAGCATCCCGTCTTTTGAAATGCTCGCTCAGCACGGCGCGGAGGTGGCGCCGGTCTTCTTTGTGAGTGCCGTCAGTGTCGTGACCAGCACCGTGAACTTCTTCACCTACCTGGTGGTCGTCTTGGCGGTCGGGTTCTACTGGACGATGGAAGTGCCACACATGGAGCGTCTGATCCTGTCGCTAGTGACGGTCGCGCGTCGTCCTCAGGTGTTGAATACCTGGCATGAAATCGAGTCCAAGCTGGGCGCGTACATACGGGGCCAAGGACTGGCGATGTTGATCATCGGGGCGGCCTCCGCCGTCGGCTATGTCTGCATCGGGCTCCCTCACGTCCTCGCGCTCGCCGTCTTGGCCGGGCTACTTGAGGCGGTGCCGCTCATTGGACCAATGTTGGCCGCTGTGCCGGCCATCTTGGTGGCCTTGCCGTTGGGCTTCCCCTCGGTGCTGCTGGTCATCGGGTTTTCCGTGCTGTTGCAAATGTTCGAGAATAACGTCTTGATTCCGCGGATCATGAACCGTGCCGTCGGTCTCAGCGCCCTGGTCGGCATGTTCGCCGTGCTCGCCCTCGGCACCTTGTACGGGATCCTGGGAGTGTTTATCGCCATCCCGCTGACCGTGATGGGGCAAGTGCTGCTGGATCGCGTGGTGATCAACCCGGAACCGGTACCGGCGGACCCGACGGTGGCGACCCACTCGCTCACGACGTTGCGCGTGCGCGTGCAATCGCTCCGGCAGCAGATGCGGCGACGGCTACGCGGGCGGGACAGCCGTATGGGCATCGACCCACAGACTCCAGATCATGTGGTGGACGCGGCGGATCAACAACTTGAACAGGCCGTGGAGCGAGTCGAGACCATGATTGCCACAGCCCAAGAGGCGGAGGAGCCGACCGGACCTGCGGAACCGGTGCCGCTCGCACCGGTGAGTCACGTGACCCAGCAGATGGAGGAGGCGGTGGCACGCGTGGAAACCGCGGTGACAGAAGCGCGGGAGCAGTCGGAGCCCACAACGACAACCGTGGCAACGCTCCACCGGGGAGACGCGGATCCGGCGGGACAAGGAGCCGAACCTTCTTCATCGAGCGTGGAAGGCGGCACCAGTCATGCCCGCCCGTGCTGAGATGATTTCTCGAAATGAATATCCCGTTTTGGGGTAGCCTGGATGAAGCGGAGCGGAATCCAGGTTCCGCGCTGTCCAGGGAATGCGAGTGTTTCCCTCCGGCGCACGCAACTGCAAACCGCTGTAACTCATAACTTTTAACTCATCACTATCGAGGAGGATTGGCATGAGGATACTTGTGATGCTGGTGGTGGTTCTGATGCTCGGATGCACCCGCGCGCCTTTGCCCGCGCGTCCTGGTGACGGACCAGCGACGCCCGTGCCGACAGGTCCGACAGTCGTGACCACGGCGGCGATTCCCGCTCATCGACTCACCCCAGGTGAGGTCCACTATATTCGCCACTGCGCGGGATGCCACGGCGCGGATGCGCGCGGGGGTGGGGCCATCGGTCAAGCTCTGGAAGTCCAGCCGCTATTGCGTTTCGTGTCACGGGCCCAGGGGCCAAGCGCCGGACCCAGCATTGATGGAGGCCCTGGGGTTTCCGTCCGCGCAGCCACTGCCTCCGGCTTTTGATCGCGCCTATTTCCAGCGTCATACCGACGAACAGCTGCGGCCCAAGATCACGCACATGATGAAATTGAATCGTATCGCGATGCCGCACTTCGCTGGGGAACTCACCGCCGAGCAGGTGCGGGAAGTGGTGCACTATCTACGGACGTTACCGCCAGAGTCCTAAGCACTGGCGACAACAAGTATCCGTCTCACGCGAAGACGCGGAGACACGGAAGACAACAAAGGAGACCCCCATCATGCGTACTTTCATCATCTCGGTGTGGACTGTGGCCCTGTTGCTTTTGGGCCACTCCGGTGTGGTCACGGCCCAGGAAGTGGTGCTCCCCAGTGGGCAACTCGAATACCAAGGGTCCTGCGCGTCGTGTCATGGACGCGAGGGCAAAGGGCAGGGACCAATGGCTGATCTCTTGCGCACATCGCCCGCCAACCTCACCCAACTCAAGAAAAAGAATGGGCAGTTTCCCTTTTGGCGCATCTACGCCGTCATTGATGGCCGGGAAGCAGTGATGGCGCATGGCAATCGCACGATGCCCGTGTGGGGAGCGCACTTTCTCACGGAAGCCGGCGGCCAGCCGCTCGACGAGCAGCGCGTCATTGGCCGTATTCTCGCGCTGGTCTATTACCTGGAGTCCATTCAGGAGAAGTAGTCGGGGGGTAGCGCGATGGAGAGAGAGACGCCTCGCTAGGGCGTGATTTCCGATAATGGCTAATGACAATCGGACCGGGAATCTGCGCCCCCCGGGCCGATTACCGCATGATTCCAACATGGGGAGCAAGAATCTCACAGACGGGACAGGACGCCCGCGTTACCGTCTTTGTAGAGGAGGTTCCAATGAACCAAGACATTTTTACCGGCCAATGGAAGCAAATGCGGGGCACACTCAAATCATGGTGGGGCAAACTCGCCGATGACGACCTCGAACGGGTCGGCGGACAGACGGAGAAGCTGATCGGCGTGCTCCAAGAGAAATACGGCTATGCGCGCGAACAGGCCTACCACGAGGTGACGCAGCGCATGAAAGAGTATGGCGATTCCCTGGCCGCACGTGGCGCGAATGGGATGACGAACGCAACCGAGGCCGTCGCCGGGATGGCGGCCAAGGCGCAAGAGCTTGGCGCGGCGGCCGTAAGCACAGCGAGTGAGGCCGCCACCGCGGTCGGGGAGCAGATCGGATCGCTGGCCGGGGTCATTCGCGAGCATGCGCCACAGGACGGGGGGATGGCCACCGCCGCCACCGCCGTGGCCGGGGGGTTGGAATCGGCGAGCACGTATCTGAAAGAGAAAGACTACGAAAATCTGGCCGCCGACCTCACTGCCTTAGTGCGCAACTACCCTATCCATGCCCTCGTGGTCGGGGTGGGCGTGGGGTATTTGCTGGCCCGCGGCATGAAGGGGTGAGCCATGGAGAACCTCTCGTCCCACATCGCGGAGCCGAGCGTGGCGGTGTTGCTCAGCGGCATCGTGACCGACGCCAAGAATTTGCTGGAACAGGAAGTGGCGATGCTCAAGTTGGACGCGCGCGAGGAGCTGCGTCAAGCCAAGAGCGCCGCGATCACACGGGGTATCGGGATCGGCATCGTTGCCGCCGGGGGGGTGCTCCTCAGTGTGATGTTGGTCCAGATGTTGGCCGTCTTCCTGGAGCTGCCGCTCTGGGGGTGTTACGGCATCGTCGGGAGTAGCCTCGTCGTTCTGGGCGGAGTGTGGCTCGCCCTGGGCACCACTACCACGGCGGACCTCACCGTGGCGACTCGGCCGACCATGAAGCCACAAAAGGAGAATGGGCAATGGCTCACGAAGCAGCGGACATCCAACAAACTATTGTAGAGACCCAGCAAGAGATGGCCGACACCCGGTCGGCCATGACCGAGAAACTTGAACTGCTGGGCGAGCGAGTACGAGAGACGGTGGAGGGGGCGCAAGCCTCGGTGGAGGAAATGGTGGGGACTGTGAGAGACACGGTGGACACGACGGTCGCCGCGGTGAAGCAGACCGTGGAAGGGGCGCAATCTTCGGTGGAGGAGATCGTGGAGAATGTGAAGGGAAGCGTCGGAGAGACCGTGGACGCGGTGCAGCGCACTTTTGATCCGCACTACCAGATGGAGCAACATCCGTGGTTGCTGTTAGGGGGATCGCTGGTCGTGGGCTACCTGCTCGGCAGCGGGGGGAATGGCCACCCGGCCGCGGTGAGCGCCGCCTATGAGCCCAGGTTCTCTCCGGCCAGTAGACCAGCGGGGCCAGCGCGCGAGGCGTCCGCTTCGTTCCCGCCGCCACAGGGGATGGGCGGTAGTATCCAGGAGCAGTTCAAGGACGAAATCGCCATGCTGAAAAGTGCCGCCGTGGGGGCGGTGGTGAGCACCCTGTTAGCCGTACTCAAGCAGGCCCTGCCGTCATCGACGCACCCCCCCGCGCGCACAAAGACTCAGGCGCGGCCACCATTCAGCGATCCGTGCGTGCTGACGGAGACGACCATTGCCGGGACCCCGATCAACGGCACGACCATCTTCTAGCGTCAGGACCCGTGTCGCATAGGGGGGAATGCACCTTCCCTAACCTTCTAACCAACTCTAACGGACTCGTGAGCGGGACTCGCTCTCAGGGTCAAGGAGAATGTCCATGAACAAGCCCACTGCGTTATTCTTATCCATTTCACTGCTCGGCCTCGGCGGGTACGGCTGTGACTCTCAGCCGGCGGCAAAAACCCAAGTCGCGGCGGCAAAGGCGGCTCCCGATAATACGGAGAAAAACGTCCGGGACCGGAGCGGCGCCACCCTCACGCCAGGCGACCAATCCGAGAGTGCGGCGGATATCGCCCTCACTCAACAGATCCGCCAAGCCGTGGTGGCGGACGCTGCACTGTCCACCAATGCCCACAACGTGAAGATCATCACCAGTAATGGCGTCGTCACGCTGCGGGGCCCAGTCGCCAGTGCTCAAGAGAAAGCCAATATTGACGCCAAAGCCCAGCAAATTGCCGGGGCGACCAAAGTGAAAAATGAATTAGAGATCGCGGCGAACTAACCTTTAACTTTTTGAGGAGAACAGTATGGCAAAATCAGTGTTTTGTATCACCACCACCGAAGCGCAGGCGATCACCATCACGAATCAGCTCAAGACGGCGGGCTTTTCTCATAATGATATTTCGGTCTTGTTTCCCGATAAATCCGGCACCCGGGACTTTGCCCACGAACAGCACACCAAAGCACCCGAGGGCGCGGCCGCGGGGGCTGGCACGGGCGGAGTGCTGGGGGGCGCGCTCGGCTGGATGGTGGGCATCGGCGCCTTAGCAATTCCGGGCTTGGGAGCCTTCATCGCCGCCGGACCGATCATGGCGGCGCTGAGTGGGGTCGCGGCTGGGGCTGCGCTGGGTGGCCTCACTGGGGCACTCATTGGGCTGGGCATTCCAGAATATGAAGCCAAGCGGTACGAGGGAAAAGTGAAGGCTGGCAATATTCTCATTTCCGTCCATGCGCGCGATAGTGCCGAGCGAGACCGCGCCAAGGCCATTTTTGAACGTGTGGGCGCGGAAGACATTTCGTACACCGAAGAGGCGGGGGTCGAGCAAGAGGCACGGGCGTAACCTCGCGCGCTCACCTCGGTGAGCAGGCATCCGAATCGGTGGGAGCCGGGGGATCGCGACAGGCGCCCCCGGCAAGCCGCTTTACTCCCCTCCCATTCTCTCGCTCACCACTCCCCCTCCATGCTCCTTCAATAGCCGCGTTAACAACTGAATCTGCTCTTGTTGCAACACCAGTAACTCCCCCCATTGCTTCTCCCGCAACTCGTCCAGCTTTTCGTGCAAACTGAGAATTTCCAGCTCCGCCTTCAAATTGACCTCGTAGTCATGTGCCGCATCCACCCTATCCTTCGCCGCTTGGCGACTCTGCGACATTAAAATGACTGGGGCTTGAATGGCGGCCAGCATGGACAGAAAGAGATTCGGCAAAATATATGGGTAGGGGTCAAACGTATCCCCACGCCGGACCAAAATGAAGGAATTGAGCAGCACCCAGGCAAGCAGGATCGCG
>JBJXFS010000353.1:0-7683 GCA_046155625.1 Verrucomicrobiales bacterium | reverse complement strand
TTAGCGAAGCCACCAACGCCACCACCTACGGCGTGCATGGGTACTATGGGTCGCTGCTGGTGGAGTTGGCGCTGAATCTGAAGAGCCCGGTGGTCACTGATCCGGAGCAGCGCATTTCAGAATCCTCGGGCAAGCCCTACATAGTCCAGGTTAAGAACCCGACCAAGACCCTGGAGGCGCAGGACAAACAAAACCAGCTGAAGCGTGCCTTCCGTGATTGGGTGCCAAGCGTGCCCGAGGTCGCGGCGGAGATTGAGACAATCTACAACCGGGTCATGAATGGCACGGTGGCGCCGACCTACGAGGCGCCTACTTGGGAACATTACCCGGGAGCGTCCATCGACGTGACCCTGCGCGATCATCAAAAGCGGGTCGTGACGCGGATGTTGCAGAACTCCACGCTCCTGGCGCATGCGGTGGGCACGGGCAAGACCTATGCCATGATCACAGCGGCCATGGAAATGCGCCGGCTTGGGCTGGCGCACAAACCTATGATCGTGGTTCAGCAGGCCACGCTTGAGCAGTTTGGACGAGCCTTCAAACGACTCTATCCCACGGCTCGCATTCTGGTGCCCTCGGCCACGCAACGGGAGCGTAAGCATCGCAACGGGACCATGAGCCGCATCGCAACCGGCGATTGGGACTGCGTCATCATCCCCCAGAGCTACGTCAACATGCTGCCGGACGATCCAAAGCGCGAGGAGGCTTGGATTCGAAATGAAATGGCCTCGCTGGAACGCGCCAAAATCGAGGCCCAACACGCCGGCGGCAAGAAATCGCCCCGGGCCAAGGACCTGGAGAACGCGAAAAAGCGGTTGGCAGAGAAATTGAAGGAGCTTGCGAACCGCAAAAAGGACGACGTCATTACCTTCGAGCAGCTCGGAGTCGATGGGCTCTTCGTCGATGAAGCGCACGCGTACAAGAAATTGCAGTTCACCACCCAGATGGATTCCATCAAGGGGTTGGACACCGGCATGAGTGAGCGCGGCTTGTCGATGTTCATGAAAGTGCGGTGGGTGCAGGAGAAGAATCAGGGGCGCAACGTCATTTTTGCCACCGGCACACCGGTCTCCAACACGATCGCCGAGGCGTGGACTATGATGCGGTACTTAAGACCCGATGTTCTTAAGCAATACAGCATGGAGAGTTTTGACTCCTTTGCGGGCTCGTTTGGGGACACGGTCACGCAGCCGGAGATGACCGCGGGCGGGACATGGAAACAAGTCACCCGGTTTGCCCGCTACGTGAACGGACCGGAGTTGCTTGCGGCTTGGAGGACGGTGGCGGATGTGGTCACGGCGGAGGAAATCAATCTGCCAGGACTGCCCGCGCTCAAGAACGGACGCACAACGGCTGTTGTGGTGAAGCAGACCCCCGAGGTTCGGGCGTATGTAGCGCGCTTGCGCGCTAGGTTGGAGCAGTTCGATAATATGAAGGGCCGGGAGAAGCGCGACAACTCGCATATTCCCATGGTGGTGTTTGGGTTGGCCAAGAAAGCCAGCCTCGACATGCGAATGGTCGAGCGCGAGGCGGAGGATCATCCCGACAGCAAGGTCAACCGGGCGGTGCAGAGGATCCTGGAGACCTACCATGAATCGACCGAGGTACTCGGCACGCAGATGGTGTTTGCGGATTTGTACCAGGACGACCCGGATGACCCGCACTTCAACCTGTACCAGGAGATTAAGCGGAAGCTGGTGGGGGCAGGTATTCCGGAGAAGGAAGTGGTCATCCTCACGTCCGACATCAAAGATGCCAAACGAGAGGCGCTCTTTGCTCAGTTCAATGAAGGGACGGTGCGCGTGGCGATCGGCTCTACGGAACGCATGGGTGTCGGGGTGAATGCCCAACGCAAGTTGATTGCTCTCCACCATCTGGATGCCCCTGCCCGCCCGATGGACGTCGAGCAGCGGAATGGGCGCATCATTCGCCAAGGCAATGAGAACCCGGTGGTCGAGTTGTTTAGCTACGGGGTCGAGAATACCCTGGACGCTGCCATGTTCCAGAAGCTGGCGACCAAACAAAGGTTCATAAATCAGATCCTCCGCGGGGACTTTGAGGGCCGGGACTTTGAGGATGCTGCCAACGAGGTGTCGCTCTCATTCGAGGAGCAGATGGCGGCGTTCTCGGGTGATCCGTTGGCAGTTGAGAAGGTGGGTGTCGACAATCAAGTCCGGGAGTTGGAAGCGCTGCGGGCTGGGCACTCAACCCAGCTGGGGCGGGCGCGGGATGAGTTGATGAACCTCCGTGAGCGAGCCATCCCCGCGACAGAGCGCGCGATTGTGGAGGCGCAACGGCTGGCGAGGCGATTCACCGCGGCGTTCCCTGGGGACACTTTCCGCCTGGAGTTGGACGGGAGGACTGTCACAGAGCGCAAGGCGGTAACGGAAGTTTTTGACCTTTGGGTGGCCAAGTTCATGGGTGACTTCTCGGATAAGTTGCTGGCGAGTGATTTGGTGGGTTGGCAGCACTCGGGCAAGCGCGCCTTCCGGTTGAATGGATTTTTTGCGGTGGCCGATTTCACCGCCATGAAACACGCCGGCAAGGATGGAGCGCCGGCGACGTTGTCCGGCGTTCAAGTGAATTGGCAGTTCAGTGAGGTTGGTCGGGCGCATGCGGCCACCACTGGCGGCGGGATATTGCAGGGCATTCCCTCGGACCTCCGGTCCGTGTCGGAGCGTCCGGCTGAATTGCAGGGAGACCTGGCCCGGATGCGGCGCAACGAGACCGAGTTAGCAGGGTTCATTATTCAACCCTTTGAGCGCGCAGCGGAGTTGGAGGCGGCCCTGAAACGGCAGGGGGAGATCATTCTGGAAATCGACAATCGCACGAAGGGCAACAAGTTTTCGTATGCGGAATGGTTGTTGGACGTGCCGAGGGATGCCAACAAGCCCCTGGAAGCGAAGCGACTCCAAGCCCAGCGCATTCTGCGGGAGATGGAGACCAACTACGCGGCGGCGGTGGAGACCTTCAACTGGTCTGCCCGCAACAAGAAGGCTCTGGCGGACATGGGTATCACACCCCCTCGCATGCCGTATTGGTATCAGGCAAGGTACGATTTGGTGAGCAAGTCGCTGACGGCGATCGAGGCTCAGTTGCTCCAGGAGGCCAAAGGCGCGCCCCGGGTCTATCACATGATGATCTTCCCCCCGGTGCCTCCGGATCCGGACAAGCAAGAGGTGAGGCAGTTCATGCACCAGGTCGCCGACGAGCCCTTGGTGTCGGACTTGGCCAAAGGTCAGATCGGCAACGCGCTCTACTCGCGCCGGGGTAATCGGGATGATGCTACCATGGCGGTGGGTCTGATTACGGCCGCCGGCGGACCGGAGCAGGCGATTCTGACGTGGCGGGATCCCGCCAACGGAGTCCCTCAGATGGTGCGTGCTCACCTGGGCATGGCTATCATCAAGCAGTTGGGTGTTCTCCAAGCTCGGGCACACGCGGGCGGCCAAGCGGCGGAGGCCACGCGGCTGGCAGCGGTGCAGGCGTCGTTTGTGGATGAATTCTCGGAACGCTCCACCGACGTCGCGCAGTACTTGCAGGCGTTGCGGATGTTCTCGTCGATGACGCCCGAGGGGTTCGTCCAGACGTACAAGCGATCCGTCGCGAAGGCGACGCGCGAGGTCCGTGACGAATTGGAACCGGCGATCCAGGCGGCCACCCAGGAGTTGAATGCCGCCGCGCAGGGTGCCTTGCCAGAGTTGGCGGGGGATGCCGAGATCCAGGCGGCGACCACCAAGGCGATCAATGAGTCCTTGGCCCAGGATCCGGTCATCCAAAATGCCATCCGGGTGGTGGTGTCGAGGTCCTTTGGGAGCTCCGCGGTGGTGATGGCCAACGTCAAAGCCACCATCCAACGCGCCTTCCAGCAGATCGCACGGGGCCGGAGTTCGATGCCGCTATGGGAACAGTACCGACGGGCGGCAGCTGCGCAGCTGGCTCGGTTGCCCAAGCCGGCCCGGGAGAAGGCCAGCTTGGACGCGTTCACTCGGCGGGTGATGCAGGCGTTGCGAGGCCAGATCGATGCCCAGTTTCCGCCCGAGGGGCCGGACCGGGCGCCACGGTTGGCGCCGATCCAACAAATCCTCGAAGCCTTCGCGAATCCCGAGAAGTACTCCGACGTATGGGCGACGACATTGCGCGAACTCCGAGCGCGGTATCCCGACGATCCCCGGGTGGAACACCTGGCCACCTTGCCGGCCGCCTTGGTATCGCCCCAAACCATGCGCTCGCTCCTGGAGGAGGAGCTGACGCGCGCGGACATTGGCTTGGGTGAGCTGATCGCGCGCGGGTACGGGGTGAAGGATGGCCAAATCCTCAAGGAGCGCATCCGGTACGCCCTTGCCCAGGCGGGTGTTCATGTCGCGGACCAGGACGTGAGTGGTTTGGCCAGCGTCGCGGACCAGGAATGGCGCAAGATGGTGGAGAAGGAGCAGGGTAGGACAGGGGCACGGCTGCAAGAAGCCCGAGTTCGAGAGTCCCGGGCACTGCGGGCAGCGCGCAGTGGATTGGTCGACGTCGAGGACATGCCTGAATCCGAGATCGATGCGGCCATCCGCGCGCGCTTGCGGGAAACCCGGTCCCAATTGTCCTCCACGATCCGGGGCCATTGGCGCAACCAGGTCAAAGAGGGGCAGGACCTGGCGCGCGCGATGACGGTCAACGTAGGCCTGGATCCCGTGGTGGCCCAGCAACTCGCCCACCGCATCGAAACCCGCTTCGCCAAGCTCTTGGCCGATCGCAAAGCCAAGGCGATCGAGCGCGCCATCGATGCGGCGCCCCGAGTTCATCGCCGTCGGGAAATCTGGGATCGCTTGGTCGAAGCTTCCAACATGGGACTGCTCTCCGACGAGGACGCATGGCGCGCCGTGGCGCCAGCCCTGAAGCTGCCGGTGTATACCCGTGAAGCTGCAAGCCGGGTCATGAGTGCGGCGGCACGAATCCAGCAGGCTCCGGAAGGCTTTCAACGGGATCGGGCGGTGGTTGATCTGTTGGACACCATCAAGCGGGAGGTCGGAGTCCCAGTATCGTCGCTCCTGCTCTCCCTCTGGTACGCGAGGCTGCTCTCGGGGCCCACGACGCACATTCTCAACATCCTATCCAACGTCCAACAGACAGCGATGGCGTTCACCACCCTGGCCGCCCGCCGTCCAGGGGACGTTCCGGCCCTGGCGGGTGCTTTCTGGGATGGGATGGTGAAAGCATTGCCCGAAATGGCGGAGGTATTGACCACGGGCCGGGTGACGGGCATTCGAATGCTCAAGGCGGAGCCGGCTGGCGCGATCGAGCTGGCGCCAGACAAGGGCCTTTGGAAGCTCATGAAGCATTGGAGGCTGGTGGCTCGCCTCATGGCGGCGGAGGATCTGGCGGTCTTCATGCCGCTCCGGGAGGCGCGTCAAATGGCATTGGCCCGGGAGCAAGCTCGCTTGGGCGGGTTTAAGGGAGATGCGTTTGCCGCCGAGGTGAATCGACTCTTGGGGGCTGGCCCGGCCGTCCTGGCTGAGGCTGAGGCCCAGGCGGCCACCGAAGGGCTCTCGGACATGGACCGCCGGCGCCGCGTGAATGAGTTGATCGATGCCCGCCGGCCGGAAGGCATGCGTGAGGATGCAATCGAGTACGCCCTGCGCCAGACCTTCAACGGGAAGCCGTATGGGTTCCTCGGCGTCGTGAGCGAGCACCTGCGGCCGATCCTGGCCAAGTACCCTGCCGGTCGGATCATCGTCCCCTTCGTCAACGTCGTGGCAAACGTGACGAATGAAGCCATCAATTACGCCCCTGGCGCCAATGCAGTCCGACTGCTCGAGGCGTACCGGAAGGGCAACGTCTACGGGAGGCCGGGGGCGTACAACGACGTGTTCGAGATGTACGCCAAGGCAGGGGCCGGCCTGGTTCTGACCTCGATCCTTGGCGCGCTGGTGGCGGCGGGCTGGGACAAAGACGAGCCAGAGCGGGAATTCGACATTTCAGGTCCTGGTCCTGGTGGGACCTCCGGCCAACAACTGCTGGCGACGGGCTGGCGCCCTTGGTCGGTGCGGGTGGGTGGCGCCTGGTACCCATACACTGAGACGCCCCTCGCGATCGCCTTTGGATCTTTAGGCACCTACCTGGACGCCGTCCGGTACGGCAAGCTCAAGGACCGAGGTACGCTGGCCCACGTCGCCTATGCGGCCCGCGGCATGGCGGCGGTGGCGATGAACCGATCGATGCTCCAAGGCGTGGCGGACCTGGTGACGGCGCTGCGCAAGCAGGGGGCGGAGCGCGACGACGCGGTCATGCGGACGCTGGCCCGACCCCTGGGAACGGTGTTATCGAGCCGGATGGTGGCCCAGGTTGATCGCATGATGGACCCCACTGCCCGGCATCCCGCGACGCCTGGGGCGGCGCTCCTGGCGCAGATCCCATACGCTCGCCGGCTTGGGAAGCCGGCCTTGAACGTCTGGGGCCAGCCGATTGAATCCAGTCCATGGGAGCGGTTTGTGTCCCCGATCCGAGAGGATCGGCTTGGTCGCCTGCTGGCGGACCGTGGGGCGTGGATTCCCATGCAGACCGAGGCAGAACTGGGAGGGAAACGGGGGGCGTTCAACGCGGACGAACGCTATCAGTTCATCCAGGAGCGGGGTCCAGCCCTGCGGGAGCACCTCGAGCGGCTCCTGCCGCGGTTGGAATCGCTAACCCCGGAGCAGACTCGGGAAATGGTAAGCCGTGTGGCGGAGATCCACACGGCTCGCACGAAGGCTCAGATTATCGGGAAGCGCTAGCCGTTTCTTCTGGAAGGCCACGAATTCGTCTTCGGTCATGGATTCAATTGTGGGTCTCTTATGAGTTGTCGTTGGCATAGGTAATGGCGTCTGACACTTGTTCGCTAATGCTTCCGGCGAAGGGAAAGTCCAACGAGTCGCCGTCCGAATTGATTAACTCGACCCATCCAGCGCCGAGTTCCACCGTGATGGTTATCTGCCAGCCGTCCGGCAATTCCCCTGCGGCTCGGTTGATAGTGTCTTCCAGGCTCATGGCTTAGCCTCCTTCAGCTGCCACCTGGAACACGCGGCGGACTTGGATCGGATGTCCGAGCCCGGTCCACCCGTCCAGCGGTGCCGTTGTAGCAGGCATTTTTTGTACTTCCCGGCGTTGCCGGTGTGTGCGATGTGGCGACAGGTTCCGCACGTCTCGCCGGTCGGGCCTGTGCCCGGCGGGGCTGCGTAGCCCTTCGGTGGCGTTGGGCGCCGCTTCGTCTCCCCCGCCGCCGCGGGCAGAGACTTCTCGACGACGAGTTGGCCGAATAGGTCGTTCACGCTGCCATCCCTTCAATCCGGTGCCAGCGCGGTAACCGGGATGTCGCTCACGGTGGTCCGCACGTACCGGCCATAATGGCGTTCTGTCGTGGTGACGGACGAGTGGCGCAGCCAGTCCCGGGCAACCAGGAGTCCGTCCCTCATCGCGACCCAACACCCCGCCAGCGCCCGGAACTCGTGGTACGCCTTGGTGGTCTGCCAGCCGAGGACGCGCAGCCAGTCGGAAATCTCGTCGAAGAGGGCGTCGCCGCGGTAGGTGGCGTTGCCCATCGGGGCGAGGACGTGCCGGTCAGGAGGGAGCAGCTCGACGATGGGGCCGAGGTGTTCCCAGGCGCCATTGGTGACCGGGATCCGGGGCGCGACGGCCCCGGACTTCGTGGCGGTGCTGGTC